>CAYNFH010000162.1:0-15570 GCA_964396385.1 uncultured Chthonomonadaceae bacterium | reverse complement strand
CCGAATCCCGTGTCGGCGGAGGCCGACACTCGGCCGAAGGTCATACAGCCGAGGACCTTGGTCCGACGGCCGTCGCCGGTCCGTCCGCACCCGCCCAGGTGCCGAACCTTCATGATCTGCCCGGCAATTTGAGACAATGTCTCACTCCCGCCTCTCCGGAATCCGGTCTCACGCCTCATCGCCTCATCGCCTCATCGCCCCATCCGCAGTCCCTCGCCTCCTGGATTTACTCCAACTACTCAGCGGAGGAGCGCCTCCAGCTCATCAAGCTCCTTCTGGCCCACGTGCCTCAAGAGGTCAAGGACAAGCTCGCCGTCGAGCTCATCGGCAGCTCCGACAAGCCCTGCCTTCTCCGCATCAGCCGAGAAAGATGGGCAGACTGGGAGTTCCTCTCTGACCAGGTAGACGAAGACACAACCATCGTGGCCAATCGGCTCATGTACCACGCCGATCGCGTCTACGGTCCCTACGTCCGCCGCCGCAGACTCTCTCTCCGTGATGGCCCCGCCTCATGATGAACGACCGATTCACGGAGGATTGCCGATAAGGGGTGTGCGCCGAGTACTTGCGCGGCCTGGGGATGCGGTCTGGTCACCAGCGGCGGTCGACGCCGTATTGGTCAAAGACAGTCCGCAGCCGCATCAGGTGTAGTCCCCGAACTCCTCCAGAGGAGCATTGAAGTCCGGCGCCATATAGAGGATCAAGCCCTTCGCGCTGCCCGGCTCTATGGGCGCCACTTCTGAGGGATTCTCCGGCTCTTCGGCCAGGACCTGATCGAGGATCCGTTGGAGTAGGTCGGCCGGCTGGATGCCCTCCTGCTGAGCCCGGTTCCGGAGCTTCTGCTCTTGCGCCGGCGTGAGATCAAATGAAATGGTCATATCGCGGTCCCCTGGCCCGATGCAGGGCCACGGGCATTATATCATGAGCGGATCCGCCCTCGGTTGTCGGCCATCACCCATCACCCGGGCCGGCGCTTGTGCTTGAAGGGGGTGTCGCGGGGGACGACGCTGAGGGTGCCGTCCACCTCCAGGACGGCGAGCTGGGCGTCCTTGGGGTCGCCGAGGCCGTGGACGCGGAGGGCGGCCATCACCTCGTCCTCGCTGATGTGCTCGCGGCGCATGTTCTCGCGGACGAGCTGGCCGTGCTGGATCACCACGGTGGGCGTGCCGACCAACCGCTCCTCCAGTTTCGGCAGCCGCACGAACAGCGCCGATAGGAGCCGCCCCAGCAGGATGAGCGCGCCGGCCGACACGACGCCGACCAGCACCTCGCCCTTGCCCATCGTCATGGCGTTCTGTACGGCGTTGGCCAGCAGCATCACCATGGCCAGGTCGTAGATGTTCATCTGGCCCATCTGCCGTTTGCCCAGCAGCCGGAAGCCCAGCACCAGCCAGAGGAGCACAATGGCGCTGCGGACGCCAATCTTCACCAGGAAGTCGATATAGGCGTGGCTCATTGCAGCCTCAGGGCGCGGAAGTGGCGGCGCGTGCGGCGGATGTCGGCGTCCCTGGGCACCACGCTGATGGTGCCGTCCACCTCCAGCACGGCCATCTTGGCGTCGTCCAGCTTCTGGAGGCCGTGCTCGCGGAGGGCGGCCATCACCTGCTCCTTGGTGATCCCCTCCCTGGCGCAACGGTCCTGGATGAGGTGGCCGTTGTTGAGGATGAGCGAGGGCTGGCCCACCATCATCCGCTCCAGCCGCCGGTTGCGCGCGAAGGCGAGCGTCAGCAGCCGGTTCCAGATGAGGAGCGTGGTCGCCGCCACGATGCCGCCTAGCAGGGTGGTGTCGTCACCGACCATGGCGTTCTGGACGGAGTTGGCGAGGACGATGATGAGCACCAGGTCGTAGATGTTCATCTGGCCCAGCTCGCGCTTGCCCAGGAGCCGCAGCCCGGCCACCAGGAAGACGTAGATGACGGTGGTCTTGCCGGCTATAATGAGCAGGCCCTTGAGGTCGGGGTGGGAGAAGACTTCGGCCAGCCAGTGGGTCAGCATGCGGACGTCCTTGGGTTGAAGGGTATGGCTCTCCTAACTGTCGGCCTCCACACGCTGGTTATCTACGCGTTCCTCATCGTCGCGCTGCGGGTGGTGGGGCACCGGAGCCTCGGCCAGCTTACAGTATTCGACCTGGTGATCATAATCCTGCTCGGCAGCGCCGTGGAGACGGCGATGGTGAACGCGAACACCTCTCTCGGGGCGGGCATCATGTCGGCCTTCACGCTGCTGGCGGTGAACCGGCTGCTGGCGCTGCTGATGCTTCGCTCCAAACGGCTGCGGCACCTGGTGGTGGGCGGTCCAGTGCTGCTGGTGAATAAGGGTCACATCGTGCAGGAGCACCTGCGGCGCGCCGGCCTGACGGAGGAGGACGTGCTGGAAGCCATCCGGGAGCGCGACACAGAAGGGGTGGAGCAGGTAAAGTTCGCTGTGCTGGAGCCGGACGGGGAGATACACGTGGTGCCATTCTAGCGCCGTGGGCCGGAGAAAAGCAGATCCCTCGCAGAGCTCGGGATGACGGTTGGTGGGGCCGGCACTTTGAAGACGCGGACTGTGTGTTGTTGCTGTAAAGCAGATCCCTCGCTTTGCTCGGGATGACAGGCTGCTGCGGTCGATGCCTTGAGGTTATAGAGTACGCGTTGTTACTGTAACGCAGGTGCTTCCCGGGGAGCAGAGCGCAGCCTGCGCTGGCGGGCGGCGGCGCTGTGCTCGCTCGCTCCGGTAAGCGGAAGCCCGCCCGGCCTCGCAATCGGTAGCGTGCCCCGCCTGGTAAGCGGTGGGCCACCCGGCCCCTGGAGCGGAAGCGGGGCTTTCCATTTCCTGATACGGCGCTGCACTGGAACGAAGTAATGATGGATGCGAGCTCGCCTCGTCGGCTGTAGGGGCCGGGCGCTGTCCCGGCCCGCTCTCTTCCAACAAGTACACGGGTCCGGTCCCGACCCCTCGTGACCTGAATCCTGTGTGATCTTGCTACTACGGCAAAGTCCGAACATCCATGGGTGAACCTCTGCGCCAGCGCAAGCCACACCGGCTGCCGGGCAACGCATATGCATCCCCGGACCGGGAGTTTTTCTTCACCCTCTGCGCCCGGCATCTTGGACAGCCGTTCGTGCGGCCGCAGCTTGCCCAGGCCGTCATTGAGTCTCTGATGTGGAGGAGCCGCCATAGCGGCTGGATCTTACACTGCTACTGCCTCATGCCTGACCACCTCCACTTCATCGCCCGGCCCGGCGACGGTCCCGATCGGGCCGTGGACGCTGGCGCTCGCGGCCAGGTTGTTGAAGGATTGCTGGAGCAGGTAGGCGCGTTCAAGCGCTACACGATCACTCAGGTCTGGTGGACGCACGGCGGCGCCGGCCCGCTGTGGCAGCGCAGCAGCTATGACAGAGTGCTGCGCTACTATGAGTCCATTGACGAAGCCGCCGGGTACGTGTTGGACAATCCCGTGCGCAAGGGGTTGGTGGAGCGGCGGGAGCAGTATCCGTATTGCGGCATCGTAGAGCCTTGGTGCTGAACTGCGATATCCAGACAGTTAGGCTCACATGGCGGGAATACGCTGTAGGGGCCGGGCGCCGTCCCGGCCCGCCTCCGTTCCGTGCCCGACTCCGCTCCAGGAGATGGGTCTCCCTCCCGGCCCGCTATTTGGAGTGCGGTGCCTTGGTGCCGCTTTCTCTGTACCGCTTGCCGGAAGGGATCAGCGAACGCTGTAGGGGCCGGGCGCCGTCCCGGCCCACGTAGTATCAGTGCGACGAATGTAGATTCAGCGCGAGAACGCTTGTACGCGGCAGGTGTAACCGGAGGAACAGAGCGGGCCGGGACGGCGCCCGGCCCCTACACAGCCTTTACCGAATCGTTCTCGAAGTACGGTGTGGAGAAAGGGCCGGATCGGGCCGGGACGGCGCCCGGCCCCTACAGCCATCGCTGATTTGTTCCTCTTATCGAGGGGTTGCGCCGCGACGTTACTCGGAATGACAAGTAGGAGTCACACAACGACGCCGCCGCAGCTTGAGCCGGCTCCGGCCGTGCAGCCGTAACAGTGGTCGGCGGTGGCGATGCGGCGATTAGCCAGGACGGCGGGATCGAGGTGGCGGATGTGGCGCGGCATGCCCGGCGTGAGGGGCAGGTCCAGCATCTGGTTGAAGTCGCAGTCGTACAGGCGCCCGTCCCAGCCCACACTGATGAGCGAACGGCACATGAGACCCTCCACCGTGGCGGGATTGAAAGCGGCGGCGAGGGTCTCCATGTAACGCGCGTAGTCGCCGGTACGGCGCAGGTGGTCCAGGAAGCGGCGGATGGGCATGTTGGTGAGCGTGTAGAGCCGGTTGAAGACCAGGCCGTACCGCGCTCGCAGCTCCCGCCGGTACTCCTCCTGCAGCTCCTCCTGCGGCGGGGGCAGCTCCGCCCCCAGCGGGTTGTAGACCAGGTTGAGGAGGAGTCCCGTACCCGGCCGGCCGTATCCGACCTCGTTCAGCCTCCGCATGGCCTCGATGCTCCGGCCGAAGACTCCCCGTCCGCGCTGCGCGTCCACGTTCTCTGCCAGGTAGCAGGGGAGAGAGGCGATCACCTCCACGTCCTGCTCGCGGAAGAAGTCCGGCAGCCCTTGCTTGCCGGGCTCGAACTGCACGGTAAAGTTGTGCCGGACCATGACGTGTGCGCCCGCCTCTCGTGAGCCGGCGACCAGCCGCTCGAAGTGAGGATTGAGCTCCGGCGCGCCGCCGGTGATGTCCACGGTGGGAATCCTGAAGCGCCGGACGGCATCCAGGACCTGCTCCACCGTTTCCTCCGCCATCATCTCCGTGCGGAGGGGCCCAGCATCCACGTGGCAATGTTTGCACGCCTGGTTGCAGCGCTTGCCGACGTTCACCTGGAGGGTGGAGACAGAGGCGGCATGGAGCGCGGCGACGCCGTGCCGCGCCAGTGTCCGCTCAAACGGTGGGATGGGGCGAGTGTCCATTCAGGCTCTGGGTTTGCTTACGGCAACCGGTCCAGCGCGAAGACCGTGCTATTCGGAACCAGCGGCTCCTTCTCGAACTCGCGGATTATCTCCCGGTAGGCGTTTGACACCGGGCGCGGCCGGCGCTCCAGATCGTAGAGCCCCAGCGGGTTCACCACGCCGCGATCCTGGGTGAGGCCGCTGTCCCAGTCCACCTGGTCTATCAAGGAGTACCAGGTAAAGCCGATCACGGGCACGCCCTGCCGGCGGAGGTGGATGACGTTGAAGAACTCCTTGGCGAGCCACCATGGTGCCCGCTCCGCGTCCTGCACATTGGTCTCTGTGTGCATCACGGGGCAGCGGTATCGCTCATAGTACTGCCGCGTGATGACCGGCCAGCCGAATATCTCTCCGACCGGCCTGACCTCTTCACCCGGGGCCACGATGCTTTCATTCCACTGGTAGTAGTCGTTTCCTGTAATGATGCGGTGGCCGAGGTTATGGTGCATGAACCAATCGTACTCCTCCCGGCTCATCCCATTGTCCAGCAGATAGAGACCCATGTCCATGCAGGGCGGGTTGGAGTAGAGGAGATCGAAGGAGAGGAAGCGGCGCTCGTTCTCCAGGTTGGCCTTGGCGACGCAGTCGGGATCGGCTCCGCCGCTATGGAAGAACTCCGCGCTCTCGCTCTGGATAAAGATGGCGTCCGGCCGAACCTTGAGAATCTCTCGGATGGCGAAGAGGTCCGCCTTGCAGAGGTGTTTGAGCGCCGTTACGAAGGCGCGGTCGTCCTTCTTCCGCTCATTCCAGAAGCCGCACAGTGCGGAGAACCTGGCGCAGACGTAGATCTCATTGATGGGCGTGTAGAACTGCACCCACGGGAAGCGCGCGGCAAAGGCGGCCGCATAGCGGGCGAACAGGTCCGGCCAGTCCGGGTTCTGAAAGTCGCCTATCCAGTCCGGAACGCCAAAGTGGCACAGGTCCGCGATAGGCACAATGCCCAGCCGCCGCATCTCGGCAAAGACCTGGTCCGTGAAATCCCAGTCGTACCTGTCCGGACCCAGGTGGACGCGGTACGTGGGGGGCCCGTAACGCAGGAATCGGAGGCCCAGCTCCGGCACCAGCGCGAGGTCCTGCTTCCAGTGCTGATAGTGGCGCGTCTTCTCCAGCTCGTCCACGCGTATGGCGCGGCCATCCGGCCCGGCGATGGTCGGATAGCTGCACTCTATACCTGTGGCGAAGATGAAGGTGGACTGGAGAGGCGGCGCCGATGTTTCTGCAGCGACCCGGACCATGTCACCCTGCGGCGCTCACTTCTCCAGCTTCTTGGCTGCCGAATAGGCGAGGTGGAGGTTGTCCGAGACCGTCTCCACCGCGAAAATGGAGCTGACGAGCCGCATCAGTCTGGGCTTGATGGCGAAACCGAGTGTGAAGAGGGCGCCTACCCAGGCGCCGGTGCACCACGGTCAAGTGAGCAATTGGCCCATGGCGAGCTGCATGCCCTCGCCGCGAGCCTTCTCCTCCACTTCGCCCTCGCCCGTCGATTCTTTGTACTCCGTAAAGGGCGCGCGAATGGGGCTGGTGACCCAATCCTTGGTGATGAGCCGGCTTACCTTGTGGGTGGCTACCCCGAGCAGGAGGATGTCGCCCAATTTGACGCTGTCCGCGAGCGGCCGGTCCTTGTTCCTGGAGGCTGCCCACAGCATCCCGCCAACGGTCAGCCCGTAGAGGCCCATGAGCGCTGCGTAGCCGCCGAGCGGGGCGTCCTTCCCCTTGTAGCCGGCCAGTACGCTCTGCGGCTGCCCGGCGGACTGAGCGGTTTTGCCGGCTCGCTGCTGCCGTTGCGGTGGAGCGGCCTGGTCTTGAGCCGCAGCTTGTGTCATGGTGTTGCTCCCTTACCCTTGAATGCGTCTTTGCGTATATCGGTACCCCACTCCGCGCCGGTTACGGCGCCGGCCGCGCTCTGAACGGCCTCCGCCAGGGTCGGGTGGATGTGTATCGCATCTCTTATTACTGTGTAGGGGGCATTTGCGTTCATCAGGTCCGCGTACATGTGGACCAGCTCCGCGCCCTCCGTGCTCATGACGGTCGCGCCCAGGATGCGGTCGGTCTTTGCGTCGACTACGAGCTTGATGAAGCCGTCCTCCTCGCCGGTCTCGATGGCGCGGGAATTGTGCTTCATGTCGTACCGTCCGATCTGTACCGAGTATCCGGCCTTCCGCGCCTCCAGCTCGGTCATGCCCGCGCGGCCAAGCTGGGGCTCCGTAAAGACGGCGTAGACCAGCACGCGCCGGGTGGTGCGCCAGCCGTCTCCGGCGATTTGGGAGTAGAGGACGCGGTAGTCGTCCCAGGAGGTATGGGTGAACATCGGGCCGCCTCGGATGTCGCCCGCCGCCCAGACTCCCTCCACACTGGTGCGGAGCCGCTCATCCACCTCGACAATTCCGTGGTCGTTCATCCTCACTCCCACGGTCTCCAGCCCCAGATCGTCGGTGTTGGGCAGGCGACCGGTGGCGACGAAGACGTGCGTGCCGGTCAGGTCCCGCCGCGAGCCATCCGTCTCGACGGTGAGGGTGAGGTTCTCACCGTCCCGGCGCGCGGCGAGGATGGAGGTGTCGAGAAGAAAGCGGATCTCCTCCCGCTCCAGGAGCTCCTGGATGGCGGAGGAGACCTCCGGATCCTCCCGACCCGCGATCTGGCCGGAGCGCTCGATGACGGTGACACGGCTGCCCATGCGCCGGTAGAACTGGGCCATCTCCAGGCCAATGTAGCCGCCGCCAATCATCAGCAGGTGCTGCGGCAGCTCAGTATGGTCCAGCCAGTTGCCGGCGTGGATAACCTCTTCCGGCGGCAGGCCGGGAATGGACGGTATGAGGCTGCGGGTGCCCGTATCCAGTACCACCTGAGCAGCCGTGATGTGCCGCTCCCCAACCCGCGCGCGGAAGCCTGTCTCGGCCCGCCCGTCCAGCCGGGCGTGGCCGCGCAGGAGCTCCGGGTTGCCGCCCGGCTGGAATTCCTCCTCCAGTCCCTGCCGGAACTCGTCTACGATGCGGCGGGCTCGGGCGAGGACGGCCGGGAAGTCCACCTCCACGCCGGGGATGCGCAGGCCGAGGTCCGCCGCATGCCGGGCGCGGTGGGCCAGCTTGGCCGAGGCGATGGCGGCCTTGGTGGGCGTACACCCGAAGTTGACACAGGAGCCGCCCACTTGAGAGCGCTCCGCGAGGGCGACTCGCCGCCCGGCCTTCGCCAGCGCGTGGGCCAGCGGGATGCCCGCCTGTCCTGCGCCGATTACAAGGACATCGTAGTCGCCATTCATAGCGTCCTCATCCGCGTGACCGCCCGAGTTCCATCGCTGTGATACCGCCCGCTGTCATATCATTTCGTTCTCTCGTACAGAGTCTCCCACGCCTCCTTTGCTTCTGGAACCGCGAGGGCGAGAATCCCAAAGTTCGCCAGCGCTCCGGTGATGCAGTAGCCGCACCACGCCTGTTCTTTTGCCGGCATCTGGTAGAAGTACCAGCCTGCAATGATGGCGTCTGCCAGGGCCTTGCCGGCGGCGAGCAGGGGCGCCCAGGGCTGGCTGCGGGCGCGGTCCTCCGTGCCGAAGGCGGCCAGCGGCAGATTGGCCGCCAGGCTGGCGACGGCGAGCGTCCCATCCGGCGCCCCGAACCGATACGCCGAATCCGAGAGGTTGACCTTGTCGGAATCGAAGCCGTCGATCGGCGGATCGGGCAGGTGCCGGACCAGTCCTGTCTGCAGGAGCGACACGGCCCCAAGCGCCGCCATGCCGACCAAGGAGAGGCCGATGATGGCGCGGCGGCGCCTCAGGCTGGCCGATTCACCTGTTTGAAGGCTGCTGCGAAGCTGTGCGGGATTCACGCTCGTCCCCGGCTCCTTCGGAAAGGTCCTCGGGCGCCTGCGGTAAGACCGGCGGCTGACAGGCGCTGCACTATCTGCTCAGATGAAACGCACGCCGCACAAGACAATCACCGCCGACTGATCAGATATGCTGCCAGCGCATTGAGCTCATCCGGCTTTAGATGCGCGAAGCTGGGCATGGAAGAGCCGGGCGTCATCTTGGCGGGGTTCTTCAAGTGCTCCACTTGCCAGTTCATGTCGGGCTGGTGGGTGCCCTCATTTGTGAGTTCCGGCCCCAGGGTGCCGCCCTTGCCGGACATCTTGTGGCATGAGAGACAGTTGCGCGCCTTGAACGCCTGTTCTCCCGCCGCAACCAGCTTGGGATCCGGCGCTTCTGGCTCCTCCGTGGCGTGCTGCTCATGCCCCTTGTCTTCATGGTGCTCTCCACCGCCATGCTCATGCCCCTTTCCTTCATGCTCCTCTCCACCTCCATGCTCATGGCTCACGGCCTGGCTGCCGAAGAGCATGCGGCCGCCGAGGTAACCGGTATATCCGACCGTGCCGGCCGCCGCCAGCAGGAGGAGGATAGAGAGCGCCCGCGCGCCGCCCAGCAGTAGGTCGCGCTTCAGGGCACGGAAGAGAAGGAGCACTGCGGCGATTCCGGCCGTGGTGAAGGCGGCGGTGCGGTGCCACACGAAGATGTTGGGCGGCTGGACATCGTGGAACAACACGTCGCCCGCCATCCAGCCGGCGTAGAGCGTGGGAACAGCCATCACGACCGCGGCCACGAGCAGCCAGAAGCTGACCACGTGGCCGTTGGGCCTGCGAAACAAGGCGGCGCCCAGGTCGAAGACCACGGCCGTAATGAGGAGGGCGACCGGAAAGTGGGTCAGGGCGCCGTGTATTTCCGGCCAGGAAAAGTTTGGCATACGGACCTCCGAGGCGGTAACAAGAGAGGCGGGCCGATTTGGCCCGCCTCTCTTGTGCTGAAGCTACATTTTGCCCTTCATATGTCCCTTCATATGTCCCTTCATTCCTCCGTGCATGCCACCCATCATGCCGCCCTTCATCATCTTCATGGACTGGGCAGCGGACTCCCCCTTCACATTGGCCGCATCTACCCCCGGGATGCGGCCATCGCCCACGTCCCACCCGCCTTTGCACTCCCGGCAGACCGGTTTGCCGGCAACCAGCTCCTTGCCGCAAGGGCACATGGCCATGTGGACGCCGCAGAACTCGCAGGGCGGATTAAGGCAGCACGTGTACATCCCTTTCTTTGCGGCCGCGCTGCTCACGCGTTCCAGTTCGCTGTGCAGCTTCCGCGCGCCTGGCGCGACCATCATGTGGGGATGGCCCATGGGCGGTGGCGCCTGGGGGCTCCGTAGCCCGGCTGCCGCCAGGGCGCCGGCGAGCAGCGCGGCGGCAGGCAGGATTGCGTACAGAGGCTTGCTCATTATTAGTCTCCTTTAGGTGTAGGAGCAGCCACATGGGGCCGCCCTACGATCGAAGCGCACGCTCGGGCGTGATAAGGTATGCACTAGAGTAAACAGGCGCGGTCTGGCTTTTGTTCCGAAAGTTGTGTGCGCCAGATCACACAAGAGAACAGATGTTTGGGCAGCAGCGTCGTTTGAGAAAAGGATCGCATGGGTGGAGGGGGCAAGACGTGAACGGCTATCGGCTGCTGTTAATGAGACTGGGCTTGCTGGAGGCACTCGGCGAGGAACAGATCAGCGCGTTGCAGCAGTTTCTAACGCAGCGCGAGCTGGCGGCGGGGGAGATTCTCTTCCGGCAGGGCGAGCGCTGCGAACACCTCCATTTGATCCAGCATGGGGCGCTCCGGCTCTCTGCGGAGACGAACGGAGCGCTGCGCGCGCTGGAGATCGTCTCCGCCGGCCAGGCGCTCGGGGAAGTGGCTGTATTCCTTTCCATGCCCTATCCATGCACCGCCGAGGCCGTCCAGGAGAGCCTGGTCGCCTCCTTGCATCAGGACGACCTGCGCCGCCTGGCGAGCGGCCCGTCCGGCTTTGCGTGGCAGCTCCTGCGGCTCCTCTCTCGGCGGTTGATGGGGATGCAGGTGCGGGTGCAGGCGCTGACCAGCTCCGATGTGCGTGTGCGGGTAGGAACGGTGCTGCTCCAGCTTGCACGGGATTCCATGCCGCTTCTGCGCGACGGGCCGGTCACTCTGCGCCTGCGGCAGGAAGAGATCGCTCAGATGGCCGGCGTCAGCCGGGAGACCGTCTCGCGCGTGCTCGGCCAGTGGAGCGCGGAAGGACTGCTATCGGTTGGCCGAGGCAGTGTCACGCTGCCGGACCTCGGCCGGTTCCAGGCCATGCTCGCCGGCTTGAGCGGCGGACCCAGCACGTCGGAACCCTCCTGAAGCTCCGTGGGCTCAGTGCTGGAGCGTGGGCTGCTGCGGCAGTCCAACCGTGGTGCGGCCCCATCCGGTTTTTCGCTAGCTGGGCCAGTACGGAGATGAAGGGTGTGGAGGTGGCGAAGAACTTTGTGGCACCATGCTCGCTGTTTTGGGGTCGGCGTGAGACAAGAACAAACTGGCCGCCCGCGTAAAGCGACCGAACCCGCCCGGTTCGGAGGAAGGAATCACCATGGCTGCTCGTCCTGTTGCAGTCGCGTTCGACGCGATCGAGACGCTCTTTTCTCTAGAACCCCTGCGGCCGCGCCTCCAGGAGCTGGGCCTGAAGCCGGAGGCGCTGGAGACCTGGTTCAGCCGGATGCTGCGCGACGCCTTCGCGCTGGCCGCGGCGGACACGTACCGGCCGTTCCAAGAGGTGGCTGCCGCCGCGCTGGAGGTCCTGCTCCACGACAAGGGATTAGAGGCGGCGCCTTCGGCGATCCAGCGCGCCCTGGAGGGATTCTCTACGCTGACCGCGCACCCCGATGTGGAGCCGGCGTTTGAGAGGCTGCACGGACAGGGTTTGCAGATCGCCACGTTGACCAATGGCAGCGAGAAGACCACCAGCGGGCTCCTCAAGCGGGCCGGCCTAGATCGGTACGTGAGCCGGCTCCTGTCGGTGGATGATGTCAAGCAGTGGAAGCCCCGCCGCGAGCCTTACCTGTATGCGGCCCGGGAGATGCAGGTCGAGCCGGCGAGGCTGGCGCTTGTGGCTGCGCACGCCTGGGACGTGCACGGTGCCCATCAAGCGGGGCTGATTACTGGCTGGGTAAAGAGGCAGGAGACCCGGTTCTCGCCGGCTATGGCCGAGCCTGACGTCGCCGGGGATACGTTGATAGAGGTCGTTGACCGCCTTCTTGCGCTCAAATAGCGCGTTGAAGCCGGCAGGCGGCCAGTGGATGACGGTCTGAGCAGTGAGCGGCTCTTACTCTTGGGCTGGCGCTGCCGTTCCCGGCTCTCTGCGCAAACGCGCAAGCGCGGCCAGGGCCACGAGAGTTAGGAAGAGCGTGCCGAGCAACAGGCCGTCCAAGGCGAAGGCCCGCCCTAGCCAGCCGCCCAGCGCCGCGCCTGCTATTCCACCGAGCCCCAGCAGCAGCGAATAGATGCCCATGGCGGCCCCCCGCCCCTCGCCTTTATCCGCTACGTCCGCCAGGTAGGCCAGCGCGGCCGGCGTAAAGCCGCTCTCCGCCATCACCGTGAAGGCGGCCAGGACTACCAGCGCGCCCCGCATCCAAAGGGGCAGCGGGCCGGAGTGGTTCAGCAGGTACAGCCAGAGGCAGGCGAAGAGCATGGCGACCATCGTGACTACGAGGACGCGCCTCCGGGCGATGCGTGCCATCAGGAATCCCCAGGCGGTCACGCCCGCTGCGAACACGAGCGAGTAGACCAGCAGCACCAATCCCACCTCTCCGGGGGTGAACCGGCCCACGAGGTACTGCCCGCTGGCCGGCGGGCCGCTGAGCTGGAAGCCGATCTGTGTTAGCCACATGCCGATGATGGCGGTCACCGCCAGCCAGGCAGGAGCCAGCCGCAGAAGCTGAGGCTCAGACAGCGCCCGTCTGAGGCCGCACAGTGGATGCGGAGTGGATCGCGTGATCGGATAGCCCCGCACTCCCCACCAGAACAGCAGCGCCACCAGCAGGTAGAGGGCGGCCATCAGGCTGAAGGCGGCCGTCTTCACCGAATCCCAGAGCGTCCCGCCCACCAGCGCGCCAAGCGCCATGCCGGCGAGGAGGGAGAGCTCGAAGAAGCTCATCACCCGGGAGCGCAGGGCGCGGTCCGGCCGGGATGCGTCCGCCAGATGCGCGAGCAGCGGCGAGGTGCTGGACGCGGCGGCGATGCCCTCCAGCGCGCGGGAGAGAAGAAAGATGGGCACCACGCGCGTGAGGCCGAAGAGCTGAGTCGCCACCGCGCCAAGGAGCGCGCCAGCTACCAGCACGGAGCGCGGCGCAAAGCGGTCTACCAGGACGCCCATGGGCAGCGCGCCCACCAGTTCGGCGCCGCTGGCCACGGCGCCGAGCGTGCCGACGAGGCCCGCTCCCACGGGGGCGCCGTGCCTGGCCATATCTGCCAGGTAGAAGCCCACCAGCGCGCCGCCGCCCGCGTTGGCTATCCGCAAGAGGCCATTCCCCACCAGCACCGCGACTAGCCGCCATCCTGAGGGACCACGGATCCGCAGACCCGGTCCGGCCGCGCCGGCGACGCTAATGCCGCTCTCCGGTGATCAGGGCGTAGCCCAGCCGGCCCTCCTGAATCGCCTGCACGGCCGAGCGCGCAATCGACTGCGCCTGATCCAGGTCCACGCCGGCAGGAAGCGCGATCTTCTTCAACCCGGCCAGGATCTGTGCGCCAATGAGCCTAGCCCGGATGTCGCTAACCATCTGCACCAGCGATTCATCGTGCGGCTCTAGCTGGAATCCCTCGAATCCCGCTTCTCGCAGATACCGGGCGTACTCCTCCACGGGCCGCGCGTCGGCGATACAGGCCACCCAGGCGAGCAGCGATTCCAGCTCGTCCGGCAGGCCGCCATTCCGCGTGAGATCGCTGATGCCGGCGCGCCCGCCGGGCCGGAGGACGCGGGCGAACTCGACGGCAGCCGTCCGCTTGTCGGGAAAGGTACAGAAGGCGCACTCGCACAGGAGGGCGTCAAACGCTCCCTGCTCGAACGGCAGCCGCTCCGCGTCGCCCTGGCGGAACGAGACAAGATGGCCAAGCCCCTCCGCTTGCGCGGCCTCCTCCGCCTCCCGCGCCATCTCCGCGCTGAGGTCCGTGCCCGCTACCTCGCAGCCAAAGCGGCGCGCGAGGAATAGGGCGCTCGACCCCCGTCCCGCCGCCACATCCAGAACGCGCACGCCGGGGCCGAGGCCCAGCATCTCGCCCAGCCGCTCCGTGAGCTTCAACCCGCCCGGATGGAAGGAGTCGCCTAGCAGGACCTTCACCCAGTCCTGCTCATAGAGGGCGGCGCAGCAGGATTTGATGGTCTCGGCGGCATCCATCAGTGGGTGCCATCGAACGCGCCGGAGAAGTCGAACCGCAGCGGCTCGGGGTGGAACGGGATGCCGGCCCGCCGCGCCTGGGCGCGGGCCCGCGTGCGCGCCGAGAGCTGCGCACGGGCCTGTTCGCGGTAGCCCACAGTGTTGTAGGCGCAGAACGGGACCTGCTTGCCGTCCGGCAGCAGGATCTCCTTGCAGCACTTCATGAGGTTCTTCTGGTTGAACGTCCATGGGTCCATGAAGTCCTGGAGCATGATCATGAACATCTTCTTCTCCAACTCGCCCAAGTCGAAGTCTGCCGGTAGATCGCAGGCGGCGCAGGAGAGCCGGAAATCCCCGGACGCCTTCTCCGAGCCGGGAACGGCTGCCGAGGACCACAGCCCCTCCAGGGCCCGCCGGATCTCGCCGGAGATGTCCGGCAGCACCCGGTTGGCGATGTAGTCCAGGTAGTCGTCCACCTGGAGAAGGCGCGGGATCGGGACCACATCGCCGCCGTCCACGTAGGCGTAGGTCACCGAGTTGCAGGTGGGGAAGCAGCAGGGCACGGGCACGAAGTCCGTGACGCGGAACAGCCCCTCGGTCTGCTCCTCGATTCCCCGCAGGATGTCCGGGATAGTCACCCGCCGCATCGGGTCGTGCGCGCCGTACCGGCCGGCGTGAAAGGCCGGTTGGAAGTTGATGCCGCGCACCGCGGGATGGGCCAGTGCGAACCGGACGATAGCGCCCACCTCGTGCAGGTTCACGTCCCGTTCAATGGCCGGCACGAGCACGACGTTGCACGAGGTCTGCGCGAGCCGGTCCAGCGCGCGGACCTTCTCCTCCAGGATGTCCGGCTCGCCGCGGATGACTCGGTACGTCTCCCGATCCAGCCCGTCGAACTGGAAGTAGATGGCGATGCGCATCTCGTCCAGCGCCGCGAGGAAATCATCATCCCGGGCAATACGCTTGCCGTTGGTGTTGAGCATCACCGAACGGATGTTGCGCTCGCGCGCCGCGCGGAGCATGGGCACGATGTCGGGATGGATAGAGGGCTCCCCGCCGGAGAACTGGACGATCTCGGGACTGCCCTCCGTCTCGACCAGGTGGTCCAGCATGCCTTCGACCTCTTCCAGCGTGAGGCTGAAGCCGTGCCCGGCGTCCGAGAAGCAGAGCGGGCAGCCCATATTGCAGGCGCTGTTGATCTCCAGAATGCCGAGGCAGACGTGCTGCTGGTGGTCCGGGCAGAGGCCGCAGTCATGAGGGCAGCCCTCGCGGATCTCCGTGGAAAAGTGGAGCGGGATGGCGCCGGGCTTGTTATAGCGGGCATTGCGAACGTATGCCTCCGCGTCACCATAGATCAGCCCCTCGAACGGACCGTGCTCGGGGCAGCGCTTTCGCATGAC
>CAYNFH010000161.1:0-15676 GCA_964396385.1 uncultured Chthonomonadaceae bacterium | reverse complement strand
GGGGCGGCCCCACGGGGCCGCCCCTACCCTCATGCGTCGCCGTGCCGACAAATCCTGGGCCATTGTAACACTATTACGTAATACTGTCAATCGCCAGTTTCATGATTGTCGGCGGGAGACGGGTACCGGGCGGGCGGCGTATAATGCTGGTAGAAAATGAGCCAGCCAGAACCCTCGGAACAGCCTTCCAGCCGACCAGATTCCCTCGCCCGGTTCGCGGAGGCGCTGGGCGAAGCGCGCGGCACCAGCTCCCGGCTGGAGAAGCGGCGCATCCTGGTGGAGTACCTCCGCGCCATCCCCGACAACTCCCTGCCGCTGGCGGTGACCTTCCTCACCGGCCGGCCCTTTCCCCGCTCGGACGATCGTAAGCTCTCGTTGGGAGGCGCGACTTTCAGCCAGGCGCTGCTCCAGGCGCTCCCCAGTCTCACGCCGGAGGAGCTGAACGCGGCCTGGCTGCGCCACTCCGACGCGGGCGATACGGCGGCGGACGTATGGGAGCGCGCGGAGCCCGTTGGAGAGCCCCTCACGCTGCGCGAGGTGGCCGAGACCTTCGAGGCGCTGGCGGTCGCCAAGGGCCCCACGGCCAAGGTCCCCCTGCTGGAGCAGGCGTTCCGGCGCATGAGCGCGCCGGAGATCCGCGCCTTCGTAAAGGTGATGCTGAGCGAGACGCGGATGGGCGTGCAGGAGGGCACCGTGGAAGATGCGGTCGCCCACGCCTTTGACCAGCCGATGGAGCGGGTGCGCGCGGCGAACCGGCACCGCGCCAATCTCGGCGCCGTGGCGCTGGAGGCGCGGCACAACGCGCTGGAGGAGGGCGGCTTCGCCTACTTCTGCCCGGTCGACCCCATGCTGGCGCAGCCGACGGAGGGAGTGGACGAAGTGGTCCGCCGCCTGGGCACGCCGGTGTGGGTGGAGGACAAGTACGACGGCGTGCGGTGCCAGCTCCACAAGCAGGGCGAGCAGGTGCGCCTCTACTCGCGCGACCGCAAGGAGATCACGCGGCAGTTCCCGGACGTGGTGGCGGCGTTCGCCGGCGCGCCAGGATCCTACGCTCTCGACGGCGAGCTGATGGCGCTGGAGCACGGCCGCTCCCTCCCCTTTGCGCGGCTTCAGCAGCGACTGAACCGCATCGCGCCCACCCCCGACGTGATGGCCGCCCACCCGGCCGCTATGGTGGTGTTCGATCTCCTGGCGTGTGAGGAGGAGAGCCTGCTGGACACCCCGCTGCGCGAGCGGCGCGCGCGCCTGGAGCAGGTGGTGCTGCCGCCGGGACAGCTCCTGGCGCCCCATTTTACCGCGCAGAACGCCGAGGAACTGGAGAGGCTGTTCGAGGAGGCACAGCGACTGCGCGGCAACGAGGGGCTGATGTGCAAGGACTCGGGCTCCCCCTACGCCTCCGGCCGCCGCGGCTACCAGTGGCTGAAGGTGAAGCGGCCCCTGGAGACCCTGGACGTGGTGATCGTGGGCGCGGAGTGGGGCCACGGGAAGCGGCGGGCGGTTCTCTCCGACTACACCTTCGCGGTGAAGGACGAGGCCAATGAGCGGCTGGTTACCATCGGCAAAGCCTACGGCGGGCTGACAGACGCGGAGATAGCGCAGATGACGGAGCGGCTGAAGGGAATCACGCTCCAGGAGTTCGGCAGGTACCGCACCGTGAAGCCGGAGATCGTGCTGGAGGTAGAGTTCAACAACATCCAGAAATCGGCGCGCCACAAGTCCGGGTACGCGCTCCGATTTCCCCGCATCGTGCGGATCCGGGACGATAAGCCGCCGTCGCAGATCAACACCCTCGCGGATGTGGAGCGCATGTACCGGGTTCTGGCGGGGGAGGACTCGGGACCGCACGCATGAACTCACCGTTCTCATCGCGGCCGCCACCTGTCATCCCGAGTGGTCGATGGCGAAAGCGCCATGTCGTAGGAAAGAAAACCGGAGCGTGCCAGCCTGTCATCCCGAACTCCGCGAGGGATCTGCTTTTGCGGCAGAGTACGTGCTGGTACCGTAAAGCAGATCCCTCGCTTTGCTCGGGATGACAGGTTGCTCGCCCAGACATCTGATTGTTACTACCAGCATGATCAGGGATCCAAAAACAACTCCAAACTCCCGAGGCGCGGTGGACGGGTTCCATGCGCCGGTGCGGGAGTGGTTCAGGGCCTCCTTTGGCACGCCGACCGCGCCGCAGGAGATGGGCTGGCCCGCCATTCAGCGCGGCGAGCACACGCTCATCCTCGCCCCGACCGGCTCCGGCAAGACGCTGGCCGCGTTCCTGGTCGCTATCGACCGGGTCCTATTCGACGCGCCGCCCAGCAAGGACCGGCGGTGCCGCGTGCTGTACGTCTCGCCGCTCAAGGCCCTCGCCGTGGACGTGGAGCGCAACCTGCGCGCGCCTCTGGTGGGCATCCGCAGGTACGCCGAGCGGATGGGCGTGGAGACACACGAGCCCTTGGTCCATATCCGCACCGGGGACACACCGAGCCGCGAGCGCGCGGCCTTCCAGCGCAATCCCGACGACATCCTCATAACCACCCCGGAATCGCTCTACCTGCTGCTGACCAGCCACGCGCGGGACGCGCTGCGCTCCGTCCGCTGGGTCATTGTGGACGAGATCCACGCACTGGTGGGTACCAAGCGGGGCGCGCACCTGGCGCTCTCGCTGGAGCGGCTGCAGGAGGTGACGAGCGAGCCGTTCCAGCGCATCGGGCTCTCCGCGACCCAGCGGCCGTTGGACGAAGTGGCGAGATTCCTGGGCGGATTTGCGGAATCCGAGCGGGCGAGCGAACGAGCGAGCGAGCGGGCGAATCCGGTGTCACCCCCTCACCCCTGCGGCCGCGCGAGCCTCGCCCGGCTCGCGAGTCGGAAGGCCGCAGCACCTTCACCCCCTCATCCTCGCCCCGTCACCATCATCGACGCGGGGAGCCGGAAGGAGCTGGACCTGTGCGTGGAGGTGCCGGTGGAGGACATGGCGCGGCTGGGACTGGTGCAGGAGATCCCCAGCGGGAACGCGGCGCAGGGCGAGACGCGCGGCTCCATCTGGCCGGCCATGTACCCGCTCATCCTGGACCTCATCCACCGGCACCGCTCCACCCTGATCTTCGTCAACAGCCGGCGCCTTGCGGAGCGGATGGCGAACGCGCTCAATGAGCTGGCCGGCGAGGAGATCGTGCACGCCCACCACGGCTCCGTCGCGCGAGAGCAGCGGCTCCTGATCGAAGACGAGCTCAAGTCCGGCAGGCTGCCGGCAATGGTCGCTACCTCGTCCCTGGAGCTGGGCATCGACATGGGCGCCATCGATCTGGTGGTCCAGGTGGAGGCGCCGCCGACGGTCGCCAGCGGGATGCAGCGGATCGGCCGCGCGGGCCACCGCATCGGGGAGCCGAGCTCCGGAGTTATCATCCCTAAATACAGGGGCGACCTGCTAGCGTGCGCCGCGCTCACGGAGCGGATGATGGCCGGCGCGGTGGAGCAGATGCGGTACCCCCGCAACCCGCTCGATATTCTGGCGCAGCAGATTGTGGCGATGGTCGCCATGGACGATTGGCACGTGGAGCACCTGGCCCGGGTGGTGCGGCGTGCGGCCCCGTTCGCGGAGCTGCCCCAGTCCATGCTGGAAGAGGTGCTGGACATGCTCTCCGGCCGGTATCCCTCGGACGCCTTCGCGGAGCTCCGGCCGCGCATTACCTGGGACCGGCTGAACGGCACCCTCCACGCCCGCGAGGGAGCCAAGCACATCGCCATTACGAGCGGCGGGACCATCCCGGACCGCGGCTTGTATGGCGTCTTCCTGCTGGGCGCGGAGAAGGGGCACGGGCGGGTCGGCGAGCTGGACGAGGAGATGGTGTTCGAGACCCGCGTGGGCGACGTGTTCCTGCTGGGCGCGAGCTCCTGGCGGGTCGAGGAGATCACCCACGACCGCGTACTGGTCTCCCCCGCCCCCGGCACGCCCGGCCGAATGCTGTTCTGGAAGGGAGAGTCCGCGGGCCGGCCCCTGGAGTTCGGCCGCGCCATCGGGGCGCTGACGCGCACGCTGCGCTCATTGCCGCCAGTAGAAGCGCTGGAGCTGCTCCAGACCAAGCACGCGCTGGATGAGCGGGCCGCCCGCAACCTGCTCCAGTACCTCCAGGACCAACAGGACGCCACCGGCACGGTGCCGGACGACCGCACCATTGTCGTCGAGAGCTACCTGGACGACCTAGGCGACTGGCGCGTCTGCATGCTGAGCCCCTTCGGCAGCCGCGTTCACGCACCCTGGGCCATGGCCATCGGCGCGATGATCCGGCAGCAGAGCGAGCTGGAGGTGGACATTCTCTGGACGGACGACGGCATCGTGGTCCGCTTCCCCGAGGCGGATGAGCCCCCGCCGGCCGAAGCGGTCATTCCGGATCCGGACGAGGTGGAGGAGCTGGTCATCCGCGCCCTGAGCGTAGGCGGCGCCGGCGCGCACGAATCCACGCAGAACGCCCTTTTCGCCTCGCGCTTCCGAGAGGCGGCCGCCCGCGCGCTGCTGCTGCCCCGCAAACACCCCGGCCAGCGGTCGCCGCTCTGGCAACAGCGGCGCCGCGCCGCGGACCTGATGGCGGCCACGGCGCACTTCGGCTCCTTCCCCATCGTGCTGGAGACCTTCCGGGAGTGTCTGCAGGACATCTTCGACATGCCGGCGCTCCGGGAACTCCTGCGGGAGATCCGGAGCCGGGACATCCGCGTGGTCACCGTCACCAGCCGCGCTCCCTCCCCGTTCGCGGCCGCGCTGATGTTCAGCTACGTGGCCAACTTCATCTACGAAGGCGACGCCCCGCTGGCCGAGCGGAGGGCCCAGGCGCTCACGGTGGACCCGGCGCAGCTCCGAGAGCTGCTGGGCGAGGTGGAGCTGCGGGACCTGCTGGACGCCGACGCGCTGGAGACGCTGGAGGTGTACCTCCAGCACCTCACGCCGGAGCGGGCGGCGCGGCACGCCGACGGGCTGCACGACCTCTTCATCCGGCTGGGCGACCTCTCCCGCGACGAGGTGATGGCGCGCGTTACCTCGCCTGATGAGGCGGCGGGCTGGATTGAGCGGCTGGAGCGCGAGCGGCGGATTATCACGCTGCCCATCGGCGGCGAGCCGCGCTACATCGCGGCGGAGGACGCCGGACGGTACCGGGACGCGCTGGGCATCCCGCCTCCACCGGGCCTCCCGGACGCCTTCCTGGAGTATACGCGCGACCCGCTGGGCGACCTGGTAAGCCGGTACGCTCGCACTCACGGCCCCTTCCGCGTGCAGGATCTCGCGACACGTTATGCCATCGGGGTAGCCCCCTTGCTGGCCGTCCTTCAGCAGCAGGAGCAGACGGGACGCGTGGTGGAGGGCGAGTTCCGTCCCGATGGAGCGGGCAGCGAGTGGTGCGACACGGGAGTGCTCCGCGCCATCCGGCAGAAGTCCCTGGCCCGGTTACGCCAGGAGGTCGAGCCGGTAGAACAGGCCGCCCTCGGGCGGCTGTATGTGGCCTGGCAAGGCGTAAAGACAGAGGGGGAGAAGAGGAGAAGGGGAGAAGGGGAGACTCCGGCATCGCCGAGTCGCCCCATCGGCCCGTCGCCGCGTCAGTCTTCTCTCCTTGACGTCATCGCCCAGCTACAGGACGCGGCGGTGCCGGCTTCGGTGCTGGAGACACAGATACTGCCGGCGCGGATTCCGGGATACCAGCCTGCGGATCTGGACGCGCTGCTGGCGTCTGGAGCGGTGATGTGGACGGGATGCGAGCCGTTGGGCCAGCATGACGGCCGGATCCGCCTGTACCTGGTGGAGAATGCACACCTGCTGGTGAGAGCAGAGGGGGAGATGGGGAGAAGGGGAGAAGGGGAGGACGCGGCGAAGGGGCAACGCGGCGAGGGGGCGACTCCGGAATCCGCAACGCCCAACGCCCAACCCCCAGCCTCCCATTCCGGGCCTTCAACCTTCAACCGGGGTGCCCAGCCCCGCCACCGGTCCGAGGGGCTGGGACAACCTTCAACCCGCCCGTCGCCGCTCCACAGCGCCATTCGCGAGCATCTGGCGGCACGGGGGGCTTCGTTCTTCCCTCAGATAGTGCAGGCGACGGGCGGTGGGTTTCCGGCGGAAGTGTTGGACGCGCTATGGGACCTGGTCTGGGCGGGAGAGGTGACGAACGATACGCTCCAGCCGCTTCGCGCCTACCTGAATCCGCGTAAGGGCAGCCGGCATGCTGAGATGAGACGCGGGGGAGAGCGGGCGAGCGGGCGAGCGGGCGATGTAGGAATGAGGCGACGGATTCTCGTAACTGGCAGGGCCACCCCTTCACCCCTTCACCCCTTCAACCCTTCACGCCTCTCCCCGCCCGAGGCAAGCGGCCGGTGGTCGCTGGTAAGCAGCCTTATCTACGGGCAGGCGACTCCCACAGAGCGGCTGGCCGCGCGGACACAGCAGCTCCTGAACCGATATGGCGTGCTCACACGGGAGGCGGTCCAGGCGGAGGGAGTCAGCGGCGGGTTCAGCGCTATCTACGGCGTGCTAAAGGCGCTGGAGGAGGCCGGGCGGGTCCGGCGCGGATATTTCGTCTCCGGGCTGGGCGCCACGCAGTTCGCGGCCGTGGGGGCGGTGGACCGGCTGCGCGCGCTACGGGAGCCTGCCGAGCAGATGGAGACCCTGATCCTGGCCGCCACCGACCCGGCCAACCCGTACGGCGCGGCGCTGCCCTGGCCCGAGCGGCCAGAGGGAAGACGACCGATGCGAATGGCCGGCGCGGTGGTTATCCTGGTGGACGGAGCGCTGGCTGGCTGGATGGGCCGGGGAGAGCGCCAGCTCCTTACATTCCTGGATCAGGTTGGCGAGCGCGAGCCGGAAGATATGGCCCTTGAGGTTGCGCTGGCGCTGGCGCGACAGGTGGGACCGGGCGGACGGCGGGCATTCTTCATCGAGGAAGTAGACGGCAAGCCGGTAGAGCAGACCCCCATGGCCGCTGCCCTGCTGGAAGCCGGATTCGTGCGCACGAACCATGGATTTCTGAAGAGGCTTTGACTCCTGCCTGCCCGGCCGCTATAATGAGGCAGCGCGCACGGGGCGCGCCCGTGTCCGCGGGAAGGGCCGAGCCCACCCATTTGCCCGGTCCTAAGAGACTCAACCTTCTTTCAGCCTGACGATGCGGACACCAGGCAGACCTTGAAAGGAGGTTGTCGTGTCCTCACCCCTGCCTGCCTCGCCCAGCCTGGAGCAGCTCAAGAACCAAGCGAAGGATCTTCGCAAGGCGCTCGCCGCCAACGACCCCAGTTCCCTGGACCGCCTCCGCAAGTCGCACCCGCGCGCCGACGAGCTGCTCTCCGTTCCGGTTCCACCAAGACTCAGCGACGCGCAGCTCGTGATCGCGCGCGAGTATGGCTTCCCGAGCTGGCCCAAGCTAAAGCACTACGTGGACCAGGCACGCGACCGGTGGAACCCGTTCCACCGCGCATTCCGCACCGAGCCGGACTACTTTGACGCCCGTGCGAAGGGCCTGTTGAGCCATCACAAGACAGGGCCCGCACAGGCTATCGCCATCCTGCGCCGCCGCCACCCGCGGTTCACCAACGCAACGGACGAGGAGATCCGCCGGGCGGAACTAACGCTGGAAGACGCGCGGCTGGTCTACGCCCGGGAGCACGGCTTCGAAACCTGGGCGGAGCTCCTGCGCCACCTGCGGCGACTCGCGAGTGGCGCGGAGGTCGAGCCGTTCCGGCTTGCCTTTCTGGCCATCGAATCGGGCGACCAGGAGACGCTGGAGCGGCTGCTCACCCTGGATTCTGGACTGGTCCGGGCGCCGGGGACGAACGGGAATACTTTGCTCAATCTGGCGGCAGGCTGCCGCAATATGGCGGCGGCCCGGATGCTCGTGGAGCGCGGGGCCGACGTGAATCAGCCCAACAACAAGGGCTGGACGTTGGTCCACCAGGCGGCCTACTGCGGCAATGTGGAGGTGGTCCGCCCGGTGCTCGAGGCAGGCGGAGACGTGACGCTGCACGCGTACGGTGATGGCGGTACGCCGCTGGTAGTGGCGCTGTTCTGGGGTCACCGGGACGCGGCGGAGCTTCTGGCGGAGCGGGCCATCGTGCCGGACAATCTGCGCGTAGCCGCCGGACTGGGCCGGCTCGACCTGATCCGTCGGTGCTTCCGCGTGGACGGCTCACTCACCCCGGAAGGGAAGGCTCACCGCGAGTTCCACCGGCCGCACTCCGGCTTCCCGGAGTGGATCCCCTCGGACGACCCGCAGGAGGTGCTGGACGAGGCGCTGGTCTGGGCCAGCATGAATGGCCGCGTGGAAGCGCTGGAGGAGCTGGTGCGTCGCGGGGCGGACGTGAACGCGGACCCGTATCGGGGCACACCCCTAACCCGCGCGGCCTGCCGGGGGCATCTGGACGTGGCAAACTGGCTGCTCGACCACGGCGCCGATGTGAACCGGCGCGGGACCTTCGGTGGCCCGAGCCACGGACAGGGTATCACGGCGCTGCACATCGCGGCGCAGGATGGCCGTATGGAGATGGTCCGTCTGCTGGCGGAGCGCGGCGCGGATCCCACCATCGAGGATGACAACTACCACTCCTCGCCCATCGCCTGGGCCAATCACTTCGGCCATGGTGAGGTGGCGGAGTACTTGAAGGCATTCACTACAGAGTACACAGAGAGCACCGAGAACAGACGACTGGGTGGAGGGTAACAGATCCACTCCGAAGGTACAATTCTGCCTCTGTGTCCTCTGTGTACTCTGTGGTGAAAACTCTCGATGCCTGAAGGTGACACGCTCTTCAAGACAGCCACTACGCTTCGGAAGGCGCTGGTGAGACGAGCCGTGACGCGATTCGAGACGAGTGTGGATGCAGTCGCGGTTGCCGCGCGGCGCCATCCCCTGATCGGCCGGAACGTCCAGGCGGTCGAGTCCCGCGGCAAACACCTGCTGATCGTGCTCCGCCAAGGCGACGGAGGAGGGAAGACGGAGGACGGACAGAAGCCGGCTCCGTCTTCCGTCTGCCGTCCCCCGTCCACTTCCGTGCCAAACAGGCTCGGCCTGGACCTCCAGCAGTCCGATATGGTGCTGCACACGCATCTCCGGATGACAGGATCCTGGCACATCTACCGTCCGGGCGAGCGATGGCAGAAACCGGAGCAGTACGCGCGAGTGGTGATCTATACGGAGGAGCTTGTCGCTCCCTGCTTCAGCGCGCCGGTGGTGGAGCTGCTGACGGCGCGGGGGGCCGCGCGCCACCCGGACATGGCGGGCCTCGGACCGGACGCCATCACGCCCGAGTTCAACGTGGCGGAGGCGCTGGGCCGGCTCAAAGCGCGGCCGGAGCTGGAGATCGGGGTGGCGCTGATGAACCAGCGCGTGCTGGCCGGTGTGGGGAACGTATTCAAGTCCGAGCTGCTGTTCATCCGGCGGATCTCCCCTTTCCTCAAGGTGCGGGAGCTTTCGGACGACGCGCTGACGGGTCTTATGGACGAGAGCCACCGGCTGCTGACACTGAACCGGGCGGGAGGCTCCCGGCAGACCCGATTCACCCTCAACCCGGCGCAGAGGCTGTGGGTCTACGGCCGCGGCGGAGAGCCCTGCCTCGTCTGCGGCACGCCCATCCGCATGCGCCGCCAGGGACTGGACGGCCGCTCCACGTACTATTGCCCACGGTGCCAGCAGGTTGATGGTTGATGGTTGATAGTTGATGGGCGAGATTCCGGCTGCCTGCGGACTGCCGACTTCAGCCTGCCGACTAGCGCTTCTTGCGCTGGTGAGACAGGAAGCCGGTGGAGCGCTTGAGGTCTTCCAGGGTGTTGAACACGATGGGGCAGCGGGCACAGTTGTCAATGGCGTTCATCATCCGGAACCGGAACCCCTCGCTCTCAAGGTACGGGTAGTCCCGACACGCCTTGGGACGGTCCTCATACACGGAGCAGCGGTTGTCCTTGAGGAATGGGCAGGGCGACTGATTGATGATCCGCTCCCCGAACTCATCCCTCAGCAGGTACTGTTCCTCGAATTTCCTGTCCGAGATACCGAGCCTCCTTGCTAGCCGCTGCGCGTCGTCTTGATCCACCGTGGGCCGGAGGACCTTGCAGCATTCGGCGCACCGCGTACAGTCGATTCTGGTAGCCACCTGCTGGCTCGTCTCCCGGACCTTCGCGTCCAGCTCCTTGTCGCTCCAGCTCAGCCGGCCCTTGACGTACGTGCGGAAGCGCCAGTTGGCCGCGCTCCTGCGCTCCGCCAGTTTCTTGATCTCCTCCAGGTCCGTGATAAGAGGGATATCCGTGCGCATGGTGGATTTACCGGGCTAGCTGGAGGAGGTTGAAGTCCGGATTCCGGTGTCACCCCTTCACCCGCTCACCCCTTCAGCTTTCCTGCAGGGCAATCACGGGTGCTGTCGAAGCGCTAATGCATCAAGCTTACCCGAGGAGAAACGCATGGCAACGGATTCCGTCAACGTGGAGCAGACCATACGCGACATGGGACGCATGTACGAGCAGGCGGTGGCCCGCCAGGATGTGAGCGCGCTGATCTCTCAATACTATGCGCCGGATGCGCTTGTACTGGCCCCGGGCGCCCCGATGGCGCGCGGCGGCGAGCAGATCCGCGCCGTGCTGCAGGGCCTGGTGGATTTGGGCGCGGTATCGCTCGCGCTGGAGAGCGTGCGGATTGAATCTTCCGGCGACCTCGCCTACGAGGCAGGCCACTACTCGCTCGGCTTCGGCAGCGGGATGACGGACATCGGCAAGTACATCGTAGTGTTCAAGCGGCAGCCGGACGGCAGCCTCCGCGCGGTCGCGGACAGCTTCAACAGCGACCAGGCGATGGAGTAAGCCCCCCGGCACCCAAGACTGGGGGAGTCTGCCCCCGCCCCCAATTCTGGGGGCGGGCCACCGATTAGCGGAGCGAGCGAGCGTAGCTCCGCCGCCCGCCAGTTGAATGGAGATGTAGATGGCAAACCGAGCGGTGATGGTTGACCCGGATGCGCCGGGGCGGCTGGTGATACGGAACGCGGACGATCCCGCGCCGCTGCCGTTTGAGGCAGTAGTGCGGGTGGCGGCGATCTCGCTAAACCGGGGCGAGGTGCGGATGTCCGGCCGCGCAGAAAAGGGCTGGAGGCCCGGCTGGGACCTGGCTGGAACGGTAGAGCGGGCGGCAGGCGACGGAACCGGGCCCAGGCAAGGTGCCCGCGTGGTCGGCATTCTGCGCCGCGGGGCGTGGGCGGAGCGTGTCGCGGTGCCGGCGGACCAGCTTGCGGAGGTTCCTGCAGAAGTAGACTTTACGCAGGCCGCGACCCTCCCGGTTGCGGGACTGACCGCGCTCTACGCCCTGTCGCTGGGTGGGCTGCTCCTGGAGAGGCCGACGCTCATCACCGGGGCGACCGGCGGCGTGGGCGAGTTCGCGCTCCAGCTTGGGCGGCTCTCCGGCGCGCGCATTGTGGCGCACGTGCGGCGGCCGGACCAGGAGCAGTGGGCGCGCGAGGCGGGCGCCGACGCGGTGGTAATCGGCGAGAGCCTGCCGGCGGAGCAGCCGTTCGGGCCCTATCATCTAGTCCTGGATTCCGTAGGCGGCGCTACGCTTGGCGCGGCGCTCAACCAGCTCGCGGAGAACGGCACGTGCGTGGTGTTCGGGACAACGGCCGGGGCGCAGGTGACATTCGACGCCTCAAAGTTCTATCCCATCGGCCGCGCGACGCTGTACGGGTTCTATCTCTTTGACGAACTCAAGAGCGTCGAGCCCGCTTCGGTGGGTCTCTCTCGCCTTGCGGCTCTGGTCGCCAAAGGCAAGCTAAGGTGTCGCGTGAGCGTGGAAGCGCCGTGGACGCAGGTGGCGGAGATCGCCCAGCAACTCACGGACCGCAAGTACCCCGGCAAGGCGGTGCTGCACGTGGGCTAGAGATGCCCCGTTCTGGCCCAAGCCGTGGTCTCCCAGGCATCGTCCATCTCCTGCGTGAGGATGAACGGAGGCAGCGGGAAGAGCAGCCGTTCGGAAAGGCTAAAGAGATATGGCTCGTACATGCGCCGAAGCTCTGCTAGCCGAGTCTCCGCCTCCTCCCCTCCTCGCAGCCGGAGGCCGGCGTCCGAGAACAGGGTCCGCAGCCTCTCGAGCTCCTCCGGCGGCAGCCGGTCCGGCACGGTTCGGTACGGTTTGGCTATTGTGACCAACGAGATGTCCACAATCGCATGACGAGCCATCGCGAACGTGAGCTGCGCCTGCCACGTAGGGATGCCGTCGATGCCCACCTGTACCAGCGCGCAGGTGTCCAGGATGGCTGTGACCGCCCCCAGCCAGGATTGCCGGTCGTGCTGCGAGCGATAGTACGTAAGGACCGGAAACGAGAGATGGCTCTCCAGCAGGTCCGAAAGCCATAGCTCTGCGTCTCGCAACACCGAGATAAGCGACTCCAGGTCGTCTGCGAGCGCATGGCGACGCAGCAGCTCCGCGGCTGTTGGAGGCGAGCCGCCCCTCGCGTCCAGCAGCGAGATGCTTACCTCTCTGCGCGAGAATGACTGGTAGAGAACGGGCAGGTAACCGATGACAATCGCGAGAAATCCGAGGCCAAATCCGGCCTGCGCCACCATCAGGATGCGCGCCAGGGTTCCGTGCGGCGTGACGTCGCCCAGACCGAGCGTAAAGAAGGTGGTTCCGCTCACATAGAGGTCCGTTCCGAATCCTGGCAGCGGCTCGGGGGCCGTTACCGGCGAGCCCATGCTCCAGTAGACGAGGGCGAAGGCGAACACGAGGCAGACTGCCCAGACGCCCAGCAAGTTCAACAGGGAGAGCGGGCCATAGAAGCCGAGGAAACTCTCCCGGCGGCCCACGGGGAGCCTTCCAGTAATCCAGCGCCAGACGGCCCATGTATATCGATAGAAGACACGGGCGAGTCGGAAGCGGCGCGTGACGCCGCGGGGCAGCACGATCGTCTCGAACGTATCACCGAGGACAACCAGGAGCAGCAGGATTCCCGTGGCAGCAGCGAGCAGTTTCAACGCAGCCTCTCCAGCTCTTCCCGGGCTAGACGCGCGTGGCGCGTGTCTATGCCCGGCGCGCACGCGCGGCGGAAGCAGTCCGCGGCATCCGCTGTATTGCCGCGCTTGAGGGCTAGCTGGCCGAGGTACCACCAGGCGCGAGGCTGGTCCGCCGGACACGGCTCAAAGGAGAGGTGACGCTTCCAATACGCCTCGCTACGCTCCCAATTGCCAATGGCGTAGGCTGCCCGGCCCAATCCCGCCAGGCCGTCCGCCTGCGTGCTGCGGCTGGCGCGCATCTGGTTCAGACGCTCCTCTGTCCTCTCCATCCACGCCCGGGCTCCCTCCGCGTCCCCCTCCAGGCCACAGACCCAGGCGAACAGCGCGATGGCCAGCAAGCCCAGCTTGGGCTCCTGCTCTACGGTCGGGGGAAGTCGGGCCAGCAGGGCGCGCGCCTCCTGAGCCTTCCCCTCCTCCGCCGCGATGAAGGCCAGCGCGGAACTAAAGATGGTATCGCTTCGCTTCTGCGCCTGAGGGACCGCGAACGGCTGCGCTCGCGAAGCCTGGTCGAGCATGGCGCGCGCCTCGGTATACAGTCCCTGGGTGCGGTAGATCTCCGACTGGACCAGGCGGGCGATCCTCCTGGCGCGCAGGCTCATGGCAGACGCCTGTTCGCACGCCTGCATCGCCTCCGTGAATTTCCCCTGCTTGGCCAGGACCGATGCTAGGGTGGCGAGGTAGTTGCCCCCTTGCTCCGAGTTCCCGGCCCTGTTCGCGAGGTCGAGCGCGGCGCGATGGTGGCGCACCGCCTCCTCATACTTACCCAGATTGCCGTAGGCCAGGCCGGCTACGTTGTGCCCCGTCATCATCTGGGCCGGCGGGGGATTGAGCGTGAGGGCCCGCTCCGCCCAGCGCGCCGAGTCTTCTGCTTCTCCCGCCTCGAAGCGGGCGAGAGCGAGACGCAGCATGGTGTGAGCGCGGCCGGAGCGGTTCACGTCCGGAATCAGGGGGATGGCGCGCTCGTACGTGGCGGCGGCCTCGGCGTAGCGGCGGTCCCGCGCCAGCATCTGAGCTTCGGCGATTAAACGGGTGTGGTCGAGCTTCGCGCTCTGGGCGAGCTCTACGGCGCGGGCACGCTCCTCGGTGGCGCGCTCGTTCAACCCCAGGGCTTCCAGACAGTCCGCCATGCGCTGGCGCACGGTGGATTGGGATCCCTGCCGCAGTGGTGCGCGGAGCATGGTCTCGAGCTGCTCGAGCGCGCGCTCGTATTGACCGGCCTCCATGTAGAGCCAGGCGAGCCGGAATCTGGTGCCGTACCTGCCGAGCTCACCTAAGACGGATGGCCGGGTGACGGCGGTCTCGTAGATACGCCGGGCGACCTCGTGCTGACCGCGGACCTGCGCCCAGCGGCCGAGCGCAGGCAGCAGCACGAGCGTTCGGAACTCGCGGAGGTAGAGGAGCGCCAGAATGAGGAGGACGAGAAGGGCAGCGTAGAGAGCCATGCGGGATTGTTCGGCCGCACCATAGGGCCTTCCTGCGGTCCGACCGACTCCTACACCGGCCCGGGGCTAAACCCGCCGGGCTATTGTAGGGGAACCCCTTCGGGCTGCGGAGCCGGCTTCAGCCGGGTTCCATTTCAATAGCGCCGGGGTTTCAGCCCGGCGCAGCTCAGGTATGCGAACAGCTTACTGTGCGCGCGCCTGGAAGGAGCCGTAGGCTTCCGCGATGGCCGGAAGGAGCGATTCGGCGCTGAAGGGCTTGGTGACGTAGCCGCAGACGCCGGCCTCGTGCGCGCCGTTCTTATGGCCGTCATCCGAGTAGGCGGTGATCATCACGATGCACGTGGGCGTGGACTCCATCACGCGACGCGCCACCTCGATGCCGTTCATCACCGGGATGTTGATGTCCATCAGCACCAGGTCCGGGCGGTGCTTCTTGACCAGGTGAACGCCTTCGATACCGTTGACGGCCGCACCTACAACTTCCATGCCGGCCTGGCGGAGCGCTTTGCTGATCTGGACCACGGTCATCGCCTGGTCCTCTACAATGACCACGCGCTTGCCGGAGAGCTTCTGGTAAAGGGCGCCTTGCTGCGCGTCCTGTGCGTCTGCCTGCACAACTTCGGGCATTCAGTCTCGCTCCCAAATAGATGACAGATGACGGATGTCGGAAGACGGGAGACGGACGCAGCGATGCGGGCGGTTCGCGACGCGGCGAGTCCGGAAGCCGTCACACTGTTATATCACGGGTTGAGAGTCCGCATGAAAGGACGTAGCGAGCGCCCATTTTCGTTCCCACCGCAATGTGCGACGGAGGACGGGAGACCGAAGCGGCGCTGTCATCCCGAACGCGGTGAAGGATCTGCTTTACAGCAGCAGTACGCACTCAGCCCGAAAAAGCAGATCCCTCGCGCTGCTCGGGATGACGGAAGTGACGGTTCCCGCGTCAAACGCGGGGTTTCCAGTCCTTGCGGTAGTGCGCGTGGAGGTACTCGTCGGCTTCCGGACAATTGGTGGCCCGGAGGTGGGCGGCATCCCAGTCCAACCTCTTGCCTGTGCGGTACGCGACGTTGCCCAGGAGAACCGCTTCCGCGAGCGCGCCGGAGTAGTCGAAGTTGCAGGTGGTTTGACCGCCGGTCTTGATAGCCTCTATCCACTCCTTGTGGTGCCCGATGGAGTCCGGAATGGTAGGGGTCGGCGGCGTGAAGCCGGCAAAGTCCTTCTCCGGCAGCAGCAT
>CAYNFH010000160.1:0-16052 GCA_964396385.1 uncultured Chthonomonadaceae bacterium | reverse complement strand
ACGCGCAGGATGTGCTGGTGGGTGTACTGGTCCTTGGCGTCGATAGCCAGAGCGAGGCTCTTGATGGTCGCAAGGTAGAGGTCCGAGAGCTGTTTCTGGCTGCCTTCCAGCTCCTCGATGTGCTGCTGCTTCTCCTCGGCGCGGGCGGTGTAGATGGCGTACGACTGGTAGGTGAGGTAGGCGACCGGCGCTCCGAACAGCAGCACCGCCCCTACCTGCTGGCCGCACAGGAGGATCGCAACCGTACTGATGCTCGCCCCTGCGAAGTAGCTGGGCGCCGTCCAGAGAAACGTCTGCTTCCAGAGCTTATGGACGCTCTGGTTCGTACAAATCGCGATAACGAACGCCACACCACCCGTGTTCACGGAAAAGTAGACCAGGCTGCTCGCCGCAACCGCCGGAAACGAGGTAAGCGGGCGGAGGACCAGCGTGTCCCCGTTGAGCTTCATGAAGCAGAAGCCGGCCGCGAAGGACTCGATAGCCGTGAGCGCCACGTTGAAGGCGAGCTGGTGCATCGGCTGCTTGCGGGGGTAGATGCACCCGGACAGGCTGCTGAGCGCGCCGATCACCACGGCGCCTGCGGGTCCGAAGCGAAGCAGCGCCGCGAAGGTGATGGCGAAGCCGAGGGACATGGAGCCCACGTCCTCTTCGGTCTTGTGCCGCATGAGCCGCACTTTGCGGCTGCCGGCCACGGTCGCCAGGATCGCGAAGAGACACAGCTCCCACTCCGCCGCGTGGGCGGTGGGGAGGGGGAAGTTGCGCGCCAGGGCTGCGGCGCCCATCCCCATGGCGACTATGAAGCAGAGATAGAGTTGTGCCTTGCGCGGAATAGCGCGCATACGGACCTCATCAGTAGAAGTGCGGCGGTCGCGTGACCAACGGTTTGTTCCATAAGCGGGACCAAACGATGAGAGTAAACTTAGTCATTTCGCCAGGTATTTGGCCGGCACAATGATCGGGACCTCGGCCTCCCGGCCTGGCCGGAGCCGGCTCTGACGGCATCTCTCGCGGCCTTGACAGGCCCTTTCCCTGCTGTCTATAATGAGAACGCCGCGGCCGGCAAACGCATGTGCCGCGCGGGCCGTCCCGGCCCTGCTCCAGGCGCCGTAGCCGTCGAGGAGTGCCCGACAATGTCCGAATTCCCCCCGCCAACGGCCGGCGCAAACCAGCGCGACTGCGCGGCCGTCATCCTCGCGGCCGGCAGGTCCACGCGCATGAAGTCTCGTCTCCCCAAGCCCCTCCATCCCATCTGTGGCGTGCCGCTCACGGGCCACGTTGTCAACGCGTGCCGCGGCGCGGGCGCTAACCGCGTAGTGGTGGTGGTGGGATATGAGGCGGATGCGGTCCGATCCGGCCTTGGATCGGACGTGGAGTATGCGCTCCAGCCTGAACAGCGAGGCTCCGGCGATGCGGCTCGGGCCTCCGAGACCCAGCTTCGAGACTTCGACGGCGACATTCTGGTGACTGCCGGCGACGTTCCGCTCCTGACGGCCGGCACTCTCGCCCGTCTACTGGACCACCACCGGCGGACCGGCGCGGCGGCGACGCTCCTGACGGTCGTCTTCGACGATCCGACCGGGTACGGACGCATCGTCCGCAATCCGGACGGCACGGTCGCCGCCATCGTCGAGCACCGGGACACGACGCCTGAGCAGCGGGCAATTAGGGAGTGCAATCCGTCCATCTACTGTTTCAACGGCCCTTCTCTGTTCGCCGCGTTGGGCCGCCTGGCGCCGGACAATGCGCAGGGCGAGCTGTATCTCACGGATGTTATCGGCATTCTTTCGGGCGATGGAGAGAGGGTAGAGGCCATTGCCGCTGAAGACCCGGAAGAAGTGCTGGGTGTCAACACGCGGGTGGAGCTGGCCGAGGTGGCCGGCATCATGCGCGGTCGCATCCTTCGGGAGCTGATGCTGGGCGGCGTGACGGTGGTGGACCCTGCCGCGACCTACGTGGACGCCGGAGTCCGCGTCGGTCAAGACACCGTCCTGGAGCCGCAAACGTACCTCACGGGAACCACCGCAATCGGTGAGGGGTGCTCGATTGGCCCCCACACGCGGATCGCCGACAGCGAGGTAGGCAGCGGGGCGCGCATCCTCGCCTCCCAGGTGGTGGAGAGCCGCGTGGGCAACGGAGTCCGAATAGGCCCCTATGCGAACCTCCGTCCGGGCTGCCGGCTGGCGGACAATGTGAAAATCGGCGACTTCGTGGAACTTAAGAATGCGGTGCTGGGCGAAAAGGTCTCCGCTTCGCACCTGAGCTATGTAGGGGATGCGGAGGTGGGAGCCGGCACGAACATCGGGGCCGGCGTAGTCACCTGCAACTACGACGGGGTGCGTAAGCACCGCACCACCATCGGCAAGGAGGCTTTCATCGGAACGCACGCCACGCTCATCGCGCCGGTCACCATCGGCGATGGTGCTTACGTGGCGGCGGGGAGCCCCATCAACCAGGACGTACCGCCGGACGCGCTGGCGATCGCGAGGAGCCGTCCGAGTATCAAGCCCGGCTGGGCACGCGCCCGGCGTGAGAGGTCGCGGGCCTGAGCGCCCGCCGTTGTCGTCCGCCATTCTGTCCAAGAAGACACCAGGAGACGGAGATGCAGAGCCCCGACACGCTCAGGATATTCACCGGCAACGCCAACCCAGCCCTCGCAGAGAAGATCGCGGCCGAGCTGCACGTGTCGCTCGGCTGCTGCACGGTCACAAAGTTCTCCGACGGCGAGATAAGCGTCAAGATTGAGGAGAGCGCCCGCGGGCTCGACGTCTTCCTAATCCAGCCGACCTGCTATCCGGTGAACGACAACCTGATGGAGCTGCTGATCATGATCGACGCGTTCCGGCGGGCGTCGGCACGGCGCATCACGGTGGTGCTCCCGTACTACGGTTACGCGCGGCAGGACAAGAAGATCAAGCCCCGGGAGCCCGTCACCGCCCGGCTGGTGGCCAACCTGATTACCAACGCGGGCGCGACCCGTGTGCTGTGCGTGGATCTCCATGCGGGGCAGATCCAGGGCTTCTTCGACATCCCCATGGACCACCTGGTCGCCGGTCCCCTTATGGCCGATGCTCTGACGCGGAGGGGCATTCGGGACGGCGGGAGGGTGGTGGTCTCTCCGGACGTGGGCGGGGTGGCGCGGGCGCGGGCCCTTGCGGAGCAGCTCGGCACGCCCATCGCGATCATCGCCAAGCGCCGCCCGGAGGCGAACCAGGTGGAGATCATGGAGATCATCGGCGACGTGGAGGGGAAGGTCTGCGTGATGATCGACGACCTGATTGATACGGGGGGATCCATTGTCCAGGGCGCGCAGGCGCTGGTGGACCGAGGGGCGCGGGAGGTCCACGCCTGCTGTACGCATGGAGTCCTTTCCGGCAACGCCATTCAACGCGTGGAGAACTCGGTCTTGAGCAGCATGCTGATTACGGACACGGTGCCGCTCCCGCCGTCCAAACAGTGCAGCAAGATCGAGGTGATTTCGGTGGCGCCGCTGCTCGCGGACGCCATCCGCCGCATCCACTCGGACCTATCCGTCAGCGAGCTTTTCCAGCACTACGCAGATCACTAAGGCGGCCAGACGCGGAGAGGGGTAGTTGCGCAGGACCGCCGGGCCTGAGCAACAACCCCTCGACGTGACCATATTCCCCGCCGCGCCGTGTGCCCCAGAAGTCAAGAACCCGATAAACACGGGCGGATGTACGCCAGCGCGCATCGCGATTCCCCGTTACGGGGCTGCCACTCAGCGAGCCGAGTCATACTCCCTATTTACTGGGCGTTGGCTCAGAACTTCAGCGGAACATCACCATTCGCCTGCAGGGCTGCAAGACGAGTGCGCGGCATTCGCGGGTTGAGTGTACCACAGGCAGGGGCGACCGGCAAGAGGTATACTACACTGAGGGTCTAGGGGCTAGGGTGTAGGGTACAGGGATCCGGATTCATCCCTCAACGCCCATCCCTCATCCTTTCCTTTCCATGGCTCACCCGGACCTCTACCGTGACATGGGCCTGAATGACTTCGAGTACCAGCGCATCGAGGGCATTCTAGGCAGGGAGCCGAGCGAGACCGAGCTCGGCATGTTTGCGGTCATGTGGTCGGAGCACTGCGGCTACAAGTACTCCCGCCCCGTCCTCTCCCTATTCAAGACCTACCGTGACGCGCAGCAGCAGGGCGCGCTGGAGAATGCCGGCGTCGTCCGGCTGGATGAGCGACTGGGTATCGTCTTCAAAATAGAGAGCCACAACCACCCTTCCGCCGTGGAGCCGTTCCAGGGCGCCGCTACCGGCGTGGGCGGCATCCTGCGCGACATCTTCACCATGGGCGCCCGCCCGATCGCCAACCTTAACAGCCTGCGGTTCGGTCCCATCGACCCCGGGCCCGCATTCGCCCGGAACCGTTACCTCTTCGAGCACGTGGTGGCCGGTATCTCGCACTACGGCAACTGCGTTGGAGTGCCGACGGTGGCAGGCGAGGTGGTTTTCAACCGCTGCTATTCAGGCAACCCGCTGGTCAATGCGATGGCGGTCGGCGTAGTGGAGCTGGATAGGATCGCCTCCGCCCGTGCGGAGGGGGTCGGCAACGCAGTGATGTACGTGGGCTCCAGCACGGGCCGGGACGGCATCCACGGCGCGACCTTCGCCTCTGTAGAACTGGGGCCGGATTCGGAGAGCCGTCGACCTAACGTGCAGATGGGCGACCCGTTCATGGAGAAGCTGCTCATCGAGGCTACCCTGGAGGCGCTGGCCACCGGAGACATCATCGGCATCCAGGACATGGGCGCGGCGGGCCTGACCTGCGGGACCTGCGAGACCGCTGCCAAGGCGGGCACCGGCATGCAGATCGACGTGCTCAAGGTGCCGCGGCGCGAGGAGGGCATGACCCCCTACGAGGTGATGCTCTCGGAGTCCCAGGAGCGGATGCTGGCAATCGTACGTAACGGCGCCGAGGAGCGGATCGCGGCCATCTTCCGCAAGTGGGAGCTGAATGCCGTGGTCATCGGCCACGTTACGGACGACGGCATCGTGCGGGTGATGGAAGGCGACCAGATCGCCGCGGAGATACCCGCCTACGCGCTGACCGAGATGTGTCCCACCTACGAGCTCCAGGCGCAGGCGCCCGGCTATATCGAAAAGGTCCAGGCGTTCGATCCGCTGACCATGCCAGAGCCGACCGACTACGGCGCGACCCTGCGCAAGCTCCTCGCATCCCCGACTATCGCGAGCAAGCGGTGGGTGACCGAGCAGTACGACTCCATGGTCCAGACCCAGACGGTGTTCGGCCCTGGCGAAGGGGACGCGGCGGTGATCCGCATCAAGGGCACGGGCCAGGGTATTGCGCTGAAGACCGATGGAAACGGCCGCTACTGCGCGCTAGACCCATTTGTGGGTGGTCAGATTGCCGTTGCCGAGGCGGCGCGAAACGTCGCCTGTGTGGGCGGGCGACCCGCGGGCATTACGGACGGCCTGAACTTCGGCAACCCGGAGAAGCCCGCCGCGTTCTGGCAGTTCCGCAAGGCGGTGGAGGGGATCGCCTCCGCCACGGAGGCATTCGGCATCCCGGTGGTTTCCGGTAACGTCTCCTTCTACAACGAGACGCCAGACGGCGCCATCTTCCCCACGCCCATCATCGGCATGCTGGGGATCCTGGAGGACGTGAACCGCCGGTGCGGTCTGGCGTTCGGCGAGGAGGGGGACGTGCTGGTCCTGCTCCGCGCGATTTCGGACCCCACCGGCGGCCTGGGAGGGAGCGAGTTCCTCGCCGTGATCCACAACCAGGAGGCGGGGTTCCCGCCGCGGGTGGATCTCGCCGCGGAGCGGAGGCTCCAGGAGTGCCTTCTGGCGGGCATCGGCCAGGGGCTGTTCGCCTCCGCGCACGACTGCTCGGACGGCGGCCTCGCCGTCTGCCTGACGGAGTGCGCCGTGCCGGACGGCGTGGGCGCGGCGGTACTGCTGCGGTACGAGGACTTCGGCAATCTGCCGCCCAGCGCCATCCTGTTCGGCGAGGAGCAGGGAAGGGTGGTCGTCTCGCTCAAGTCCGAGCGGCAGCTCAAGAAGGTGGAGCAGCTTGCGCAGCAGCACGGTATCACCGCCCAGTGGATAGGCACCGTGGGCGGCGACCGGCTGCGCATCGCCATCGATGGAGAGCCGCTTGTGGACGAGCCCATCGCGGAGTTGGCCGGAGTGTACGGGGGGGCCATCGATGCGCTGATGCAGGGGAGGCGGCCGTGAGCGCACAGGGTAGGTGTTCAGGTGTTCAGGTGTTCAGGTGTTCAGGTGTTCGGTCTCCGAATCCTGAAGCCCTCACCCCCTGCCCCCAAGGGAGCTTCGCGGAGCCTGCGCTCGCTCGACTCCAAACGCTCGCTCCCCCCGAAGAACAGGAGAGGGGGTGAGTACACGTATGGAGGCTCCGCAGGAGGAGTGCGGCATCTTCGGCGTCTACGGCCCCGGCGAGGACGTGGCGCGCATGACCTTTTTCGGCCTCTTCGCGCTCCAGCACCGGGGACAGGAGAGCGCCGGTATCGCCGTCGCGGACGGCGACGGTATCCGCCTGCACAAGGACATGGGCCTCGTTACGCAGGTCTTCGACGAGGATATCCTGCACGCGCTCTCGGGCGGGCACCTGGCGGTCGGCCATACGCGCTACTCCACGACCGGCTCCAGCGTGGTCCAGAACGCCCAACCGCTCTGCTGCACCTCTGTGGTCGGCGAGATGGCGGTAGCGCACAACGGCAATCTGGTCAACACCAGGGCGCTGCGCTGCGCGCTGGAGCAGCACGGCGTGGAGTTCGCCACCAGCAACGACAGCGAGGTGATCGCGCAGCTCCTATCGCATCTGCACACCGCGGACATCGAATCGGCGGTGGAGGAGGCGATGTGCCGCATCCAGGGCGCCTACTCGTTGGTGATCATGACCCGCGACAAGCTGATCGGCGTCCGCGACCCCGTGGGCAACCGGCCGCTGTGCATCGGCCGCATCAACGGAAAGACCCATGTGATCGCCTCGGAGACGTGCGCGCTGAACGTGGTGGGCGCCCAGTTCCTGCGGGAGGTCCAGCCGGGCGAGATGGTCGTCATCGATCAGGACGGCCTTCACGAACACCAGGTGGTTCCGCCCACGCGATATGCCACGTGCCTGTTCGAGTTCATCTACTTTGCCCGGCCGGACAGCCAGATGTTCGGCAAGACCATCCACGCGGCGCGTCGCCGGATGGGCCACGAGCTGGCGAAGGAGCATCCAGCGCCGGGCGCGCACATCGTCATTCCCATCCCTGACTCGGCGGTTCCGGCCGCCCTGGGGTACGCGGAGGCATCGCGCATCCCGTTCTCCGAGGGGCTCGTGAAAAACCGCTACATCCAGCGGACCTTTATCCAGCCCAACCAGCGGATGCGGGACCTGGGCGCGCGGATGAAGTACACCCCGCTCAAGGAGGTTATCGCGGGCAAGCGGATCGTGATGGTGGACGACTCCATCGTGCGCGGCACCACCACGGGGAAGCTGGTGCGAATGCTGTTCGATGCCGGCGCGTCCGAGGTGCACGTACGGATCACGGCGCCGCCGGTCCGGCACCCCTGCTTCTATGGCATCGACATGGCAAACCAGCGGGAGCTCGTGGCGGCCAACCACACCGTGGAGGAGATCCGCCAGCTCATCGGCGCGACGAGCCTCGGCTACCTCTCGCTCAACGGCGTGGTGCGGGCCGTCGGGCTCCATAAGGACAAGTTCTGCCGCGCCTGCTTCGACGGCAAGTACCCCATTCCCGTTCCGCAGGACGTGCGGGTCACCAAGCTGATGCTGGAGACGGCGCGCGACCTGGCGGACCCTGCCCACGCGGAGGGCGGCCCCGACGACGGCAGCCCCGAAACGGCCAGCGACTATTAGTGTTTTGCCGTCGGGTCGATGATCAGGCCCATGAAGAGGATCTCGTCCGTCTTGCCGTCCTGAATCGCGCAGAAGAACGGGTGGTCCACGGTCATGGTGAAGGAGCTTACTGGCCTAGACCCAACCCCGACTGTGATGCCGGTTGCGGCGGACGCGGTCGTGCCCAGCTCGTCTACCGCAAGATACGTTTTGTGGATTACGTCCTTGAGGTAGGCGCGCTCAACCAGGCCGCTGAAGTCGGCCAGGTTGCTGAAATCTGCCTGTCTCGGGTCGAACGCGATGCCCATCCCAAGTGCGGTGAGTGGGGCGTACAGCCCTGAGCCGTAGCTGATGGTGAACTTCGGCAGTGCGACATGGCCCTGCGTTTGCTGCATCTTGCCGGTCCACGATGCGAGGTTCTCCTCCGTGATGCCGCTCCGGAAGGCCGCCCAGTCGCTGCCGGGGGCCGGCAGGGCGATCAGCATATTCAGCCTTCCGCTGCCGTACGGCAGCTTTATCACCTGGATTCCGGTGCCGCTGTAGTAGGCGTAGGTGCCGTTCTGATTCATCAATGGAACGGACACGGACCTGCCGTCCGGCCGAGTGAAGGAACCGTTCACCGTGTTAGCCGGGTCGAACGACGTTGTCCAGGCGCCCTTGAAGTAGATGGCGTTCACCAGGACCGCAACCACAGGTCTCAGGTCGTAGCTGTCCGGCAGGATGGTGGGGATAGTACCCTGGGTGGCTGAGTTGACCCACGCGTTGATGGGTGGCACTCCGCCGGACAGGTCGCCGACCTGGCTGCCGTAGTAGGTCTGGTTGGCCTGGATGAACGCGGGCTTCACGGTGTGGTCGCTCTGGCGGATCCAGAGGGAGTTGGCGATGTCCAGCGTCACCTTCAGGTCCGGAGAGACCATGCTCGCCTGGAGCGCCGAGTTGGCCTGATTGACGGTATCAGGGTCCGGGTTGGCGAGCTGGAGGGTTTGCGCCATGGCGGACAGGGTCTGGCCCGCGGCGCCGTTGTAGGTCATCTCCAGCGCCAGCGAGATGCTGGTGGGGGAGATGAAGACGTTTTGATTCGGGGTCGCGGTCGCCAACTGGCCCAGCAGATTGAAACCGAAGTGGTTGTTGGCGGTGACGACCGATGGGTCGACCGATGTTCCGCGCTGGAGGGCCTCGGAGACGGCGGGCGGAAGTGGCCCGGTGCCGGATGAGGAGCGTCCGCCTCCGCAGCCGGATAGCGGTATCGCCACACTCACGAGGCCGGCGACGGTGCGCATGATCCTCTGCATCGTCCACGTCTCCTTAGGGGGATGCGGCTTCTGTTCGTCCCGGCCGCGGCTGTTTCCTACATAGCATCTGTCGAAACGCGTGCGGCGCGCGAATCCGCGGTTTAGCCAGACGTATTGTGGTCTACGAGGCGAGGGAGCGCATCTGTCCTACCGCAAATCTGGAACGGGTGGAGGAGACGATCGTGAGCGGCACCGGGACAGGAATTGTAATCCCTGTCTGGAGACTACAGGCACTGAAGTGCCTGTCTGGAGATAATCGTCCTTCGGACGAACGGAACTGATTCTCTCATGCTGTAGAGAGATTCTAGTACGTCTGTCCGCAGGACAGTTCTATCCAGACAGGCACTTCAGTGCCTGTTGGCTTCGGACGAGCGAAACCGATTCTCACTTGCGGAAGAGAGATTCTGTTCCATCTGTCCGCAGGACAGCTCTCTCCAGCCAGGGATTGACATCCCTGGCTTCCGTCTGTCTGCAGGACGGTTCGCTGCAGACAGGGATTTCAATCCCTGGCACCTCTCAGCGTCTCGCTACGGCACGGGTTGACCGGAGGCGGAGGTAGAGCAGGCCGGCGGCGGCGCACGCGGCGAACGCGGTTGGACCGGGCTCCGGGACCGCGGGGGCCGGTACGGGTCCCGGCGGAACGGGGAAGAACGGGGCGCCTCCGCCGCCTCCGCCCACGCCCGCGAGCAGCGGAATGGCCAGGAGCGGGAACAGCGGGAACGCGCCAATCGGCGTGGGCGCGACTACCGCGCGCTCGGGCACGAAGCCCGGAGCGACCTCCGCCACCAACGGCGGCGTGGGCGCACCGAACGGGAACGGAGCCGGTATCTCCAGCGGGCGCTCCGCTACAACGGGCGGGATAAGCGGCGCTACCGGCGCCACCTCCTCGTACGGGCTCCAGTAGGGCACCTGCATCGCCAGCGCGGGCGGCAGGAGCGTGGAGCGGAGGGCGTTGCCGCACACCTGGATCAGGACCGGAGTGCCGTTTGGCAGGGCGAATATCGGCTCGCCCGCACGGACGCGGCGGAGTCGGTATCCGATAACGTCGCCGTGGACGTAGTAGACCCGCATCACCTCGTCGCGCGGCAGCCGCGTGGCGACGAGGTTCTGAAACGAGAGCCGCACCGCCTCCGGGCTCATGTGGAAGAGGCGGGCGTAACGCGCTCCCACCACCGGATCGTTCTGCACCTGCTCGACCAGCTCATGAACATTGGCAACAGGGCGGCGGATGAACGAGCCGGGCGGAACGTGACCTGTGCGCAGGTCGCGGTTGAGCGCGGGAGGCGAAATGGCATCGTGGCCGGGAATGATCTGACCCAAAGCCGATGAGCAGAAAAAGAGGCTCACCCAAGCAACAGAAATAGACAACAGAATGGGCGCCGGACGCATCGTGGCTATCCTTTCCCTAATCAGCACATTTACGTGCAGCCATCACCTTCTTGGGAAGCAAGAAACGTACCAATCTGACCGTTCGGGTGCAGGTAGGAATACGAGGCAGTCGTGAGTCGTGAGTCGTGAGTCGTAGGATTCGGATTGGAGAGTTGAGGCGTTCAGGGGGTGGTTGCGAAGAGGGCGAGCGGGGCGAGGTCCTGAGCGCGGTCCCCGAGGGCGGCCGACACCACCTGGCAGACGTCGGCGGAGCGCGTCCACGCATACTCGGCGATGGCGCGGCGGATGGGCTCCAGGATGAGCTCCCCGGCATGGACGGCGATGGTGCCAAGCACGATTCGCTCGGGGTTCAGTATCTGAATGACGTTTGCCAGACCGATGCCGATGTAGGTGGCCGCTTCGTCGAGAATACGGCGGGAGAAGTCGTCGCCCTCACGCGCCATCTCCACCACGTGACGGGCCGTTATGTCCTTTGCATGGCCCCCGACGTGGGCGAGCAGGGGCCGTCCGCGCCCGTACTGAAGGCTGTCCTGCGCCAGCCGCGCAATGGCGGGGCCGCTGGCCACGGCCTCCAGGCACCCACGTTTGCCGCAGAGGCAGCGCGGACCGTTAACCAGAATGGTCTGGTGCCCGAGCTCGCCGGCCAGGTCGTTCGTACCACGGTAGAGCCGGCCGTCGAGAATTAGTCCGCCGCCAATGCCGGTGCCGATGGTCACGAAGACCATGTTCCGGGCGCCCTTGCCCGCGCCGAACAGCCACTCCGCAAGGGCGGTCGCGTTGGCGTCGTTCTCCAGCCTTACCGGTACGCCCCGGAAGGCGTCCTCGAACACCTTCCGAGCGGGCACGGCGTCCCAGCCCGGCAGATTGGGCGGGGAGTGCACGAGGCCGGCAGCGGAGTCAATCGGTCCGCCGCAGGAGATGCCGATTCCACCGAGGCTCGCGGCCGAAGCTCCCTGGTCCCGGAGCAGGTCGGCCGCTGCGCTCACCAGCCGCTCGAGGATACGATCCGGACCCTGCTCCGGGCGGGTCGGCTCCTCGCGGCGCGCCAGGATCTCGCCATTGGGACGCCCGAGCACGACGGCGCACTTGGTGCCCCCTATATCGATACCGAGAACGGTGTCTGGCATGGCTGCTTCCAGAAGGGACGCGGACGGATGACGGAAGATGGGAGACGGACGGAATCGGTCGGTCATCCGTATTCCGTCATCCGTCACTTCTGGTTTTCCTACTTCGGCCGGCTTGACGCGGTTCCCTCCTGCTCCGCGTTAGCGAAACCGCCGCAGGAGGCCCTCCGTCGGATGTATAACAATCGCAGAGGGTGCGGTAGACGGATGGCAGCGACGCTGTCCGTTCGGAGAGCGAGCGTTATCAGGCGCTCAGGAGGAGAGGCTTGCACCCGCTGGACATCGTTTTCTGGACGTGCTTTCTGCTGGGTGGCGTCTACACGCTGTTTACCCTGCTGGCCGGCGGGCTCTCACACGGCGCGGGCCACGTACATCCCGCCGGCGGCCACCTGCATCTCCCCCATGCGCACCTGCCCCACGCTCATCACGCCGGGCCTCACGCGCAAGCGAGCCACGGCGGACACGCTCATCATGGCGGGCAATCGGGGCAGCCGCGCGGTCACGCGAGAGGAGGCGGACAGGCTGACTCCGAAGGGGAGCCGGTCCACTTCAATCTGCTCGCGCTGCTGAACCCCATGTCGACCGCCGGCTTCCTTGTGGGGTTCGGTGCCTGCGGGATCGTGAGCCGCATGCTCGGCGGCCACCCGCTGGGCAGCGCGGTTGTGGGACTGGCGGGCGGATCGGCCATGTGGGTGGCGCTCTACCTGCTCGCCACCCGCGTATTCGGGGCGGCGGAGGGAACCAGCCACAACCGGCAGGAGGACGTCATCGGCCTGCGCGGACAGGTGACCGCGCCCATCGATGGGCTCAAGCCAGGCATGGTGGCCTACACGGTGGCTGGCGCGAGGCAGACGGTGCGGGCCATCTGCGAGGACGAGGAGCCGATCCCGACGGGCGCAGCCGTACGCATCCGGAAGATTGAGAACAACACCGCGCACGTGATGCGCATAGATTAGGCGGGTCCCGCGCCGGGCATATCGCGGCGCTCTTGCATAGCAAAGAGTTCTGGAAAGGAGCTCACCGTGATCGATCAACATGTTACCTGGATAGGGTCCGGAGTCCTGGCCCTGTTCATCGTCATCCTCACCGCCATTAAGACCTACCAGTCGCTCTACCGCAAGGTCGGTCCGAACGAAGTGCTGGTCATCTCCGGCGGCAAGGGCGAGTTCATCACCGACGAGAGCGGGACGCGGCACCGCATCGGGTTCCGCATCGTGAAGGGCGGTGGCTCGCTCGTAAACCCGCTTACGGAGCGGGTCGAGACGATTTCGCTTGAGCTTATCACGTTAGACATCGTGACGCCGGAGTTCTACACCAAGATGGGCGTGCCGATCAAGGTGGACGGCGTGGCCCAGATCAAGGTAAAGGGCGACGACGTCTCCATCCGCACGGCGGCGGAGCAGTTCCTGAATAAGTCGAAGGAAGAGATCAAGAACATCGCCTACCAGACCGTGGCCGGGCACCTTCGCGCCATCCTCGGCACTCTGACCGTGGAAGAGGTCTACGCGGCCCACGAAACCTTCGCGCAGAAGGTGGCGGAAGTTTCCGCGGGCGACCTGGCCAACATGGGGCTGGAGATCGTCAGCTTCACCATCCGGGAGATCAGCGACAGCCGCGGCTACCTGGAGGCGATCGGCAAGACGAGGATCGCCCAGGTAAAGCGGGATGCGCAGATTGGGGAGGCCGAGGCAAACCGCGACGCCACTATCCGGGCGGCCCAGGCGAACCAGGAGGCTTCCACCGCCAAGTTCCTGGCGGATACGAAGGTCGCCGAGGCGGTGCGCGACTACAAGCTCCAGGTCCAGGCCTATACCGCCGCTGTCAACCAGAAGAAGGCGGAGGCCGACCTTGCTTACGACCTGCAGAGGTTCAAGACCGAGCAGGCCGTCAAAGAGCAGTCCGTCCAAGTCCAGATCATCGAGAAGATGAAGCAGACGGAGCTGGAGGAGCGGGAGATCCTCCGGAAGGAGAAGGAGCTCATCGCCACGGTGCAGCGGCCGGCGGAGGCGGAGCGCAACCGCATCCAGACGGTGGCCGAGGCCGAGCAGTACCGCCTCAAGACCACCGCGCTCGGCCAGGCGGAAGCCGCCAAGACCACCGGCTTCGCGCAGGCGGAGGTGGTGCAGAAGAGCGGCGAGGCGGAGGCGCAGGCCAACAAGGTCCGTGGCCTCGCCGAAGCGGATGTCGCGAAAGCGCGGGCGCTTGCCGAGGCCGCTGCCATCGAGGCGAAGGGTCTGGCGGAAGCCAAGGCGGTGGAGGCGAAGGGGTTGGCTGAGGCGGAGGCCGTCAAGGCGCAGGGGCTCGCCGAGGCGCAAGCAATGCAGAAGCGCGCCGAGGCGTACCGCCAGTACAATGAGGCCGCGGTCGCCCAGATGTTCATCGAGAAGCTGCCTGACATTGCGCAGGCGGTTTCCAGTCCGCTCTCCAAGATCGACAAGATCGTGATGGTGAACACGGGCGGCGGCGAGGTGGGCGCCAGCAAGATCACCGGCGAGGTCACCAACATCATGGCGCAGGTGCCGCCCGTCATCGAGGCAATGACCGGGATCAAGCTCCAGGACCTGGTGAAGAACGTGCCTGGCCTGGTGAAGCCGCCCATCGAGGTTGCCTCCAACAACGGCGCTGACGCCGCGCCCAAGGAGGAGCCCGCGCCGGTCGCGGTGGTGGAGAAGGGGAAGAACTAGGTTACAGGGGACAGGGAGCGGAAGCTCCCCCAAGGTTGGGGGCTGGGGGGGCAGCCGGAATCCGGATTCCATCTCCGCATCCGCAACCTGTCCCCTGTTCCCTGTCCCGCGTAGCCTCACCTTGCCGATTGGCTCCGCCCTGTGCTAAACTTTGGGGCATAGCGATTACGTCTAACCCGGTGAGTCCGGGGCGGAGCTCCGTTTGTTTGCCCGCGTTCGCGAGGACATCCAGACTATCTTCCGGCGCGACCCCGCAGCGCGCAGCATCTGGGAAGTCCTCTCCTATCCAAGTCTCCACGCGGTCTTATCCCACCGTGTCGCGCACCGGCTCTGGACCACGCGTGTCCCGTCTCGCGGCCTCTGGAAACTGGCCGCCCGTTACGTGTCGCAGACGGCCCGTTTCCTGACGGGAATCGAGATCCATCCCGGCGCCACCATCGGCCGGCGGTTCTTCATCGATCACGGTATGGGGAACGTTATCGGCGAGACGGCGGAGATAGGGGATGACGTGGTCATGTACCACCAGGTGACCCTCGGAGGGACGAGCCTCGCGAAGGTCAAGCGGCACCCAACTATCGGCAACAACGTTATGATAGGCATGGGGGCCAAAATCCTGGGGCCGGTCAAGATCGGTGACAATTGCAAGATAGGAGCAAACGCCGTGGTGAACAAGGACATCCCGGCGAACTGCACCGTGGTAGGCGTCCCTGGAAGGATTGTCATACGCGACAGCCTGCGTGTTGAAGGCGACGTGCCCGTGATGGACAACATTATCAACCGCGTGGATCCCGAAGACGAGGTGATCCGCGAGCTGCGCCAGCGCGTGGAGTTCTTGGAGCAGCACATCGAGAAACTCGAACAGCATCTCGCGGAGTGGGATGATCCCAGCGCGACGCGCTGATGCTGCTACGATGAAGCGTTGAGAGGTCCATCCGTGCAAGTGAACAAGAATCTGATCCGATTTGGCGCTCTGACGGGCGCTCTACTGCTTGGCGCCGGCGCCGGGACGCTCTGGGCGATGGGCCGCACGCCGGATGGGATGATACCCGACGGCGTGCACATCGCCGGCATGGAGTGCGGGAAGCAGCCGGTGGCCCTGGTCCGGGCGGAGCTCGACGGCTGGCGCAAGGCGCGCGTGGACGAGCCGCTCACGCTTGGGCTGGCCCCGGAGGCGAGAGTGGCAAAGCGCTGGACGCCGAAGCGCTCCACCCTCGGGGCGGACGTCGATATTCCGTCGACGATCAACGAGGCGCTCGCGGCGGGCCAGCAGACCGGCCCTATCGGCACGGTCATGAAGCTCTTCACCGGCCCGCGCAGCGTCAACATCTCTCCTCGTTGGACCCTGAATGCCGCCAAGGCGCAGGCCTACCTCAAGCGTCGGATCGCGCCGCTGGTGCAGCATCCACCCCGCGACGCGAAGCTTCTGGTGGAGAAGAGTGGTTTCCGGGTGGCGCCGGAGCAGCCGGGAGGCACGCTGGATCTGGACCGCGCGGTGGCCGCCATCCAATCCCGCCTGGGTGACCCGTCCGCCGACCCCGTGCTGCTGCCGGTCCGGGTCGTGGCGCCCCATATCGTGGCCACGGATTTGCAGGGCATTGACGGAGAGATGTCGCGCTTCCGCACGCATTACTCGGAGACCGGCAACCGGGCCAAGAACATCCAGGTGGCCTGCCGCCACATCAACGGTACCGTGCTGAAGCCGGGCGACATC
>CAYNFH010000159.1:0-16131 GCA_964396385.1 uncultured Chthonomonadaceae bacterium | reverse complement strand
TGTCTTCTCTGTAGTTGCCACGTCTATATGATAGGGCGCGGTCTTCGCGTCGAGGTGTCAACCCGGACGCCGAACGGTCACTGGCCGCATTCCACGGGTACCCTGGCCTTGGCGCAGCGAAGACTGCGCCGTCGAGGCGGTTTTCCCATACGCCGGTATTCATAACAGTCCATTCTGGCGCCCGAACTGGCGCCGACCTCCAGGGCGCCGATCTGGAGTTCAGTTGGTAGAGGTCACCTACCGCCTTTATTGTTGCAAGCGGCAGGCGAGGTCAGACATGACGCTTCCCAGACACTCATAGTGGTTCCTGTCCTCAACAACCGGACGCTGCGGGCTGCTGGCCATGCCGCTGCCCGACAACGACACTCTGGAAGGGCTGGCCGAAAAAGGTTTCGGCCTCGTCGTCTCCCTGGTCGAGCCGTTCCTCATGGACTATCTGGCGCCGGAAGGACTGCGTGTCGTGCACCTCCCAACTAGGGATGGAGGATGTCCGGAGTAGGATCAGGTGGAGGAGTTGATCCGCGCCTGCGCCGTGATACACCAGTTCCGCCTGCTGTTGCATGCGGCCGCCTACATCCTGTTGCAGTCGCTTCGGACGCTGCTTTGTGGCACCGAGTGGGCCACGGCGAAGGTCACAACACTGCAACTGAAATTGATCAAGGTGGCGGCGCGAGTTTGAGAGAGCCGTCGGCGGATTTGGGTGCAGTTGGCGACGAGCTATCCCTACCAGGGCATCTGGAACCATCTGATGCGACGCGTCGCAGCGCTGGACACGAGTTGACGGAGCATAGCCCGGCCGAAAACAGGAGAGCATTCCAAAGGAACCGCCTACTCCAAAGGCGCTACGCTCAGTCACGGCTCACTGCGAACGGGAGCGCGGGATTCCATGTACACAACGGCCGAGAACACCCTTCACGAACCGCCATGCAACAACTCCATGGCCGCTGAAATGCCGCCTTTCGGCGCTTCATTAGCAGCGAACATATCCGCAACGTCCTGAACGGGGAATGGGTCGGCCTCTTCGATGACCTGGGGCGTCGGCTGGAAGGCATCTGCGGGCCGATCGGGGTATGCACCCAGTCCTTCGGCGGTGCAGAGATCGGCACCGACCTGATGGAGATGGTGCCGGGGAGCGCGTTCCCGCTACAGACGCACGAAGGTGACCTCATCGTCTGCATTGCACGCGGCGTTGGACTGCGCCTGGTCAGCGGCGAGACCAGTATCATGCGGGCGGGTGAAACGAGCTTCATCCCGGCCGGACAGCGCACAGCTTTCAGAACCCGCAGGAGAATGTTCCACCGCTCCAGTTCCTCGCGGTGGGCCAGCCCCAACAAGCTCCTCTCCTCCACCGAGCGGATGCATCTGGTCCGCGCAGCGGAAGCCGATCCGGGCGACAACGCGGTACCCGGACGATAGCGCCGCCCGAGGCGGGGTGCGGTTCTGGCTGGGTGACGCGAAGCTGATCATGACAACGGGGTATCACGCTCCAACATGACCTCTGGCGACGGCGTTCCGATTCGATGCCAGACGTTGCCGAGCAAGCCCTTCTGCTCGACGTTGGCGAACGTCGAGAAGTGAAACAGATCGACCGCCTCGTCTCCGCAGAGCGCAAGCAGGTTATGCATCCGCCGGGCCGAGGTTGTTACCACTAGGCTTCGGAAACACGCCGCGCCATAGAGCTCCCGGAACAGCCCGCTCATCAGGTACTCCCGGTGCATGGCGACCTTGGCGCGGAATTCGCCGCGCGAGGTGTGGCCGAGGTCTACTTCGAGGAAGAACGAATAAGTGGCGCTCCCATCTGCGCACTTCAGCCGGAAGAAGCCGTCCGGCTTGAAGGCGCGCTTGCGCCACGGACCAGTCCCGGCAGTCCGAATGTCATACTCGTGGTGGCACAGCAGCTCCGGGAGCCAGACATCCAGATCCATATCAGGGTTCGCTGCAACCTCGCTCTGAAGCGCGATGCGAAAGTCCACCACGGCAAGAGCGTGCTGCAGGTAGAGGCCGCTGCGGTCGCCGCGGCAGCGCCGGCGCACGGAGGAAATGTCCATGCCTAGGTCCGCAGCGACAATGCCGGCGGCTTTCGTACCTGGAAGGTAGACCGCTTCAGCGCCAAAGGGCGCCTCCGGCGGGAAAAACCGGGCGAGGTAGCCGTGGTCGAAGAGTTGCCGCAGACGGGCGTTGCAGCGGGGCACCGAGCCGAAGTAGAGCGTCTGGAGCTGGCGGCGCGACATCGCCTGGTGCAGGAACAAGTCCGCGAGCAGCTTTCGGTCGCGCTCCTGGAGGTGTAGCCCACCGTCTACCTCGCGGGTAAAGCGGCTGCGTCGGCTACCGGCTTCGGCGGGTAAATGGACTGACCTTGTCATGGCGAATCTCGAATACTGGAGCGACCGTCCGGCGGAAGGGCTCAGGAGCGGCGTCCCGCGTCTCCTCCCGCTCCCGAAGCTCCTCCTCGATTTGGGCGACCGGCCGGGCGAAGCGGGAGAGCGCCGCCGCGCGGAGCGCCTTGATCGCAGCAGGGTTGTCCTCCGGGGGCCGCTGGTAGGAGAGGCGGACCGGCACGCTCGCTTGGCCGCGCCGGACCAGGTAGGCTTCTCCCATCTTCTGGCTCATCAGGGACGAGCGGAGGGAGGCGACCGGCCGCTCAGACGCGAGTTCGCGTGCCAGCTGGGAAGCATCGGTTGCCCCGGACTGGAAGTAGAAGTGGGTATGGACGTTGTTTCTCAGACACTCCCGCAACCGCGCCGGGACCTGGGAGAGATTCTGGTGACTTAAGGTAAGCGACAGCCCCATGCGGCGTCCCTCGGCGATCAACTGCTCGAACTGCTCTGTTGCCATGGTCTCGAACTCGTCTACGTAGAGGCTCACCGGTACGCGGGAAGCTTCCGGCCGGTTCGCCCGGGCCATGATCGCGTTTTGCAATGCCGAGACCAGGATCCCGCCGGCAAGATAGGCACAGTCGTGCAGGCGGGCTACGTCGAGGGCAAACAGGACTACCGAACCCGGCCGTTCATCAAGGAGCTGCCGGAAGGGAACGCATTCGCGCTGGCCGAAGGTGTGGCGAAGCTGGGGCACGGCAAGGAGGGGCGCGGCTTTATTGAGCACCGGCAGCCGCCAGGCAAGCTGCTGCGCGGCGGGTAGCTCGTCATAGCGCCTGAAGAAGCGGCGCACGTATGAGTCGCTCACCCTGCCCAGCACCTGAGCGCGGAAGGCGGAGTCGGCAAGGAGTGGCTCCAACTCCAGCAGGGACCAGCCGGACGCGGAAAGCGCGACTAAAGCGTTCCTGAGCGTCTCGTCCAACTGAACGCCCCAGCTTTCCGCCTGCTTCCGGACGAGGGAGAGCAAATGGACGGCGTTGTGGAACGGGTCCCCCTCGCCGGCAAGCGGGTTGAACGGCACCGCACAACCTCGCTCGCGCAGGTCCATAAGCAGGAGGTCGCCTGACCAGCCGACGGCAGCGAGACGGGCAAGCACGTGGTCCACGAGGTCGCCGCGCAGGTCCACCACGACGCAGGTCCTGCCGCTTGCGATGTCCGTATCCAGAAGACGCAGGAGCAGCGTGGTCTTCCCGCACCCCGTAGCGCCCAGAAGGTAGACGTGGCGACGCCGGTCCTCGGGCGAGAGATAGACCCGTGGCGCACCAATAGATTCTCCTGGCGTTTCCGGCAGGCGCTCGCCAAGCAGCAGCGACCCGGGAGCAACCGGCTCTCGGAGCAGGCCGAGCCACTCCAGAATGCGGGCAAGCCCGGCAATCAGCAAAAGCAGGAGCACCACGGCCAAGGCATAGTCCGCGCCTACGTTCATCGCGGATTCCTCCAGGCAGCGCCACCCGGGGGGAATCCATGCGGCGCGCATCTTCTGCCCATCGCGGTCATTCCTTCTCCTTGTGCTCGATGTGACCGAGCAGCGCCAGAACGCTGTCCAGCACGTGCTCGCCAACCTTGACGCCGATTTTGACCAGCCGCTTGCCCCACGAGGGCACAAAGAGCAGCGCGAACACGGTCAGTACCAGATACAACTTGACCCAGCCCAGAACCAGCATGTAGGCCATGCGCACGGCCGGGACGATCTGCGAGCGGATCACTGCCACGAGCAGCCACAGCGAAACCGCCCACAAGAGGACAAGCAGGCACCGGCCGGGCCAACTGGCGCGGCGGAGTTGCGAGAGAAATACTTGCCCCAGAGCCTTCCACCCCACCTTCCACACCTTTGCGAACAAGCAATTCGCCATAAGACTACGAAGGAAGCGTGGCCGGCGTTTCCCTTTCGCGACCACCTGCTGATTGGGATGGAGTACACACCAGCCAGCATAAACTCAGGAGTGTAACTACAGCACTTTGAGCGTGATTTCGCCCCCTGTCTTCGAGCAAGGTAACTTGGGGCACTGCTCGGGGTAAGCGGCCGGGGAACGGCTCCGCGTGCATCACCGTGGGGGGTATACTGCGGTTCAGAAGGGCCAAGAAGTGTGCCGGCTACGCGGCGACGGAAAGCGAGAAATCACCCGACAACATCGGCCCCAACTACTCATCTGGACAGAGAACGCAAGTAGACAGATTTTGGGGTAAAATGAGATTGAGAGCTCGGATTCGGTAGACCTTTGTCTCTTAATCACTTGGTCGGAGGTTCGAATCCTCCCGGATCCATCTCCTCCCCCACTGTTCCGCAACTCCCATTTCCCGGTCATCGCCGAAGCGGTCCGCTTGACAGCCGCCGCCGGTTCCTGTTAGCCTGAGTTCCGGCTCTGCAACCTTGCGGACTCCTATGCTAACTCCGCGCTCCCTGATCCTCGGCCTGGCGGCCTCAGCGGCCGTCGTCTTCATCGTCTCCTGGGCGGAGCTGGTCACCGGCCAGATCATGATCGGGTTCCTCCAGCTTCCCCCGGTCGTGCTCGCGCTGCTCTTCCTGGTGGTCCTCATCAACCGTTGGGCGGCGCGCTGGCCTGGGCGTGCTCTTGGGCGCCAGGAGCTTGCCGTCATCCACGTGATGATGCTGGTGGCGGCCATGATCTCCTCCCGCGGACTGATGGAGAAGCTGCTCCCCACCCTGGTTGGCCAGAACTACTTCGCGGACGCTACCAACAACTGGGCGGGCCTCTTCTTTCCGCACATCAAGGGCTGGATGGTGCCCTGGGACACGGCAAAGGGTGCCAAGCAGTGGCTCGTTGTCCGCTTCTTCGAGGGGCTGCGCGCGGGGGAGGGAGTGCCGTGGGCCGCGTGGACCGGACCGCTGCTGGCGTGGACCTTGCTGGTGCTCGCCGTGTTCTGGGCCTATCTCTGCATGGCGACCATTCTGCGCCGGCAGTGGTCGGACAACGAGAAGCTCTCGTTCCCACTCGCCCAGCTTCCGGTGGAGCTGATCCGCGACACCGGCGCCGGGACGCTTGGTCCGCTCTTCTGGCTGGGTTTCGCCTTTCCGGCGGCGCTCTTCACGCTCAACGGCCTCCACAACCTGTTTCCCAACGTCCCCGGCTTCACCACGGACTTGGACCTGAAGGTTCTGTTCGCGGTGCGGCCGTGGAGCCAGCTCGACTATTTCACGCTCTACTTCTCCCCGGCTGCGGTGGGGTTCTTCTTCCTGCTGCCGACGGAGCTGCTCTTTAGCCTCTGGTTCTTCTACCTGCTAGGCATCGGCGAGCAGGTGGGGTTTGTGACGTTCGGCGCGGAGCCGTCCATGAGCGGGCACGGCGGAGCGATGCAGGTGGCGGGGCAGGCGACCGGCGCCTGGCTGGCGCTGGCCGGCTACCTGGCGGTTGTGGCCTGGCCGCATCTGAAGCGGGTTGGGCGAGCCGCTATCTCGCAGCGGGAATCCTCTGCCTACTCGGCCGGAGAGCTGATGTCCTACCGCGCGGCGGTTTGGGGCCTGGCGGGGGCGTTCGTGCTGATCCTGGCGTGGGCCGTGGCGGCCGGCATGGCGCTCTGGCTGGCTCTCATTGAGTTCGGTGTGTTCCTCTTCGTGCAGGCGCTGATCATGGCGCGCAGCACCTGCGAGGGCGGGATGCTGATGACAGAGGGCTGCTTTACGCCCGTGGACCTGGTGACCGGCGCGGTGGATCGGAATCTCCTGGGCGCCGGCAACCTCACGGCACTCAGTTTCATGGACGCGATGTTCACGCGGGACCTGCGCGGGCTGCTGCTCACCGGCTTCCTGGACGGACAGAAGGTCGCTGATGGGGTGGGGCTCGTCCGGCGGAGGCTGCTCGCGGTGTTCGTGGTGGCGGTGCTGGCGTCCATGTTGATGGCGGGGGGGCTGCAGCTCTGGCTGCCGTACCACCGGGGAGCCATCAACATGTACACGTACCCGTACACTGGCAACGACATCCAGTTCTTTCGGGAGAACGCTCCGGCGCTGCGCCGGTGGGTGCCGGCGACCTGGAGCTTTCTGGGCTGGACGGCGTTCCTTGGCTGGATGCGCACCCGTTTCTTCTGGTGGCCCCTGCACCCGCTGGGCTACGCGCTGAGCGCCACCTGGACATCGCAGGTCTTCTGGTTTCCCATCCTGGTGGCGTGGATCTGCAAGGCTTCGATATCGCGCTATGGGGGCATGCGGGCGTACACCCGCGTGCGGCCCTTCTTCCTGGGCATGGTGTTGGGGGAGTTTGTAACGGCCATGGCGTGGACGTTCATCGCGATGCTCACCAACGCGCCGTCCCCCACCTTCCCGTGGCCGTAATTGCGCCAAATGGCGGGCACGTAAAGGGATCGCGCCGCCCTCTTCCGGATCCACGCCAGCGATGGGAGCAAGTAGTGACAATGTGAGGGCATGCACTCACATTGTGGTGGAAGAGGAGCAGCGCCATACAGCGGGCTCGTCGGAGGACACGCTGCTCGGACTGCTCATCGATAGAGCGCACGAGCTGCTCGCGACTAGCCGGTACTCGCTCCGGCGCGGTCCGCGGGCTAAGCCGCAGACCTAAGCATCTCCCATATCGAGCCGGTGCGAGTTTACGATGTCCGCGAGCAGCTCGCTAGTACTCCAAACGACGTAGAAAGCTCCTCGATTTGCCTTCTCGGCTGTTCATGATAGAATGTGCTCGGGAGGATATGGACGATGGTCAAGCACGGAATTAACCTGGACTCTGAGGCAGTGAGGGCATTCTGCCGGAAATGGAAGATAAGAGAGCTGGCCGTCTTCGGCTCCATCTTGCGGGAGGACTTCCGGCCGGACAGCGACGTCGATGTCGTTGTGGACTTTGAGGAAGACGCTGACTGGGAGATACCGGACCTAGAGGATATTCGCGAGGAGCTGGAGCGCATCTTGGGTCGTCATGTAGACATGGTAACCCGTGATGGATTGGAGTCCAGCAGCAACTGGCTCTTCCGCAGGATTGTCCTGTCCTCTCTAGAGACTGTCTATGCGCCGCGATGAGGTGCTGCTCGTGGATATCCGAGAAGCAGCTCAGCGGGAGGAGAGCGAATGACGCGTGTCTCCATAGCTCAGGGAGACGGTGCTACCTTACCGCGGCAGGATGAGGCTGCGATCACTTCTTGCTCTTCTTCTTGGGTTGCTTGAGGGGCATGGCGCGGGCGTGGGATAGGGACTTCTGGATCCACGTGCTGAGGAGGGGCTCGTTCGCGCATAGGGAGTCCGGGACCACGACGTACTCTTTCATCGGGCGGCCGGGCATCGGCTCAAATAGCTGCGCGCCATAGGCCTCCAGGAACTGGCGCCGGTCCGAGTCATTGAGGCGCAGGATCATGCTGTTTCCGTGCAGGCCGGTGAACAGGTTGCCGCCGGTAAAGCAGGACGGATAGCCGAACATCGTCTTGTGCTCCACGTCCGGCGCATTAGGCGCAACGCGGCCGAAGAGCTCGACGATCTCGGGCGAGGACTTCTCCATTCGCATGTGGCTCCTCCTTAGTCTTCCACCTGATTCTATGGACGTGACCCGCCTCCTGTCTCCCGAGCATGAACCGGGAGGGAATGGGGGTCGTCTTTTGGGTGTTGGATCACTGGATGGAGGTGAAGAGATGAAAGAGGCGAGAGTACCACTCCCGCTGCTCGGCCTGATTGCAGGGACGCGCGGCGCGGCGGGAGCCGGAATCGGCATGCTGCTAGCGGAGAAACTGCCGCCGGAGAGGCGCAAGGTCGTTGGCTGGACTCTTCTGGCGCTGGGCGCGCTGAGTACCATCCCGCTGGCCATGGAAGTGTTCCGTCGGAGCGCATCCGAGCCGGAGGGCACCGGCTGGCAGGGCCAACGGACGGAGCCAATCCGTCACCCGGCGGCGGAGATCACTGTCTGATCGGCTCTGGGTGATACTCCCCGCGCTTTGGTATTCTCGGCAGTTGCGGCCGCTTGAGCCAGAACGGATGCGGGCGTCCGCAACTGTTGCCGGCGCAGTGTCCTTCTTACTCGGAGCTGATCTCCACGCCCTTGCTCTTGGCCGCGCTCTTGATGCGCCGCTTGATCTGAGAGACCTCACCCTTGTCGTACTTGGCCGCGTTGTCCTTGTGGTTGATGTAGCTCCACGCCGCGCGGATATGCTCCGCCGTATCGATGGGGTACTTCTTGTTTGTAGGGTCGGCGAACTTCACGTCACCGTACTCCCGCTTGCCTTCTTTGGGCGACACATCCTTGCGCCTGCTGATCTTCTCGCTCATCGGTTCCTCCCGTGGCCGGCTGATCAAGTGGAGTGTGGCCGGCCGGAAATCACAAACCGAGACGTTCCGCCAGCTCATCAAGTTCCCCTGACACGCAGGATCAGTTCTCCACCTTAGCCGCGCCGAAGTCGATGTCGCGGCGGCGCATGCGCCGGATGCTCCAGGTGGCTAGCCCCAGGCACACCACCGTGAAGAGCAGGCACACCGTCAGCAGCCAGAGCCAGAGCGCCGGCGCGGTTATCACCGGCAATGCAAGCCGGCCCGCTCCCGCCGCCAGGCGCCTTGGTCGCCGGCCCCGCCAGGCGGTCCGGAGCGTCATGGAGACGGCCTGGATCGGGAGCTGGTAGATCACCAGGTAGAGCACAACTCCGCACCCCAACTGGCTCAGGCGCCGGGGGAAGAGCGCCGCCATCGCCACGGACCCGGAGGCGGAGCTGAGCATCAGCCCGAATGCCGCCGTCACCGCCTCCACCCACGCGCGAATTCCGGCTCCGCCCAGCGCGGGCAGGCCCATGAGGGTGAGCCCCAGCGTCCACAGCGATAGGAACACCAGGGGCAGGGCCTGCGGCAGGAGGAGGCCCAACAGCTTGCCGCCGACAATGTCCCGCGAGCGCATGGGGGTGGTGAGCAGGAACCCCAGGGTGGAACGCTCCCGCTCCGGCGCGAAGATGAACGGCATGATGCCCAATCCCGCCCCCAGCGCCATCCACAGCATAGCAAGGTAGAAGCATCCCAGCAGGTACGCCTCGGGTGGAGACGCGCCCCGCCGAAACCCGAAGAGTGGAACTGCCAGGAAGCCGTACCGCTGCGTGATCCCCGGGAGGGCGATCAAAGCGACCGTGGCGACGGCGAAGAACATCAGGCGCCAGCGGAACTCGGTTGGCCCCAGCCGCCCGCGCAGCCGCGTTCTCACCTCTCTCACCGCAATTGCGTTGTCTCCCATCCGCTCCACCGCGTGGATGATCCGTTGTGCCAGGGGAGGGTGCTCCTTGCGCGCCGCGGCTGCCTGCTCCGGGGTGGGCAGCAGCCCGTCCATGAACGGCTCGGAGCCGTAGAGGGTGGGGTCAAGAACCTGAGGGGGTGAGGGGGTGAAGGGGTGAAAGGGTGAGGATTCAGATGCGTGACCGCGGGAGGAGGACCAGAGGAGCACGATGGCTCCGACGGAGCCACAGACCACGGGCCAGGTCCACCAGAGCGGTGCGTGCCGGAAAAGCTGGTAGAGCGGTGAGCCGCCCAGGGGCAGCGAAAGAAAGATGCGCGGATCGGCCCGGGCCAACATACCCAGAGTGGGGCTGAGCGCCGCCAGGGGACGGAGCTCCGGCGGTCCCTGCAGCACCACCAGCACCAGCACAGGCGCGAACAGGATGAGCGGGACGCGGATGCGGAGCAGAGCGAAGCTGAGCGTCGCTCCGGCGAGGATCACGGCGACCAATTGCCCGGCGAGTGCCAGGACCTGCGGGTCGAAGCCGTTCGTGCGGGAGAGGAGACAGGCCGCGAGGCAGAAACAGGCCAGAGAGCAGAACGGCTCCGCCACAAACCGGATCGCGGCGGGGAGAGTAGTCTGCCGAACCACCAATCTGCGGACCCGCGTACGGCCGGACGAGGGCGAGGCCAGCAGGCCGCCGATGGTGGCCGCCCGAGCCATCACGCGCCAGCCGGTCACTACCAGCGCCAGGAAGAGGAAGCCACCCAGGCCATCCGCCGGTCCGGTTATCGGGACCAGCAGCGCCAGGGCCTGATCCCTTACAGCCCACCGCCAGAGATACCCCAGGCCGATGAAGATCCAGGCCAGCGTGAGGCACCCCTGAAGCCGGATGCGCGGCAGGAAAGTTTCGAGGAATGCCAGGTCTCGATAGGTGGAGACCTGCAGGTACTGGCTGGATCGCAGCGCCTGCGCGTAACGGCCCAGGAGGAAGAGCGGCACCGCGAAGAGACCCGGCGGGAGCGGGAGGGAGTACCAATCGAACGGCGTCACGAGGGCGCGCGCCAGGACGAGGGGCCAGGAGAGGAAGACGGCCGGCAAGAGGTCCAGCACGCGTGCGGGAATGTAGTGGTGGAGGTGCGCGTAGGTGGCGGGAATGCTCCGGCCGCTCATCAGCGCCAGGAGCAGGACGGCGATGACGCCCAGTGACATCCAGACCATGGCGGCCGCGCCTCCCGAGCTGCTCTGGTTAGCGCTGGCGGTGGTCGTGCCCGTCCCGGACTGCGTCGCACCTGGCGTCGCCGCCGCGTCGGCCAGAGCGGGCGCCCGGCAGTTCGGCACCGTGACCGATAGGCCGGCAAAGACTACGTAGAGCAGGAGCACGTCGGCCCAGGAGAGGCCGCCGACGGCCACGGAGAGAGCATAGAACGGCAGCCCGGCCAGCGCCAACCGCATGGCGGCGAGCCAGGGGTAGACGCACTGCTGGGCCACCATCTGAAGCGGCGGCGTGGGCAGGAGGAGGACCGCCTGGAGCGTGTGGCGCTGCTGCTCCTGCTGGATGCGGCTCTGACTGAGAGCCTGGGAGGCGCCCTGGACGAAGATGGCGTGGATCCCGCAGACAGCGACGCAGAGGGCAGTCCCTATGGATGCCCCGGCGAACCACGGAATGCCCATCTCATGTTCCCACAGCAGCGAGATGAGCGCCGCCGCGCCGGTCGCGGACGCGAGCATCAGTGAGAGCATCCAGCCGTAAGTCTTCGCGGGCTGCCCGCGCTTGGCGTCGCGGCGCATGTCCCGGGCGGCGAACGGGTTGTCCTGCCAGTTGGAGGAGTCCAGGAGGAGATTCAAGTGGCGCCTGGGAAGGGAAAATCGCACGATTCTTTGTTGCGGCCCGGCGGAGCCGAAGTGAGACTGCCAATTGGCGAGATACGCCCTATCTGTGCATAAGAACGGCCTGACCTGGGCGCTCTCTGTGCGATTATGTACGTTTCCGGCGGGATTCCGGTGCGTAACCGCCGTCCGGAGGGTCGATGAGGCGGGCTAAACTGCGCTGGCGCGGCCGAGTCCGGAGGAATCGCCAGGAGGCGGAGGAGGACGGACCCGCGAAACTAACAGCGCGTGTACCCACACGCCTTCTCCGAATGGAGTGGCCCGGGCCTTCCCTGGCCGGAGCGCCCGGGCCACTCGATTGAGAAGGGGTATGCGCTAACCCGATCGCCGCCCTGGAAACGAATCTCACAACCCGGTCTCCGCATTGCCATGCTCACCGGTTGTGCCTCCTGCCAGGCTAGCGGCGGCCCTTGGGGCGAGAGACAGGATGAGGAGCGTGGGTACCCGGTCGTGGCCCCGGGTACAGAGTCCCCACCCGCCGCAGCCTGCCGCGCCTAGAGGGCGTGACTTGTCCGGCCGGCGCCATGTTTGTGCCGGCCGGACTTTCGGGCTTATCTCTCCCTAACCCCTCCTTACGAAGGAGGGGGAACTACGCCAACAGCTCGAGGGGCGATTCCAGGAGCCTGCGGACCTCGCCCAGGAAGCGTGCGCCGAGAGCGCCGTCCACGGTGCGGTGGTCGCAGGAGAGCGTTACACGCATCCGGGAGCGCACCACGAACTCCCCTTCCTCCCCAACTACTACTTCCGGCAGCGAAGATCCTACCGCCAGGATAGCGGACTCCGGCGGATTGATGATGGCCGAGAACGATTCCACGCCCAGCATCCCCATGTTGCTCACGCTGAAAGTGCCGCCGGACATCTCCTGTGGCGTTATCTGACCCGCGCGGGCGCGCGCGATGAGGCGCTTGGCATCCTGGGAGACCTGGCGCAGCGTTTTGCGGCCGCAGTCCGTGATGACCGGCATGGTGAGGCCCTGGTCCGTGGGGACGGCGATGCTGATGTTGATCATTTCGTAGTAGCGGATGGTGTCGTCCGGCACCCACGAAGCGTTCACGTCCGGGAACTTGGCGAGCGCCCCCGCGGCGGCCTTCACGATCAGGTCGTTGACGGTGATCTTGGTTTCCGGCGTGGCGGTGGCGTTCATGGCATCCAGCAGGCCCAGAGCGCGGTCCATCTCAATCGCCATGGTCACGTAGAAGTGGGGGACGGTCTGCTTGCTCAGAACGGTGCGCCGGGCGATGGCGGCCCGCATCTTGGATACTTTGACATCGCGCCCGGTGAGCGACGGCACGGCCGGCCTGGGCGCCTCGCGTGCAGGCGTGGTTGAGGACGGCGCTTCCGTGGCCGCCGCGGCAGCGGGTGTGGCACTCGTCACCTTCGGCAGCTCCGAGGCGATGCTGGGCAGGCCTCCCGGCTTGCCTCCGCGGTCTATGAAAGCCTGCACGTCGCGCTGGCGGATCTGACCGCCGGGGCCCGTGCCCTGGATGAGGGCGAGATCGATACCCGCTTCCCGCGCCATCCTCCGAGCGAGCGGAGTGGCCTTGACGCGCTCCGCGGAAGGCCCCGCCTCCGCGGGTGGGGCCGCGTGCTCAGCGGGCTGCGGAGGTGGAGGTGTTGTTGTCTGCGGCTCGCCGGGACCGGGCGTTCCGCCTTCGCCGGTAGTGACGCGGTCCGGGGCGGAAGCGGGGCTCCGAGCCCCCTTCCCCGCGTCGCCGACGCCGTTGATCTCCGCGATCACGGCGCCGACCGGGACGGTCTGTCCTTCCTTGACGACGATGCGCGTGATGGTGCCGGACTCCTCGGCCGGCATCTCCACGTTGGCCTTATCGGTCTCTATCTCGGCGATGGGCTCGTCCACGGAGACCGTCTCGCCTTCGTGCTTCATCCAGCGCAGGATGGTCCCTTCCTCCATCCCGTCGCCCATCTTCGGCATCCGAACTTCGGACATCGGCACTCCTTAGGAAAGGTGAGAGGTGAGAGCCAGATCCGGACTCACCTCTCACCTAAGCAAGCGTTCTTCTGGCGGCGGCAATCACGTCCTCTTCGTGCGGGATGGCGGCTCGCTCCAGGTTCTTAGCGTAGGGCATCGGGACATCCGCGCCGCCCACGCGCTCCACCGGCGCGTCCAGCTCGTCGAAGGCCATCTCGTAGATGCGGGCGGCCAGCTCGGAGACCATGCTCACGTTGCGCCACTCCTCCTGGCACACGACCGCGCGGTGGGTCTTGCGCACGGAGCGCACCACCGCCTCCATGTCCAGGGGCACCAGCGTCCGCAGGTCTATGACCTCACACTCGACTCCGTCCTTCGCCAGTGCTTCGGCCGCCTTGAGGCACTTGGGCACCATGGCGGAGTAGGCGACGAGTGTGACGTGAGATCCTTCCCGTCGTACGGCCGCCTGGCCGAAAGGTACCGTGAATTCGGGATCGTCCGGCACCTCGCCTCGCTGGCCGTACATGCCGGCATTCTCCATGAAGATGACGGGGTTGGGGTCGCGGATAGCGGTCTTCAGCAGCCCCTTCGCGTCCGCGGGCGTGGCGGGCAGCGCCACCTTGAATCCCGGTGTGTGGGAGTACCAGGACTCCAGGCTCTGGGAGTGCTGGGCCGAAAGCTGCGTGCCTACGCCGGCGGGGCCGCGGAACACCACAGGGCAGTGTATGCGGCCGCCGGACATGTAGGTGATCTTGGCGGCGTGGTTCACAAGCTGGTCCATGGCCTCCAGGGCGAAGGACCACGTCATGAACTCGGCAATGGGCCGCAGCCCCGCCATGGCGGCGCCGGTGGCCATCCCCGCAATGCCAATCTCGCTGATGGGGGTGTCCACCACACGCTTGGGGCCGAACTTCTGCAGTAACCCCTCGGTGACGCGGTAGGTACCCTGGTACTGGCCCACCTCCTCGCCGAAGATAAACACATTGGGGTCGCGCTCCATCTCCTCCGTCATGGCCAGACGGAGCGCTTCCTGATATCGCATTGAAGGCATGGGAGCTCCGGTTGATGGTTGATGGTTGATGGCTCCGGAATCCGGTCCATCAACCATCAACCATCAACTAAAGACGTTCTCGTACAGACTGTCCGGCGGGGGCTCGGGGCTGGACTCGGCGAAGGCGATGGCGTCCTCCACGGTATGGCGGCACTCTTCGTCAATCCGCTCAGCGTCTTCCCCCGTCATGAGGCCGCGCGACTCCAGCACCTGCCGCAGACGCGGGATGGGGTCCTTCTGCTTCCACTCCGCGAACTCATCCTCACTGCGGTAGAACTTATAGCCCTGCGTATTGTCGTCCCCAATTCCGTGGCCGACAAAACGGTAGCAGTTCATCTCCAAGAAAAAGGGGGCTCCCGTCTCGCGGATGCGCTTGATTGCCCGCTGGGCCGCGTCCCGCACCGTGAGCACGTCCATACCGTCCACGCGCTCACCCTCGATACCGTGGGCCCGGGCCTTAAGCACAAAGTCCGGCTGGCCGGTAGAGCGAGAGATGGCGGTGCCCATCGCGTACTGGTTGTTCTCCAGGACATACAGGATGGGCAACCGGTAAAGCCCGGCCATGTTCATGGCCTCGTGAACGCCGCCCTGGTTCATCGCGCCGTCGCCAAAGTAGCAGACGCAGATGTTATCGCCGCCGCGGTATTTGAGGGCATAGCCCACCCCCGTGGCGACGGGGACCGGCCCACCCACAATCCCGTCGCCTCCCAGGAAGCCGTGTTGCGGGTCAATGAGGTGCATGGAGCCGCCCTTGCCTCCGGCGCAGCCGGTGGCCCTGCCCAGCAGCTCCGCCATCACGGCTCTGGGATCCGTGCCGCAGGCCAGCGCATGGGCGTGGTCCCGATAGGTGCACAGGATGTAGTCGCCGGGCAGCCGCAGCAGCGGGATCACTCCGGCTACCAGCGCCTCCTGACCGTCGTAACGGTGGAGGTAGCCGCCCATCTTGCCCTCTCGGAACTTCCGGTAGGTGGACTCTTCAAACCGTCTTATAAGAACCATCAGCCTGTAGAGGCCGATGAGATCGCTGCGTTCAATGTCGCCGGGAACCGGCTCCTTGATAGCCGTCTTCGCCATTACATTCCTTCCTCGCTACTCCACTGTCTCTGGACCATCTGAAAGCATACCGTATTCAGAATGACGGCGGACGGAGGACGGTTGACCGACAGATTCCGTCCGTCCTCCGTCTCCCGTCTTCCGTCAGAGCGTCTCTCTTCTCACCGAAGGGCAGGCTCTTTGCCGTGTTGGAGGGCGCGCTCGAGCACCTTGACCATCTCCTCTACTTCTTCCAGGACTTTCGGCGTGGTGAGCGGTACTACCACCGAGTCGGCAGTGAAGCGGTGGTTCTTGAAGGCGTAGGTCAGCAGCTTGATGGCATCCGGCGCCAGTCGCGCGTGCGGCGCCAGCCGGATAGTAACGTCCTTCCTTTCACCCCGTATCGAGGCGATACCTGCGTCCCGCGCCCTGAGCCTCAGCCTGAGCACGGCCAGGGCGTTCCAGACCGCGCGGGGCGGATCGCCATACCGATCCTCCATCTCCTCCTGCAGGTCCCGCACGTCCTGCTCTGAGCGTATGCCAGACATCCTCTTATAGAAGAATATACGTTCCGCCTCATTCGGAATGTAGTCATCCGGAATATGGGCCGTGATTGGCAGGTCAACGGGTGGGATTGTGTCGTCCTGCGGCTCCACGCCCTTGAGCTCCGCGACGGCCTGGGCCAGAAGCTGGCAGTAGAGGTCAAATCCC
>CAYNFH010000158.1:14300-16141 GCA_964396385.1 uncultured Chthonomonadaceae bacterium | reverse complement strand
CCGATTCCGGGAGCGTCTACACCCTGTGTCTTGGTTTCGGGGTCACCTAGCTGCACCACAAAGCCGGGTTCCACGCGGTGCACCTTGATGCCGTTATAGAAGCCGCTCTTGATGAGCGACACCATGTGCTCGACAGTCTTGGGCGCGGCCTTGGGATAGAACTGAACAGTGATGGGACCGCGGTTGGCGATGGTCAGTACCGCGGAGACCGCACCCTCCATGGGCGGGCTAAAGGGCTTGTCCGGGGCCGCGCTCTTGGTAGAGATCGGCCGGGGCTTGGGCTGGTCCTTCGCGTCGTTTTCCTGCCGAACCTGGTCCTGGTAGTCCGCCAGATTGGGCACGAGCCCCTTCGGGTGGGGCTGCATAGCGATCGATATTCCAACCGCGAGGATCGCGATTCCCAGAATGATCAAAACGGAACGCATGTGTTGCTCCTGCAGTGCGAGATGGAGAATGATGGCGCAAAGCGAATGGGACAAGAGGCCGACAAGGGATTCTACACAGGGCCGGCTCGCTTTGTCAACGCGTAAGAGCCGTGGTATAATACGCGCTACATCGCGCGAAATGTGGCGTGGCGGCCCCGCGCGGCATAACAATCTAGCATCGCGGAACACACCCCGGCTGTGCGCTCCACCGAGCTTGCGGGTGCCGGCCTCCCCGGCGTACTCAGCACCAGGGCTTCAGCGGTTCACCCCCACGTCTTATGCTTGCACATAGGATAATCCCCTGTTTGGACGTGAAGGAAGGGCGAGTCGTCAAGGGGGTCAACTTCCTGAACCTCCGGGATGCCGGCGACCCGGTGGAGCTCGCGGCGCGATATGACGAGATGGGTGCCGACGAGCTCGTCTTCCTGGACATCACGGCCAGCCATGAAAAGCGGGATCTCATTTACGAAGTCGCGGAGCGGGTTGCTGAACAGGTCTTCATTCCGTTCACCGTGGGCGGCGGCATCCGGACGCCCGAGGACTTCCAGCGCATCCTGAAGGCCGGCGCGGACAAGGTCAGCATCAATACGGCCGCCGTGCAGAACCCGCATCTCATATCGGAGGCGGCGGAGCAGTTCGGGCGGCAGTGCGTGGTCGTGGCGATGGACCCCAAGCAGGTGCAGGTAGGCGAGGACGGCTCAACGCGGTGGGAGGTATTCATCCACGGAGGGCGCACGCCAACCGGCCTGGACGCGCTGGACTGGGCTGAGCGTGCCGAAGAGCTCGGCGCCGGGGAGATCCTGCTGACCAGCATGGACCGTGACGGCACGCAAGTCGGTTATGATCTGGCCCTGACGCGTGCCGTGGCTGAGCGAGTGAGCATCCCGGTAATCGCATCCGGTGGCGCAGGTGAGCCGGCGCACTGTGTCGAGGCCATAACCGAAGGGCTGGCAGACGCCGCGCTGATCGCCTCCATCGTCCATGACGGGCAGTACACGATTGCGGACATCAAGGACGCAATGCGGGAGGCGGGACTGGTCGTGAGATGATATTCCATTTTTGGATTTCCGATTTTCGAATCCTAGTGGGCGTAGAATAGCGGTGGTCTTTTCATTCGGAGGTGCCGGATATGCCGGTTGAGGCGGCGGAGGGGGCTCAGACGGGGCTCAACGGAGTGCGGTTCGACTCGGCGGGCCTGGTTCCGGCTGTGATCCAGGACGCGCTGAACGGAGAGGTGCTCATGGTGGGCTACATGAACCGGGAGGCCATCGAGCGCACGCTCTCCACAGGACTCGTAACCTATTGGAGCCGCTCGCGTCAGAAGTTCTGGGTCAAAGGCGAGACCTCCGGCAACGTGCAGCACCTCCGAGGCATGTACATGGACTGCGACCAGGACTGCCTGCTCGTGAAGGTGGA
>CAYNFH010000158.1:0-14290 GCA_964396385.1 uncultured Chthonomonadaceae bacterium | reverse complement strand
GTGGAGCAGGTAGGTCCGGCCTGTCACGAAGGGTATCGCTCTTGCTTCTACCGGGAGGTAACCGACCAGGGAGCCTCTCTTCAAACGGTCTCCGAGCGCTGGATGTCTCCGGACGAGATCTACGGCGCTGGAAAGTCGGAATGACCGACGACGGGGGAGCGATGACGGAATCCGTCCGTCCTCCGTCTACGGTTCTCCGTCGTTCTTTGCAGAGGGTTAGGAGGCAATTCGATAGATGTTCCGATTCACCAGGCGATTGATTGCGCTCGGTGCGTTTCTACTGGCGGCAGGCGCGGCCAACGCAGCCCCGCCGCGTTATCCGGATATCATGCCGCTGAGCCAGGTCCACGCGGGCATGGAGGGCTACGGCCTCACCGTGTTCCGGGGTACCAAGATAGAGCGGTTCCACGTAACGGTAGTGGGCGTCGTGAAGAAGGGCAGCCTGGTGGTGCCCGGACACGACATGATCCTGGTCCACATGTCCGGCGGGCCGATGACGCTTCGGCAAGCCAACCTCATCAAGGGGATGAGCGGCAGCCCGGTCTACGTTAACGGCAAGATCATCGGCGCGTTCTCGCAGGGAGAGCCGACCACCAAAGAGCCGCTCGGCGGCGTCACGCCGATCGAGGACATGCTCGAGGCCTGGGACCCCAAGCTGCCTGCCACACCCACGGCGCAGCTCCCGGACAACAAGATTCGCACGGCGACGCTGGACACGCCCATCAGGGTAGGTGACCGCGCGATCCGGAAGGTGGTTTACAACGTGCCGCAGGACAGCAGCCTCCACTCGTCCGGCAGCACGCTGGTTATGCACCCTTGTACCACCTTTGCCACGTTTTCGGGTCTGTCCCGCTCCGCACGGGAGAAGCTGGCTGCGGCGCTCAAGCCGTACAACGTGGAGCTCGTGGACGGCGCGGTCGCCGGTGGGCGAGCGCCTTGGTTCAAAGGCGCACCGCTCGTTCCAGGCGCGGCTTTCAGCATGATGCTCGTCACGGGCGACGTGCAGGCCGGCGCGACGGGAACAGTCTCCTACCGCAAGGGTAACCGCATTCTCGGTTTCGGCCATCCATTCATGGGCATTGGACCGATAGACGCGCCTCTGACCTCCGCCTACATCTATGATGTGTATCCGCTACTGGCCGGCTCCTACAAGATATCGAGCCCCGGTCCGGTGGTGGGCACTTCCACGCAGGACCGGAACTTCGCTGTGAGCGGCATCCTGGGCAAGATGCCCAACATCATCCCGGTGACAGTTGAAGTCAGGGACCTGACCACCGGCCGCGCCAAGGTGTTCCACGCGCAGGCCGTTAGCCATCCCCTCCTGTATTCGGCCATGGTCTCCGCGGTGGTAGATTCCGCCGTGTCCGAGATCCGCAATACTCCCGGGGCGGCGATGGCCCACGTGACCACGACCGTGGACGCGGACGAGCTGGGCAAGATCACCCGCTCCAATCTGGTCTACGACGCGCGGGGAATAGACGCCGCGGCAACCACGGACCTGGACGACCTTCTGGGCATGCTCACATCCAACCCGTTCTATCCGCTTGGCATCAAGGACGCAAACGTGCGTGTTGAGATCGAGTCCGCGCACCGCACGGCGCAGATCGAGCGGATCTTCGTCAAGGAGGGCAAGTTCGAGCCTGGCGAGACGGCGGAGGTCGGTGTCGTACTCAAGCCGTTCAAGCAGCCGGCTATCACCAAGACACTTAAGATCGTCATTCCGCCAAACACGCCTTCCGGCCGGTACGTGCTGCAGGTGCGCGGCGGGGCGGTGCCGCCTCCCATCGTCTTTGGTGGACTGGTACTCCGGCCGGCTGCGCCCCAGAACCCCGACCAGGCACCGCCAGTCAGCATCCGGCAAATGGTGAACCGGTACCTGGATCGCGAAAAGAACAACGACATGGTGGCGCGCATCGTCCTCCCGAGCACCGCGGTGAATGTGGAAGGGGAGAAGTTTACCAACCTGCCGCCGTCTCTCGACGCGATCATGCGCTCCGCCAAGTCTTCGGCAGTGCGTCTGGAGCGGGACGAGATAAAGCAGGTGGTTCCGACAGATTGGGTCGTTTCCGGGCAGCAGGTGATCGCGATCAACGTGCAGCGGAAGGAGATTCGCGAAGGCGGTTCTCCTGCTACGCCCACGACCGCGCCCTCCATCCCAACCCCCACCGGGTTGACCGGTACGGCGGCTACCGTGGGCGGCACATCGAGGGACGATGAGGAGTCGGCGGCAACGTCGGACAAGTCGGACGTTGGCGCCGCCCCCCAGTTTGGGGGAGCAGCCCCCCCCGCCCCGAATGCTGGGGGAGCTACCGGATACTCGGAACGAGCCTCGTACTCTGTAGACGATGCGCCAGGCAAGAAGAACAAGCCTGCGGACAAGCGAGCTAAGAGCAAAAAGCAGGCGACCGATCAGGGTTCGCAACTTGGAACCGCAGCGGTTCCGACCGCCCCATCCCCGCAGCCCGCCGTCCAGTCGCACGCGTCCGCGCCCACGCCGGCCGCCCCGGAAGCGAGCGACAAACCGGTGGCCCGGCAGGCGGTTACCTGGCGCCAGACCAGCCGCGGCGACTTTTCGGCCGGCGTGGCCAGAGGAGTGAGCGTTACCACGCAGGGCGACTTGCGGCTGGCGCGCTCGCTGCAGAAGGTACAGGGCTCGACGGAGTCGTTTCTGTGGTCCCTGATACCGGACGGCCGGGGCGGCCTCTTCGGTGGAACGGGGACGCAAGGGCACGTGGTCCACTTCCTGCCCGGCGGCACGAGCGAGGTCTATGCGCGGCTGCCGGAGGTATCCGTGCAGGCGCTGGCATTGGCGCCGGACGCAACCCTATACGCCGGAACCAGCCCGAACGGCCGGGTGTATAAGATTACCCCGGATGGCAGGGCGACCGTTGCGCTGCAGGCGGGTGAGAAGTACGCCCTCGCCCTCGCCCGCGACAGTAGAGGCAACATCTACGTGGGCACCGGAGGCGGCGGCACCATCTACCGCATCGATCCCACGGGAGCTTCCGCTCCCTTTTTCAAGAGCACTCAGCAGCACGTGATGTGCCTGGCGGTGGACAAGAAGGACATGTTGTACGCCGGGACGAGCACGGACGGACTGGTGTACCGGATCGATCCCTCCGGCAGGGGGACGGTTATCTACGACGCGCCTGAGCAGAGCATCACGGGGCTCGCCATCGGGCAGAACGGCGCGCTATACGCGGCAACCGCGCCGCGCGGGGTCATCTACCGGATCGATTCAGACGGCGCAGTCAAGACCATCTTCGACAAGTCCCCGGTCGCATTCACTGCGCTCAGCGCTGCGCCGGACGGAGTGGTCTACGCTAGCGCCGGCAACACGGTCTACGCGGTGCGCCCGGACGACACGGTCGCCGCGCTGGAAAACCGACTGGACGTAGACATACTCTCCCTGGCTACGGGCGTCGACGGCACCGTGTACGCCGGCACGGGCAATGTGGCGGAGGTCTACTCCGCCGCGCCGTACGGCACCTCGCAGACAGGAACTTACGAGTCCGTGGTGCACGACGCGAAGCAGCGGTCCCGCTGGGGCGAAATCCGTTGGACCGGCGTCACCCCGCCCGGAACTCAGATTGTTGTGGAGACCCGGACAGGCAGCCAGGCCGAGCCGGACGCTACGTGGAGCGCGTGGAGCGCCGCGCGGCCGACCGAGGACGGAGCCCGCATTACCAGCCCAGAAGCACGCTTCATCCAGTACCGGCTGACCCTCTCGAGCGACCACGCGGGAATCTCTCCCGCCGTGCGGGACGTCTCTGTGGACTACCTGCCCAAGAACCAGCCTCCGGCGGTCGCGTTCGCGGCGCCCGCGGGTGGAGAGCGATGGGCCAAGCAGCAGACCATCCGCTGGCAGGCAACGGACCCGGACAAGGACACGCTAAGCTATCAGCTCTACTATTCGCCTGACCACGGAGAATCGTGGAAGCCGCTTCCCGGCGCAAGCTCCGGCCAGACCACCGCGTCGGCGCCCGCCGGGACCGGTAACGCTGCGGGGACTGCGGCCACCAACCGGCCGCCCTCCGTTGCGGAGGTGACGGCGGAACTGGACAAGCATCCGGATGTACCTGCCGCTATGCGTGACCAGATCATTGCCCAGACGCGCCAGCTCAATGACGAGTATGGCCAGAAGGCGGGCCAGACTCCCTCGCCGGCAGCATCGTCTACCCCGACGCCGAGCGCCTTGCGCGAGACGACGAAAGCGCTGGACACGAAGGCGCTCTCGGATGGTTCGTATCTGCTCAAAGTGGTGGCAACGGATCGGCCGAGCAACCCCACGGATCCACAAAGCGCGGAGGCCGTGTCCGAATCGTTCATGATTTGCAACACGCCGCCAACGCTCTATCTGCCGAAAGAGCAGGTCCAGGTAGAAACCGATGGGTCTGCGACCATAGCGGGTGCCGCGATGCAGCACATGATACCGGTTACGGCAGTGCAGTACCGGGTAGACGGAGGCGAGTGGATGGCGGCGGCTCCCGCGGACGGCATCTTCGACAGCCAGTTGGAGAGCTTTACCATCCATACTTCGCCGCTGAGTAAGGGGGCACACACCGTGGAAGTAAAGGCGTTCAACGGGGCGGGCCTCTCCGCAGCGGACAAGGTGAGTGTGGAAGTAAAGTAGGTTGATGGTTGATGGACTTACGGATAGGCCCGCCGGTTCGGTGAACCGGCGGGCCGTCCTTGTCTGTAGTTCTTCGTACCTTACTTGGATTTGAGCGGTAGGTTCGCGGGGCGGTAGCGCGGCCACACCTTGCGCCGCCATTGGATGGCGCGCTCCGCGGAGGCCCACACTCCCGCGTCCCGCATCGCCTGCTCTACGGCGCTCCAGCGGCCCCCGGCCGTCTCCACCGCAAGCCAGTAGCAGATCTCGTAGTCGATGATCTCGTCGGGTACCCGCGTGTTGGCCAGCACGGCGTGCAGCCGGACTACGTTTTCACTGCGGAAGCGGTACGAGAGTCCCAGCCTGCGCGGGGAAGCATAGAGCCACGTAACCGTGAAGCCGGGCTCGGTGATCCCGAAGCGCGGAGCTAGATCGGCGAGGCGCTCCTCCAGGTCCTGCTGCGTGCGGAACCCGTCCGTAGCGAGGTACGCATCCCACTGTGTGCGCTGAAGTTGGGCGTTCGCGTCCTCGCGAGACACGGTGCCCGCGGCCTGTCGCTCGTAGAAGCTCTGCCAGTGCTCGCGGCGCCACACGGCCGCCTGCTCTTCCAGGTAGAAGCAGCCCCGCTTCTGCATCTCCTTATCGATTACGCCTCCGCGGTGTGGATGGGCGTGAAGCTTGGGAAGGCCTGAGCCGTAGCCGTGCACATAGTGCGCGAGCTCGTGTGCCAAGGTGGCGTCTACCACGTACTCCGGCACCTCCGGGTGCGCGAAAAGGCCGTTCATGGTGATCCGGCACTCTCGGCCCACGTTGCAGATGGAGCCGTACCGGTAGCGAGCCGCGCGCCCAAACTTCACGGTGATGGGGAAGCCACGGCGCACGTCGGCGTAGTAGTTGGTCCAGAGAAACTGGAAGCGTGACTCGAGCCAGGCATTATCACGCAATGGGGGTGCGGACATCAGCGTTGTTCTCCTGCTATTGGGTAAAGACGGCTCGCGTCTTCAGGAACATCGCCTGTCCTGCAGGGGCAGTTGCGGCTTCATTATAACAGCAAGGGGAGCGCGGGTCAAGCGGTGGATCGACGGGTGACGGGGACGGATGACCGATTCGGAGTCCGTCCTCCGTCTTCGGTCCTCCGTCACGGAGAAGCGCCCGGCGGTCTCGTGAGAGACCGCCGGGCGCTTTCCAGTGGATGGTAGGGCTCTCCGCAGGCTCTGTGCCTGCGAGAGAATATCCGATTGTCACCTCCATTACGCGGATGATCGTGCCAATTGTTCCGGGTGCCCTTATATGCGGACGGGCCAGGGGCGCAGGGGCTGAAGCCCCGCGCTGGCTGGCCTTCGGCCGAGTGTCGGCCTGCGCCGACACCGGAACAGCGGCGGCAGAATCCTGCAACTTGATGGAGCGAGCGAGCATCGAATATACTGTAAGCAGCCGAACTTACGTTCAGGACGCTGTTCATGAGACCCAGATTCCGCCGAAGACTGGCCCCTGTTTTGTGCTGCCTCGTGCTCTGTGGCGCGAGGAGGGCCGCGGCGCAGCAGGCGTCGACACTCCCAGGCTCGTCCTCTTCCGCGGGCCCCTTCCAGGAGGCCCAGCGGCTCGTGTCAGACATCTTTGTGGGCAGGAACACCGCGGGGCCCTACCTTCTTTCCTGGAAGGGCATCCAGCCGGATGGCATACTGGTTTCCCGGGGGCCGCAGCGGCTGCAGGCAAACGTGGATTACTCGTTGGATCCCGGGCTGGGTGTACTAAACCTCACCCGGCCGCTGAAGCCGAATGAGATAGCACGCGTGGATTACTATGTGATAGACGGCAAGGCCATGGCAAATGCCGGCGGCTACGCGCTCCCGGTCGAGTTCAAGCTGTTCGACCAGGGGAGCAGCCAGTTGAGTATGGACGCCATCATCCGTCCTGCGCCCGCCGGGCCCGTGATGCCGGGAGGATCTCCCCCGCCCGCCCAGGGGATGATGCTGCTAGGATTCAAGGGAGCGTCCGTGCTGGCCGGCGGCTCCAAGCTCTCCAGCCTGCTCTTCCTGGACTCACGCGGCGGCTCGCTGAAGGACCGTGGGGCCTTCAAGCTATCTGAGTCGACTCAGGGCAAGGTAGGCCAGTTCAGCGTGAACCTGACTCGCGCCGGACACGGCTTCCAGGGCGGCCAGGAGACACAGATAACCGCCGGACTTCAGGTGCTGGAGGCTTCCGCCGGTCTGAAGCCTATCCACGGCATACAGCCCTCCGCCAGCTTCCGGCAGACTACCGAGCTGCCGGCACAGGGCAAGGGATCGGTCGTCACGGTCATCGGCCAGCGACTTGCCGGAACACTGGGATCCACCCGCTTCCAGGCCACGCACACAGATACTGTGACCAACCAGGCCGACGGCACGAACGTGACCCGGACGGCCGACCGCGTGCAGCTAGACCAGGCGATCGGCAGCAGCACACAAGCCACGGCCCTGGTGGATCGAATGGAAACCTCCACCAAGGATTCGGGAGCGGTCACTCAGACCAGCTCCATCACGGTCAAAACGCAGCCTCTGTCCGCGCTGACCCTGGAAGGGGGCTTCCAGAACAAGCTGAGCAACTCCGGCGGGCAGGATCTGGCGACCCTCAAGGTGGAGGCAACCCCCTCCACGCACTTCAAGCTGAGCGGCCAGGCGCAGGAGAAGTACAGCGGGACGGGGGCACAGCACTCACGGCAGGCAAGCCTGGAGTACGCACCGGACGGCGCGATCACACTCACGGGCGGGTTCCAGGTACAGGCCAGCGGCGCATCGGAGACATACGCGGGATCCGTAGGCGCCACATTGAAGCCCGTTAAGTTCCTGGAAGTTTCTGGCGCCACCAAGCAGCGCGAGGCGCTCCAAGGCGGCGTTCCGGTCGCGGATACGCCGGACAGCTACAACGTGAAAGTCGCGCTGCAGCTTGCCAGGGAAGCGCTGAAGCTGACCGGCGGTTACGCCGAGAACCCCGAGGACGATCAGGGCGCCGTCTCGCGCACGGTGAACCGTTCAGCCGGCCTCGAGTCGAAGCTGGGGCCGCTCAGCTTCGCCGGCAACTATACGGAGCAGCAGGAGACGCTGACTTCTAAGTGCAGCACCGTGATCGACCTCAAGCTCGGCTGGAAGTTCGCCCCGGCCAGCCAGATACTCACCGGCTACCAGGAGTCCGTTACACAGGACTCCGGCGTCCTCACCTCCGATACCTATACGCTTAGCCTCACGCACCACGTTGGCTCCATCCTCGATTTCAACCTCAGCGGGGTCCTGACCACCCATGAGAAGGACGGGATCCTGCAGCCCATCACCGAGTACAAGGCGGAAGCCAAGCTTGGGCTGCATTTCTAGCAGCTACAGAGTTCGCCTTCTAAGGTGAGCTCTTCAGCGGGAACTCAACGGTGACCCTTGCTCCGCCTTCGGCAGTGTTCGCGATTTCCAGGCAACCGTCAAGGTCCCAGACAGCGAGCGACTGTACCAGATCCAGCCCTGTTGTTCCGTCTGCGTGAGGAGCGAACCCAGCCGGAAAGCCGTTGCCCCGGTCGCTCACCTGAAGCTTCGCCGACCGCTCGCACACGCGGAAGCCTACCGATATCTCTCCTGCACCGTGCTTTACCGCATTTGTGACCAGCTCGTTGACGATTATGGCGAGCGCGGTGGTGTGCCGCACGGGCAGGCGGACATCCTCGACGTCAAACCGAACCTGTCTGCCCCGCCCCATGGAAATGACCAGCGGCTCCAACCGGCTCATTGCCGCCTTCACGGAGAGGTACTCCGCGTCCTCGTTCTGCTTGGCTTCCTGAGTTAAGACATTGTGGAGAGCGGCGAGGAATTGAATGTAGTGGTTGATCTTCTCCAACTCTTCTGCTGGCACCGAGCCCATCCACCGAGCCAACTGCATATCCACTAAGGCGGAGATCGTCTGCAGGTTGTTCTTCACCCGGTGGTGGGTTTCCGCCATGGCACGCCGGAGACGGACGTTCAACGTCTCGATCTCGGCACGGTTCTGGGAGAGGTCCTCCATGGCCCGCTCCAGGTCTTCAACATCCGTGTTCGTGCCGCACCAGCGCACCACCCGGCCCTCCCCATCCCGGATGGGGAACGCGCGGGAGAGGAAGCGGCGATACTCACCCTCCTTGCTGCGCAGCGGGAACGTGTCTTCCCAGAACTGCCCGGCGCGCAGATGCTCTGACCATCGCTTGACCACCCGGTCAATGTGGTCGGGATGATGTACGCTCTTCCAGCCCCAACCTTCCATCTCCGCAAGGGTCGTTCCGGTGTACTCGTACCAGCGGCGGTTGTACCAGAAGATGTGGCCGGTACCGTCGGCTAGCCAGGCAAGCTGGGCTATATTGTCAGCCAAGGCGCGGAAACGCTCCTCACTTTCCCGCAGCGCCTCTTCGACCTTCTGCCGGCCTGCTATCAACTTACGAAGCTGGCTATTGGCCTCCTGCAGCCCCTCTGCCCGCAGGAGACTTGCCAGAGCCTTCTCTTCCGCCTCTGCCTGGAGCTCCTGGGCCTGCCGACCGACTTCGGCCACACGGATGAACTCGGTAACGTCCTCCACGCGGTGGATGATGAGCGTCACCTTGCCGTCTAGCCCAAGCACCGGGGAGTTCACCGGTGACCAGTAGCGCACCTCGAAGCCACCGCCCTCGCTCTTCGGTCGGCGGATGTCGTACTTCTGCACGGCCATGGTGTGAGGAGCACGGCGCTCCAAGACGCTCTGGAGCGAGGCATGCAGGTTGGCTACTCCCGTGGCGGCCGGATCATCCGGGTTATCCGGGAAGACCTCAAACAGGCCACGACCCAGAATCTCCTGGCGCCGGGTCATGGTAGCGCGCAAGTAGGCGTCGCTCACCGCTACGATGGTGAAGTCCGGCGGGTTGGGCAGCAGCACCAGGTACAGCCCCGGCACCGCCTCAAAGAGCGCGCGGTAGTCGATCTCTGGCATGGATGAAAGGTGAACCGTATCTCAGGCGTACTCTACCGAGGATGTTGTTGCCCCTTTTTCGCACCGGGATATGCGCTTCCTCCCGGATATCCGCTCAATCAGTATTTCCTGGAAGTAAAGGGAAGGAGGCGGTGGTGGAGACCTAGTCGGGCTGATCGGTTTAGGCGCCGGTTGCAAGCATGTCGTGGATGTCGGCCAGACCTGGGTAACAAGCCGAACCATCACACCACGGCGCTCTCTCGAGGAAGGCGACGGTCAGCGCTGAGTTGGATGAGCAGTACGTGCGGCTTGGCGTGACTCCATGGCCGCCTGCCCAGGCGCGTACCAGAACAGGTAGCCCATGAGCAGGTACGCGAACACAACGAAGATGACGATGACCACTGGCAGCCAACTGGTCTCTCGTCTCTCTTGCGACCGCGTCTTCATACTTGCTCGCTCCCTGCAGGGGGTCCACTGCCGACGGCCCCGCCTCCCTCTCATGTGGGCAGAAAGACGCGCGCCTCAGATCCCGTGTTCCCTATTGAACGCTTTGCATAATGACCTGAGGATGATAGGGATGTGCTGGGAGGTCGCGCGGGCTCGAATAAGACTGGCGGTCTCAAAGCCATCCATTTCCGGCATCTGAACGTCCAGCAAGATCACGGCGAAGTCCTCATCCACGCCCCCGGTCCCCGCAGGTTCCTCGCCCATGGAACCGAGGCTCCCGCGTGCTAAACATAATTCCCGCTACAGTACGGGCGGCTGGAAACCGAAACTGGTATTGGTGCCTGTCTTACCGCAGCCCGAAATTATTCGGGAATCTTTGCCGTGAGCACGTGGAATAACGGGTCAGGAGCACCGACCAAGAGAGGTTATACATATGCCCACCGAGTACGTCCAGCACTTCGGCCTGACGGAAACGCCGTTTGCGCGCAATCACGACCCCCGTTGGCTTTACCTGTGTGCTCAGCACAAGGAGGCCATCCTCAAGCTCCGGTGGACTATTGAGGAGCATGGCGGTCTGGCGCTCATTCGGGGAGACGTTGGTCAGGGGAAGTCGTTCCTCGTTGAATATCTGATGACCGTTTGGCCGAACCAGTTCGGGTGGAAGTGCGCGAAGCTGCAGAACACCGGAACAATATCCAGCCCGCGGGCGTTGCTCGCCGAGGTCCTGGCCGCGTTTGGCCTGGAGCCGTCGCACAACGCGCGTGACATGGCTACGCGGCTGGAGTCCTGGCTCCTGGAGGAGGCCTACGGCGACAACAAGACGATTGTGCTCTTCATTGACGAAGCGCAGTCTATCGATTCACGCGCCATGCCGGTAATCCGGGATCTCATAAACCTGGAGACCCGCGATCGCATCCTGCTCCAGATAGTTATGTCCGCCCAGTTGAATATCGATAAGAAGCTCGCCTACTATCCCGCGCTGATGAGCCGTATCGCGTCTGTATCCACGTTGGAACCGCTGTCTGTGGAAGAGACGGATGCCATGCTCCTGCACCGGTTCCGGCGTGCCGGCGCTATCGACCCGTCCAGCCTGTGTCCCGCGCAGACCATGCAGACCATCCACCGGCTTACGGGAGGCCTGCCGCGCGACATCATGGTCGTGACGGAAGCGGCGATGAAAGAGGCATTCCTCCGCGGCGCGGACCGGATCCTGCCGGCGCACGTAGAGCAGGCCGTGAGTGAGCTTGGGGCACGCCGGCCGAAGCTGGCAAAGGCAGCGTAAGATGGCAGAAACACCACCATTCGACGAGAACGCGGAACGGCGCCGCCGAGTGGAGGCGCTGTTCGCCGAAGAGCCGTACCTCTCTCCCACCATGCGGGCGCGGCAGCTACAGGATAAGCAGCCGCGAACCGATACTGGGGATTGGGGCACGCCTCCGGTCAGGCCGGTAGAGCGGCCACCGCTCCGTATAGAGACGGTAGCCCCGGCCCCGGCTTCGGCGCCCCTACGGTCGGAACCGCCGGCATCCTCCGTTCCGGATGAGCGGATCAGCCTCGCCGACGCGCGTGCCCGGCTCCAGACTGCAAAGCAGGCCGTTTACGACGCAGTCCCGGGATCTGAGCAGGCGGCGGTGATGACCAAACTGCTCCAGTTCCGTCGGCAAGTTTTGGAACGCTGGATCCAGGAGATGTACCAGTAAACCTGCGGCCGGCTAAACGGCCCGGGAAGACCACAGACCGCAAGGAAGGCTTATGTACATCTACGCCATAATCAGCCAGAAGGGCGGGGTTGGAAAGACCACCACCACGGCCAATCTGGGAGCGGCTCTGGCGAAAGAAGGCAAACGCGTGCTCCTGCTGGACCTGGATCCCCAGGCCAGCCTGACGGTAGCGGTAGGCAGGCAAGCCGGCAGCCTCACCATGGGGGACGTGCTGCTGAACCCGGATAACGTAATGGGCGCCGTCTACCCCTGCGCCGGCGGAATGCACGTTATCACGGCGTCTGCCACCCTCGCCGTCGTGCTGACCGAGCTAGGCGAAACGGGCGATCCCGCGCACCGGCTTCGCAAGGCGCTGCAGAACGTGAGCAGCGGCTATGATTACGTGCTCATCGACTGCCCGCCATCCCTGAGCCACGCCACGAGCAACGCGCTGACCGCAGCCCACGTCTGCATCGTGCCGCTCCAGTGCGAGTTCCTCTCGCTCAGAGGCCTGGCCGACATCCAGGAGATTGCGGCGGCGATCCAGGAAACAACCAATCCCGGCCTCCGGATGCGGGTGGTCGGCACGATGTTCGACCGGAGGACGCTGCACGCGGCGGATGTCCTGGCGGAGGCGCGCAACGCCCTGCCCGGGCTGGTCTACCAGACGGTTATCCCTCGGACGGTACGCCTTGCGGAAGCGCCGGCCGCCGGCCAGACGATCTTTGAGTACGCACCCGATTCCAATGGCGCCTTTGCCTACAGCGCACTGGCCCAAGAGGTCTTGACGGAGGATAGTGGATATGGAACGACGGAGCGATGTCCGGGCAGCTATTCGGTCCCTTCTTACGCCCAGCCCGCGGCCTGAACAGGTACCTCTGCCGGTCGCGGCGCCGTACGCGGGCCCGACCGAAACCGCACCGAACGTCGATTGCTCCCTGTTCTGGATCTCGAATCCTCGGGGCGCGGTGCTGCAAGACATCCAGACGGAGCTGGAGGCGTACGGAATCCAGGCGGAGCTGCACGAGATCGCGCAGGTGCTCTTCGAGGCGATGACGAACCGGCCGGCGCTATGCCGGGGCCTCTTGGCCGGGTATCTGCTGGAGGACTAGGGTTCAGGTGTTCAGTGCCCAGACACCTGGCGCAACATTGTGCCCTCTTGCTGCAGTTGAGCGAGAGGGCTTTGCTTTAGTAAGCGGGTAACGCGCGATGCTCAGGACACCTGAACACCTGAACACCTGAACACCTGTGCGCCCGAACGGCGGTTCCCTGTACTTTTCATTGGTTTTCACTCCGCGTTTGCGGAATAACCACCTATCGTGCGCGGCCACATCCGCAACATGCGCACCAAGTGGCGGCCACCCGAGGGGGTTCCAGACGTGAATCATCCCAACCAGTTTCGGAGTCTATCACTAAAGGTCATCACGGCGGCCCTCATTGCCATCGTGGTGGCAGTCCTCGTTCCCTCCTTCGTGGGGTGGGAGATGCTCCACCGTACCGCGGAGGATCAGACGCAGGACAGCGCTCGCGCGCTGATGCGCACGCTCGACTCGGCCCGCAAGTGCACGGAGGACGAGGTGTTCGGCGCTCGCGGCCCGAGCGCCGCCCGCTCCTCGCACCCCATCATCCAAATTGCCGGCCATGCGGCGGAGTATAGGTACCACCAGGTAGCGCTGAATCCGACGAACATGGACAGCCGCGCGGATGATCCGGAGTCTCGGTTCATCAGCGCGTTTCAGAGCTCCGGTGTCAAGCAGATTGAGCGGATCACCATCCAGAACAGGAAGCCCTGCTGGGTGCTGGCAACCCCCATTGTGGTGGACCAGGATCGGTGTCTTAAGTGCCACTCCACGCCGGCCGCCGCGCCAGCCTGGCGCGTGAGCAAGTACCCGGGCGGGGGTGGCTACGGCTGGAAGCGCGGACAGGTGGTCGGCGCGTCCGTCCTCTACGTTCCTCTGGATCCGGCGTACGATCACGTGGCGGACTGCTTCTGGGCCATCTTCCGGGTGGCCATGCTGCTGGCGGTGCTGGTCACCGCAGTGGTGCTCTGGCGGATTGACCGCATCGTCAGCGCGCCGATCAACCAGCTCTACGAGGCGTGCAAGGCCATCCGGGCCGGCAACTGGTCCGCGCGCTTCCCCACGGACAGCATGGATGAGATCGGAAGGCTCGCCGTCGCGTTCCAGGACACCACCATGTGGCTCCGAGAGCGCGTGGCGGCGGAGGAGAAGCTGCGCGCCCTCTTCCAGCAGTTCATTCCCGCCTCCGTAGCGGCCAAGGCGCTGGGCAAAGACAACCAGGAGGTACTGGCCGGCGCTAAGCAGAGCGTCACGGTAATGGTGCTGAACATCCGCAACTTCAAGCTATTGGTGGAGAAGCTCCCGCCGGACCAGACGGTGAAGATGCTCAACGAGTTCTTCACGGCGGTGAACAAGGTCATTGTAGATAACAAGGGTCTGGTCAGCAAGTACCTGGGAGACACCGTGGTGGCGTTCTTCGGGATGCCCGTGGATGACGGCAAGCACCCGCTCCACGCCGTAAGCGCGGCACTAGGCATTCCGGCCGCATTTAAGGACCTCTTCGTGGACCTGGACGAGGAGCA
>CAYNFH010000157.1:0-16278 GCA_964396385.1 uncultured Chthonomonadaceae bacterium | reverse complement strand
CATGGGCTGGAACAGCATCGTAAATACGACCGCCATCGTCGCGGCTCTGGTGGTATCCGCGGGCGTAGGTATCTTCTTCGGAATCTACCCAGCTACGAAGGCCGCGGCCCTCCACCCCATCGAGGCTCTCCGCTTCGAGTAGCCGCTCTCCTCACCCGAATCCTCAAGAGCCGCCCCGACGTGGGGCGGCTCTTCTGCTGATTGCGACTCGGAACCTCCCTCTCTAAAGTTCAGTACTCGCTCTTAGTGGTTTCGCCCATCTGAAAGGACTGACCTTTGCCTACGCTGACCGTTGCGCACGACTATATCTGCCCGTGGTGCTGGGCCGCCTGGGAGCAGGCGCGGCGCCTGCGGAGGGAGTTTCCCACGCTGGAACTGGTCTGGAAGGGGTTCGAGCTGCTGCCCGAAGGCATGGAGTACACACCCCCGCCCCCAGACCCCAATGAGGCGCGGAAGCCCCGCATTCCCGGGCGGCTGGAGCTCCTTCTGATAGCGGACGGATTGACGCTTCCCAGGCGGTCCCGCCCCTTCTCCCGCTCCCGCAAGGCGCTGGAGGGAGCGGAGTTTGCGAGGGAGGCAGCGCTCGCGGACGCCTACCATGACGCCGTATACCACGCCTACTGGGAGGAGGACCGGGACATTGCGGACCTGGAGACGCTCCAGGAGATCGCCGGGCGCGGGGGGCTGGACGTGCCGGAGTTCACGCGGGCCCTCGCGGACCGCCGGTACCGGGACCGGGTCATCGAGTTCGACGAACCCGCCCACGCGGCCGGAATCTGGAACGTGCCTACGTGGCAGTTCCCCCGCGAGTGGATCGCCGAACAGCCGTACGTGGAGGTCCGCCGGTTCGCGGAGGAGTTCGTGCGGGGAGCGAGCTAGCTCAGCGGCGTGCCGGCAACAGGGGTATCGAGGGGTCCCCGAAGAGCATGTATTTCATTCCCTGGAAGAAGATGCTCGGCGGATACCAGTCGTCGTTCGGCTTAAGAGTGGCCAGGTGCTCCTCGTCGTAGTAGTAAGACACCGCCTCCGCCCAGCAGTTCCCTAGCCTCGGCTGGGCGGAGCGCCCGATGGCATGGACGAACCCCGCCTCCAGGGTGAGCGCGCAGGGCTGGCTTCCCGTGTTGCAGCCGATGTAGGCCACCGCGCCGTCCGGTCCGCGCTTCAGGAGCTGCTCGCCCAACCCCGTCATGTTGTACTTGCCCCGCTGGTATGGCGCCGGCGGAGGCGGTGGAGCGTGGAACACCTCGCCGGCCTCGGTTCCCCTGTGCTCCTTGCCTTCTACGTCCACATAAGGCTCGTAGGGTGGGAGAGTTGCAAACCGGGCCGTGGAGCAGCCCGCGGAAATCATCACCGGGAGGCGGTCGGCATTGTGTAACCGATCTAGATGGGCCCGGTCGAAGCAATGCCACCAGGTGTCGTCAGAGCCGTGGCCGGCGTGGCATACCAGCTCCACCCCTTCGTTGAGCACCTTATCCAGCTCCGCCTCGTTCGGCGGGCCCGTGTGGTCATCCCGCCCATCGCCGGAGTAGTACCGCTTCTCCACCGCCCATCCCGGCACCAAGTCGGCGGCCATCCGGTACATGTTGCCGCGGGCATCCACCCATCCTCCCACGGCAAAGAGCGCCGCCCGACCGGCGCCCGGCCTGTCGCCGCGCTCCAGGCCTTCCTCGTAGCGCATGGTCTTGTCGGCGACGACCCGGACCTCTTCCGGCGTGCTGACCGGCCATCGGCCGACCGCGACGTCCGGTCGGTAGTCTACATCGTCGTAGTTGATGGGGTCCTGCTTGTTCTTCTCGCCCCGTACTTCGCCGAAGTACCCCGCATGGAAGCCGTCCTTGCGGGCGTTCCAATCCTCGAACCTGCCGTCCTGCTTGGCCAGGTCCGCGTAGTAGAGGTCGCTCGGATAGAAGGCATAATCGAATGCGGCGGGCGTCACGCGGTCCAGCACCATGTAGCGCACGGGCAGCACGTCGGCGTCCCCCACCAGCAGCACGTACCGGATCCCATCGCGGCGCCAGGCATTGAAGAGATACCGCTTGAGCCGCTCCGGATCGTCCACGCCGCCAGATCGCAGCAGGCTCTCCTCCAGGCTCACCACGCGCGTAAGTAGCCGCCTCCGCTTGAATCGAATGAAAGGCTGCAGTGCAGGTAGGAACCTGGCGGGCGCCACGATGAGCATGCCGCAGGATTGGCGCGGCCCCGTGACCGCGGTGCGTGTGCCGGCGCCGGCACACAGCGCGAAGGCGGAGCAGAGCAGGTAGAGGGAGCGGAGAGCGCGGCGCATGAGTTCCTCCACGGGCATGAGCAGTATGGGCCTATATTACCAGGCGGCCGGAGAAGGGAATAGGGCGGCGGCCGGGGAATCGGCCTGCACAGGAGGAGTGCTATGAACCGTAGAGAGTTTCTCAAACTAACCGGCTTTGGGACCGCTGGCGTCGGCGCCCTGGGCCTCTTCAAGCCAGCGGCGGCCGGTCCAATTGCCCAGGACAAACGGTCCTACGTCGCGGGCAAGTTCGCCCTGGAGCTGGACAACCAGGTGGTCGGTTGGGTCTACTCCGCTGCCGGCGGCAATGCGACCGCGGACGTTGTGAACGAGAAGCTGGGGCCGGACCACATTGTGAAGAAGCACCTTGGCCATGTCAAGTACCAGCCGATCGTGATCCAGTGCGGAACGGGGATGTCCAAGCCGTTCTATCAGTGGCTCAAGGCGAGCTTCGACCGCAACTACCAGCGGAAGAACGGCGCGATCGTCGCCTGTGACTTCAACTACAATGAGATGTCGCGCCTGACCTTCCAGAATGCGCTCGTCACTGAGGTCGGCTTCCCGGCGCTGGACGCGGCAAGCAAGGACGCGGCCAAGCTGACAGTTACGTTCGCCCCAGAGATCACGCGGTTCCAGAAGGGCAGCGGCAGGGCTCCGTCCGGCGCCTCTCCCGGTTCCGCAGTGCTCCAGAAAAAGTGGCTGCCGGCCAACTTCCGCCTCAAGATCGCCGGGCTCGAGGAGGCGTGCTCACGTGTCAACAAGATCGATGAGATCGTCATTGCTCAGAAGGTGGTCGAGAATCCGGTTGGGGAGCTCCGCGACTACGAGAGAGAGCCGGCGCACCTGGAGATCCCGAACCTGGTCTTTACCGTGCCTGAATCGCACGCCGACTCCATCCTGCAGTGGTACCAGGACTTCGTCATCAAGGGGAATAACGGTGACGCGCAGGAGAAGACCGGCACACTGGAATACCTGACCCCCAACCTGCAGGAAGCCCTGTTCACGCTGACCTTCCGCCACCTGGGGATTTTCAACGTGGAACCAGAGAAGATCGAATCCGGAGTCGAGAACGTTCGCAGGTACAGGGTTTCTATGTACTGCGAAGACATGAGCTTCGACGCGCCGGGCGCGTCAGCCTAGACAACCGCTCAGCCAAATATGAGACGGGTCCTCCCCAACCGGGCGGACCCGTCTCGCTTCTTGTCGTCCTCCCGGACCGAGCTGCCGATGTAGTTGTCCTAACGCGCAAACGACTCGTCGCCTCAGCCGTCGATCTCCTGCGGAAGGCTCACCGCAGCCGCCAAACATCCTCCACATAGACCACGCCGCTCTTGCCAACCTGGTACCGTAACCGAACCGGGTCACCTACTCGGAAACGGGAGTGGGACTCGGCGTCCACCTCCTGGTCGTTCAGGCGGAGCCGCAGCAGGGTGCGCGGAACCGGGTTCGCTCTGGTGGTCCGCAGGTAGGTGGACGCCGTGACTATGGCGGTACCTTCCTGGATCGGCGTTCCCTCCGTATCCCGCGCAATATAGGCGGGCCGCCAGACGTGGATCCAGAGCGCCCACGTGAAGCCGCTTGCTATAACCGCCAGTATTGCCAGAACTGTCAACGCTGCTGCAAGCCGCTGTCGCCAACCGGGCACCGGATGGCGCGCAGCCCTCCTGGCCCTGCTCTTCGCCACAGCCGCTCTCCCCGCTCCCTAAGGGAGGTTCTCGATCTTCACGGGCGAGATCGGGTCCGCGGGAGTGAAGCCGAAGATGCGGGAGTAGAAGAACAGCTCGTCCTCCAGGCAACGCTTGATGCTGGCAGCGTGGTGGAACCCGTGACGCTCGTCTTCGAACGCAACATAGGCGACGGGCACCCCTTTGGCCCGCAACGCATCCGCCAACATCTCCGCCTGGTTGGGCGGTACCACGCGGTCCTCCAGCCCCTGGAAGAAGATGACGGGGCACGAGAGCCGCTGCACATAATGGATCGGCGAGCGCTCGCGGTACAGGTCGGCTCGTTCGGGATAGGGTCCCACCAGCTTGTCCATGTAGCGGGACTCGAACTTATGTGTGTCTCGGGCCAGGGCCTCCAGGTCGCTCACGCCGAAGTAGCTGGCGCCCGCCTGGAACTGGTCTGTGAACGTGAGGGCGCAGAGCGTGGTGTAGCCGCCCGCGCTCCCGCCGCGGATGGCCAGGCGGTGCGGGTCTACCGCGCCGCGCTGCGCGAGGTATCTGGCTGCCGCTACACAGTCCTCCACGTCCACGATGCCCCACCGGCCGTAAAGGACCTCGCGGTACGCGCGCCCATAGCCGGTGCTGCCTCCGTAGTCCACGTCCACAAACGCGAAGCCGCGGCTGGTCCAGAACTGCGCCGAACCGGTGGACAGCTCCAGGACGGGACGGGCTGCTGATGTCGGTCCTCCGTGCGAGGCGACAATGAGAGGCGGCTGCTCGCCATCCGGCGATTCGAAGTCGCGGTTGACAGGAGGGTAGTAGAGCGCGTGCGCCATGCGGCCCTCGGCCGACGGAAACATAATGGCCTCCGGAGCGGAGAGGTAGCCCGGGTCGATGTTCGCGTTGGAGGACCGGCGCAGCACTGCAGTCTCTTCCGTGTCGAGGTCGACGGCGATTACGGAGGAGACCTCGGATGGGGAGCCGGCGATGCAGACCAGAGTGCCCGGTCTCGCGCGCAGGGAGTGGAGGTAAGAGTATGGCACGTGAAGGTCCCGCAGTCCCAGCGTGACCGTATCGATTATCGCGAGCCGCCACGCCCCCTCCTCCAGGTACGTGCAGACAATTCTGTGCTCCGATTCGAAGGCGTAGGTGGAGAGTCCGAAGACCCACTGCGGTACGCCAAACTCGGCCTGCTTCTCCCATAGAGGCTCCGCCCGACCGTCCTTCCACCGATACAGGTTCCACCATCCGGTGCGGTCCGAGATAAAGTGGAGCACACCGTCCGGCGACCACTCAGGCTGGAAAATAGACTCCTCCGGCCCTCCTGCAACGCGCTCGGATCCCGAGATTGACCCATCCGGGGCGATCTCTCCTACCCATAGCTCCGTGCCGTCCCAGGGCATGTTGGGGTGGTCCCAAGCAAGCCAGGCGAGTCGGAATTCGTCTGGGCTCAGCCGCGGCGAAGAGTAGAAATCGTGTCCCTCCGCCATTGTCTGGAGCTCTAGCCTGCCCGGCGACGGGGCTGCTCCGCCGAGTGGTACAGCGACGAGCGTATTGGTCGGCTCGACCCCGTCGTGGGAGTGGTCTTCACAGACACAGAGGAGCCGCGCACGTCCCGGATCGAGGATGAGATCTGCGTACCGCCGGGCCGAGTCCGGGGTGATGGGCTCGGCTGGGTTCTTGCCCTGCATACGGTACAGTCGGTTGTCCGCGAAGTTGGAGAAATAGAGGATTTCGCCCGCCACAAGATATGCGCCGCCGCCGTATTCGTGGACTCGGCTCCGGACGTTGAAGGGCGCGTGCGTCACGTCCCGGCTCTCCCCTTCCCCGGCCGGCGCCCGAAGCGGATGCCGCACGACAACGTATCTCCCCTGCTCCTGCGGGCGTCCTTCCAACCAGTAGATACTGTCCCCCTGGATGGCTGGCTCGGCGAGCCGGACTGTCTCGCAGACAATGAGGTCGGTGGTGATTGGGGACTTCCAGGAGCCGCAGGGCGATTTACTCGGGCGGTTCATGGCGAATATCGTACCCGGGTGGGCCAGACAAGCAACGGCAGGCGAGGCACATAATCGCCCCGCCTGCCGTCACTGTACAGGAGCCTACTTGCGGCTGCGGATGAGCAGGTTGCCCGTCTTGTCGTCGTAACTCACCACCACGTCCAGCGCGTCGCGAATGAAGGTGAGCGGAACGATGGTGCGGCCGCCATCTATATAGGGAGCTCGGTCCATATTAATGGCGGTGTTGTTCACCAGCGCGGACAGAGAGCCGATCTTCAGCTCGATCTCTCGCGAGCTGTTGACCGCGCGGACCGTCTGCGCCGTGCCGCCGAACCAGTAGAGCCGTCCGCCGGTGTGCTCGAAGATCTGGCGGAAGGGCGCTAGCCGCACGCCGCCTTCCACTCTAGGCGGCACGTCGAAGGCGATCTGCTGCCCGTCGAATGCCACCTGGAAGGCGCCGCGCGGGCGGATCATGAGACCGTTGACGTGGAGGCTCTTCTGCGAGGCTGCCCGTAGCGGAGGAGCGGCCAGGGCCGTAGAGCGCACGTGTGGGGCCACCATGCCCGGCAGGTACGGGAGCGCGGGCGTCGGGAAACGCATGGGCCGGTCTGTACGCGCCACGACACGGCGAGAGAAGTGACCGCGCGGCTCGACCGCGGCGTTGCCTACAGCTCTGCCCATCATGAACCGCGACGCCAGAGGAGCGAGGTGGCCGCCGGGCCCGGGAAGCGAGGTCAGCGGCATCGCGGTGAGACCGTAGCCGAACCGGTCCAGCGGAATCTGCGGGATCGGCTCCGAGGTGGCTCGCGGGCGGATGTTGTTGGCGATAGCGTGTGTCCGAAGGCCGGTGATGGCCGGAAGAGACTCGCGGGCGCCTGTGAGGGCGGTGGACGGATCTACCGGCGGCACAACTGTGTGGACCGGCTGCTTTGCGACGGGAAGCGTGGGACTCGGGAGGGTGATCTGCGGGGTCCGCTTGGGCGTAACCTCCCGCAGGTCCTGAATCGTGTCCTGCTTGTTCGTATCGCCGGAGGGGTTGTTGACGTTCACCGAAACCGGACGGGCCTTGATCGGCGAGATGGCGTCCGGTGTCTGGGTCCAGGCCTCGATGACGTGCCAGCCGTTCGGCACGCGAGTCGTGTCCCAGTTGTACTCGTAGGGCGGGAAGTTCCGCAGCTCCTTAAGCTGCTTATCCACAAAGAAAGTGACATACGGCTTCTGCCGCTGCACGTCTTCGCCCAGGCGGACCTTGATTGGAACGACGCCGCTAACCTGGAGACCGGACTGGGGATAAGCAATGCGGACGGGCGCGTTCAGGTCGATGGCAGGAATCTTGAGCTTGGCAGTGGATCGGACCACCTCCCCGCCCGGCGCGGTTGCAACTACCTGGACGGTATGGACCCCTTCGCTCAGGCGGATGGTGTCCAGGGAGAAAGTGATAACGCCTCGAGCCTCCGAGGTATTGATCTGCTTCTTGGCGACGAGATCGCCATCCAATAGCAGCTCTACTGTCTCGATGGTGCTGCCGCGGAAGCTAACGTCGAGGGAAATGCGGTCCCCAATACTGCCGGGGTCGGGGGTGATGATCGACAACTCCAAGTTGCTTGCCGACCACGAGGGATTTGCTCGTGCCTCTACCGGACTGGCCGCGACGGCATATGCGGAGCCGGCTAGCACGACAGCGCAGGCCAACCTCTTCATTAACGCCTCCCTTTACCGAAGCGCGCGTCCGCGCCTCACTATGATGTGGAAAGAGTGCGATGGCGTTTTCGGCCACCTACCGGCCGTGGGGACTACTGCGGAGCAACCACACTCTAGCATAATTGCCCGGTGAAGTCAACCGTTACACGCAAAAACACCGGCAGCTTGCTTTGAGCTGCCGGTGTAGTAGAAATAAGTCGACTAACTCTGGCGGGTTGCTACTTGGTTACGAGAGGCGCGCTGTGCACCGCCGGTACGGGTGTGGGCGCAGACGGCGCGGCGGACGCGGAGTTGGTCTGATTCTCCTTCTGGAGCTGCTCGATGCCGGTCTCGCCGGACTTGCGCTTCTTCCACCAGTCGCCGGAGATGTCCATCCCGCCCTTGGGCGGAGCGGTCGTTCCCTTGGCCTGCACGGACTTTGCGTTGGCCTTCTTCATATGCTTCATGGCTTCTTCCATCATCTTCTTGCGCTCTTCCACCTCGTGCTTCTGCGCCTCCGCCTGGCGCTCCTGCATCTTCTTCATCTGGGCAGGATCGCTTTCTGGGGGCGTTTGAGGTTTCGGATTGATGATGTAGGCCATGACTCCGAGCAGGACTACCAGTACGGCGAATACCATGAACATGAACGTACGAGACACGTGGATCACCTCCGAGGATAAGAGCGGGAAAAGGCTCAATTGCCACCCGGATTATAACCCGACCCCGGGTGAGTGTCAAGGAAGACGATGCACGGAAGACCGAGGACGGACTGCAGGCTCCGTCCGTCTCCCGTCCTCCGTCACTCGTCTGGCCGTTGACAGCCCCAACGGGCGGCCTGTATACTCAACTGAATATGGCTAATCCCGCGAGCGCGCTGCCGCGGCCACTGCCCCACAGTGGCCCAGGGCCCATCACGGCCGCGCTGCGCTTCATGGGCGAGACCTGGCTCCTGGCGGCGTCCGCACTGGGCTTCATCGGCCGCGGACGCATCAGTGGCAGGGAGACTCTCGGGCAGATGAGCGCCATCGGCGTCGGCTCGCTGCCCATCGTGCTGGCGATCACGTTCTCCACCGGCGCCGTCTTCGCGTACTACACAGCCTCCGTATTCGTTCGGTTCGGCGCCGTCAATTTCGTCGGAGGCACGCTCGCCTACGGGTTCTTCAATGAGCTCGGGCCGGTACTGGCGGGAGTGGCCGTGGCCGCACGCAGCGGCGCGGCGGTGGCCGCAGAGATAGGCTCCATGGTCGTTACGGAGCAAGTGGATGCCCTGCGGGCCATGGCCGTACCGCCTGTCAGGTACCTGGTGGTTCCGCGGCTCATCGCCTGTGTGCTGATGATGCCCATCCTGGGAGTCTTCGCGGACATGGCGGGGTTGATGGGCAGCTACCTCATGGCGGGAGCTCACGGTGTGCCCCATCAGGCCTTCGTGGAGTCGATTCGGCAGATTGTGGTCCCAGACGACCTTTTCCGGGGCCTGGTGAAGACGCTTTGGTTTGGCTTCACCATCGCCGTGGTCTCGTGCCACTACGGGCTAAAGACCCGGGGCGGCGCAACGGGCGTGGGAAGATCTACCACGAACTCGGTGGTGCTCTGCGTCGTCCTGATCTTTATCTCCGATTTCTTCCTCGCGCAGGTCCTTTCGGGCGGAACGCCCGGACAGCGTTGAGCACGGTGGTCGTCCGGAGCCTGGAGTATGCGGTGCCGGAGAAGCGCATCCTGCACGACATCCATCTGGACATCGCGGAGGGCGAGATCCTGGCCGTGATGGGGATGTCCGGTTCCGGAAAGACTTCGCTTCTTAAGTGCCTGGCCGGCCTCGTCAAGCCGACTTCCGGCAGCATCGTTATCGACGGGGTCGATATTGTCACCATCTCGGAACGCGAGCTGGACCAGGTTCGGCTCAAGATGGGACTGGTTTTCCAGTACGCCGCTCTGTTCGACTCGTTGAGCGTATATGAGAACGTGGCGTTCGGACTGGTGCACCACAGGAAGCTTCGGCGCCAGGACATAGACCGGGTCGTTCGTGAGCGTCTCGCCGACGTGGGGATGGAGGGGACGGAGAAGCTGTATCCGTCCCAGCTCTCCGGCGGGATGCAGAAGCGGGTGGGGCTCGCACGGGCCATGGCCACAGACCCGTCCGTACTGTACTACGACGAGCCGACCAGCGGCCTGGATCCGGTCATCGCACAGAATATTGATGAGCTGATCGTGGCCACCCGGGACCGTCACCGCGTAACGTCGGTCGTAGTGTCCCACGACATCCGCTCTATCATGCGGATCGCGGACCGAATTGCCATGATCCAGGATGGCGAGATCATAGCGTACGGCACACCGCGGGAGATGCGGGCTTCCACGGACGCGCGGGTCCGCGAGTTTGTCCAGGATAGCTAGAGAGGCACCCAAAAAGCAATGGAATCCAGGCCCGGAGCGGGCGTCGGACTGATGGTGCTGCTGGGACTGGGCCTCCTTTTCGGGGCCTGGTGGTTCCTATCTCACGGTCTCTACACCTGGACGCATTATCAAATCCTGGTCGTGTTCAACGATACCAGAGGGCTCCTGCGCCAGACGCCGGTGCGCATGAACGGCGTGGTCATCGGCGAGGTGCAAGGCATCGACCTTGCCGCCAATCTGAAGCCGGTGGTCACGCTCGCTATTGAGAAGAAATTCAAGATCCCGGACAACTCTTTCATCAGCATCACTTCCGGACTCCTCATCACCAATGCCCAGGTGGAGATCACGCCCGGGACCCCCACCCGCCCTGCCCTTGCGGCCGGCGCAACATGGCCGCAGCAGTACGTGCGGGAGCCCGGCACCATGCTGGCGCAGCTCTCTCCGGAAGCGGACCAGGCAGTGAAGCAGCTCACGGAGACGCTGAAGACCATGACGCCCCGGCTCAACCGGTCGCTCGCAAAGGTAGAGGGTATACTGAACCGCACCGATGTGGCCATGGCGAATATCGAGTCGACCACCGCATCCGCGCGGGATCTCATCGCCGATCCTCGTATCCGGGAGACCATGTATGCCTCCTTGAACGACCTCCAGGCCACAACGCGCGAGGCCAGGCGCACGGCCGGAACCATGGGCGCCGAGCTGAGGGCGGTGGTGCGCCGAAACAGCGGCAAGGTGGACGAGCTGGTGAACAACGCCATCGACACCCTGCAGAAGCTGGCGGACACGGTGGACGCAGCGCGGAGCGCGGTAACCCGGCTTACGGAGCAGGTCAGCGATCCGCGTCTGCAGGCGTCTCTGCTGGAGACGCTGGACACGGCGCGCGAGACCGTAGCCCGATTTAACCAGATAGCGTCGGACATCCACCAGCTTACGGGCGACCCGGCGCTGCAGACCAACATCCGCCAGACCATTGTGGATCTGCGGGAGACCACCGCACAGGCCAAAGACCTTACAGCGCGTATTGGTACCATAGTAGGAGCCATCAAGCCATCCCGCAAGCCCCGCCTGGGAATCGGCCAGCCGCAGTTTACAATAGACCTGCTGGCGCGCGGCAATGCGCCCCATTTCCGGTCCGACTTGAACGTGCGGCTGCCCCTTGGCGCCACCAACGCGTTGGACCTTGGAATCTACGACTTCGCGGAGCGGGACAAGCTCAACGCCCGGTATGAGACCGATATAAGGGGCCTGGGGGCGTTCCGATACGGGATCTACGCGTCCAAACTGAGTGTGGGACTCTCGACACCCTCGGCGCTGGGAAACCAGCTACGGCTGGACGCATACGACCCGAATAACCCGACTCTCGATGCAAGGGCGCTCTTCCGGCTCAACCGGGACTTCTCCCTCTGGCTCGGCGCGGATAGCCTCTTTAAGCGCACGACCCCACTGCTGGGAGTGCAATTGAACAGATGACATTATGGGGGTTCCGGTGTCTCGGTCCAGAACACCTGAATACCTGAACACCTGAACACCCTTCCGAAGGAGCAACACAGATGAAGGTGATACTGCAGCGGGATCTGCCCAAGGTGGGCAGGGACGGAGAGATCGTCAATGTCGCGGATGGGTTTGCGCGGAACTACCTGTTCCCGCGCCAGTTCGCGGTGCCGGCAACGGGTGGCGCCCTCAAGGAGCACAGCGCCCGCGCCGCCCGCGAGAGGGAGCGTGGCGAGAAGCTCCTGAGCGATGCCCAGTCCAGCGCCTCGAAGCTGGAAGGGCTCTCCGTCACAATCTTGGCGAAGGTTGGCAGCGGAACCAAGCTGTACGGTTCGATCACCGCTCAGGACGTTGCGGACGCCATTCTCAAGGAACGCGGCGTGACTGTCGACAAGCGCCGCGTGGGTCTTCCGGATCCCATCAAGACGCTCGGAACCTACACGGTGCCCGTCCGTCTCCACAGCGACGTGAGCGTGCCCGTTACCGTGGACGTGACTACAGAGGAGGAGCTGGAGCGGCGCAGGGCTCGCGAAGCCCAGGCGGCCGCCGCATCTGCGCAGGCGGCACAGGCCGCCCAGCAGGCGGCACCGCCTGAGACACCGGCCGAGGCCGATACCGGACCGTCCGCTGAGGGCGCGGCCGAGCAGGCCTCCGGCGAAGAGCTGCCGGACACGGTCGAGCCCGTCGCCTCGGAAGTCACAACCGAGGAGTAGCTTACAGGTTAGAGGGGAAAGCGGGTGAGTCCGCAGTACTGCAAGGACGTACTCTCTCCGCCTTTCCCCTGTCCCCTCTAACCTATCATTTCTGTGCCTTGAAGCGCATGCCCATACTCTGCCTGGGAGACACGCGCGATGGCAATCGATAGACTGGTCCCGTTCGACCGCATTCCGCCGCAGAGCCTGGAGATGGAACAGGCAACCCTCGGCGCGATGCTGATCGAGCGCGCGGCCATTGAGAAGGCGGCCGAAATCCTCCGCCCGGAGGACTTCTACCGGGACGCGCACCGTATCATCTTTGAGGCAATCCTCACGCTGGTGGAGCGCGATGAGCCGGTGGACCTTCTCACCGTACAGGAGCAGCTCCGCCTCCAGGAGGATCTGGAGGGTGTAGGCGGCGTCCCCTACCTCTTTCAGCTCACGGAAGCGCTGCCCACCGCGGCGAACGTCGAGCACTACGCCAAGATCGTCGAGGAGAAGGCGATCCTCCGCCGTCTCATCGACGCGTCGAGCCAGATCCAGACGTTGGCCCACAGCGAGTATGAGGACATTGGCGAAGTAGTGGACAAGGCGGAGCAGGCGGTTTTCGGTGTAGCGCAGCGCCGCATCGGCGCTTTCTTTACTCCCATGCGCCCGCTGGTTGCCTCCGTCTTCGAGCACATTGAATATCGGTCGGAGCACCCAAACGCGACCACCGGGCTTGCCACACCGATTGACGATGTCAACTACATGACGGCTGGACTCCAGCCGTCCGACCTCATCATTGTGGCGGCCCGTCCGAGCATGGGCAAGACCTCGCTGGCGATGGGGATTGCCCAGCACGCGGCTATCCGAGAGCGCAAGACGGTCGCCGTGTTCAGCCTGGAGATGTCCAAGGAGCAGCTCTGCCTCCGGATGATCTGCTCCGAGGCGCGCGTGGACGCTCAACGGCTTCGCACCGGCCAGCTACTCGACGAGCACTGGCGAAGGGTCGGCGAGACCTGCGCCGCCCTCTCGGAAGCGGCTATCTTTATAGACGACACGCCGGATGTCTCCGTGCTCGAAATGCGCGCGAAGTGCCGCCGCCTCATGGCGGAGCACGGCCTCGGATTGATAGTCGTGGACTACCTCCAGCTTATGCGGGGCCATAAGCGGACGGAGAACAGGACTCAGGAGATCGGCGAGATCTCTCGCGGGCTCAAGACGCTGGCCCGCGAGCTCAAGGTGCCTGTTATGGCCCTGGCCCAGCTTTCGCGTGCGGTGGAGCAGCGCACGGACAAGCGGCCGATGCTGTCGGACCTCCGGGAGAGCGGCTCCATCGAGGCGGAAGCCGACGTCGTCGTGTTCATCTATCGCGACAGCTATTACAAGATGAAAGAGGCCATCACCGCGGAAGGCGACCAGGCGGACCAGGAGGAGCGGCGGCAGCGCGGAGAGGACCTCGTGGAAGAGGCCGAGCTCATCATCGCCAAGCAGCGCAACGGCCCAACCGGCAAGGTCATGGTGGCGCTTCACCCGCGCTACATGCGCTTCGACAACCTTGCCAGGTCCTACGGCGATGATTAGGAGCGCGGGTAATCTATGCGCATCCTCGTAGTCGGCGGCGGGGGGCGCGAGCACGCGCTGGTCTGGAAAATATCCCAGAGCCGGCACGCGGAGCGGCTCTACTGCGCCCCGGGCAACCCGGGCATTGCCCGCATGGCTGAGTGCATCAACCTCAAGCCCACGGACCTAGACGGCCTCGCCCACTTCGCCTCCGACCAGCAGATCGACCTCACCGTGGTGGGACCGGAAGCGCCGCTCGTGGCCGGCATTGTAGACCGGTTCGAATGCCGCGGGCTCCCCATCTTCGGTCCCTCGACCGACCCGGCTCGCATCGAGGGCAGCAAGAGCTTTGCAAAAGAGCTGATGAGCCAGTATGGTATCCCCACGGCCACGTTCTGGCGCTGCGATACCCCTCAGGAGGCGCTGGATCGGGCGGCGGAGTATTTTCGGACCCATCCGGACGGCAAGCCGGTCGTGGTGAAGGCGGACGGCATCGCTGCCGGCAAGGGCGTAGTCATTGCCGCGAATGAAGAGGAGGCGCGGGAGGCGGTCGAGCGGATCATGGCCGATCGCGTGTTCGGGACCGCTGGAGAGCGCGTGGTCATCGAGGAGTACCTGGAGGGCGAGGAGGCCAGCCTGATGGCCTTCACGGACGGAGACACCGTGGTCCTGATGCCCCCGGTCCAGGATCACAAGCGCATATTTGAGGGCGACCAGGGCCCCAATACCGGGGGCATGGGCGCCTATTCGCCGGTCCCAGCGGTGCCGGAGAGCGTGGCGCAGGAGGCACTGGACCGCGTGCTCAAACCTGCCGTCGCGGCGATCCGGGACCTTGGTATTCCCTACAAGGGTGTATTGTACGCCGGCCTGATGTTGACGCCGGACGGAATCCGCACGGTGGAGTTCAACTGCCGGTTCGGCGATCCCGAGGCCCAAGTGGTGCTCCCCCTCCTCGACGGCGATCTGGTGGAGATCATAGACGCGGTGGTAAACTCCGACCTGGATTCCGTTCAGGTTCGCTGGAAGCCCGAAGCCGCCGCATGCGTGGTAGCCGCTTCCGAAGGGTATCCGGGCGAGTACGAACCCGGTAAGCCGATTGAAGGGCTGGATCGGGCCGCGGCTGCGGAAGGCTGCCTTGTGTTCCAGGCTGGCACGCGGGTACACAACGGGCAGGTGGTGACCGATGGGGGGCGCGTGCTGAGCGTCACCGGCCTGGGGAGCAGTCTGCCGGAGGCGGTCTCCCGGGCCTATGCGGGGCTGAGCAACATCCGATTCGATGGGATGCATTACCGGAGAGACATTGCGTCTCGCGCGCTTCCGCAGCCTCGTTCCGATCAGTGGTATCGGTAGAAAAACTGAGCCGAAACTTGCACACGCTGCGACGGGCGCGGGAGGGTTCCCCGCGCCCGTCTATGTGAATGGCATTTCGCCAGTGAGTCCTTTATCTGTCTGACGAAAGTACCGGCACTATGTTCTGCCTGCCCGGTGTGAAATAGGTCACAATGCTCCTTCTCTGCAACCGGCTGGATCGGGTCGTGGGTATCGCATGCGTTCTTTGGCTGGCGCTTGGTCCCGCAGGATGCCGGCGACCCAATCTCGATGCCAACCGCGCTCTGCTCGACGCCGCCAAGTCCGGGAACGTGGCAGGGGTTCGTACCGCTCTGGAAGCCGGCGCCGACGTCGATGCGCGCAACGAATCGCACCGCACAGTCCTTATGCTCGCGGCCCTCAAGGGACAAGCAGCCGTGGTCAAGGAGCTGATGAACAGAGGCGCGGACGTGAACGCGCGGGACGGGGACGGAATGACTGCGCTAATGTGGGCGGCATTCGGCGGCTCTCCGGATGTGGTCCAGGCGCTCCTGAAGCGCGGCGCGGATCCGAGCGCCAGAAGCAACCGGGGCGAGACCGCGCTGGACTGGGCCGGATCCTCCCCGGGACCGCACAAGTATCAGGTGGAGAAGCTCTTTAAACAGCCTGAGGGCGGCGGTTGAACTGCCTGCTCGTTTGACGGGCTCCGGTGAGCGTGATATACTTCCGCCGCAACGCGGAAGGAGGGTGTTTGAGATGACCGCCTTCATCGAAGAGAAGCTGGAAGAGATACTCCCGTCGGTCGGCAAGCCGGCCCGATACACGGGCGGTGAGCTGAATGCCGTCTACAAGGACCACTCCACCGTAGACGTGAAGTGGGCGGTGGGATTCCCCGACTCCTACGAGATCGGGATGAGTAACCTCGCCCTCTCCATCGTCTACCACGTGCTGAACCGGCGCGACGACTGCGTCGCCGAGCGGGTCTACTGCCCCTGGCCGGACATGGAGCAGGCCATGCGGGCGGCGGCGGTGCCGCTCTACACGCTCGAGTCCAGGACCCCGGTGCGGGATTTCGACTTCCTCGCCCTCTCCCTATCCTATGAGCTGAGCTACAGCAACCTCCTCAACATGATCGACCTGGCGGGGATGCCGGTGAGGTCGCTGGACCGTCACGAAGGACCGCTCGTCATCGCGGGAGGCCACTGCACGTTCAACCCGGAGCCGGTCGCGCCGTTCGTGGACGT
>CAYNFH010000156.1:0-16285 GCA_964396385.1 uncultured Chthonomonadaceae bacterium | reverse complement strand
TCTGCGGCGGAGCAGCAGGCGCAGCAAGTGCAGCAGTTAACGCTGCAGAAGCAGCAGGAGCAGCTCGCCGCGAGCGGACCCGGGCCGGTTACCCCCGTCATCGCCAGTGGCGGAGCGGGCGCAGCCGTCGGAACAGGCGGTGCCGGAGCCGTTCACGAGCATGGGGCGGACGTCCCCATCTCGCTGGAAGTGGAGGACCCGTACGTTCCGCTCCTGCACGAGCAGTTCAACAAGGCTCTCTCCCTGGCCGAAGACGCGATCCGCCAGAACGACCGGGACGGCGAGGCGCACGCCATCAAGGCCTACATACTCACCAAGCAGGGGAAGGCCGAGCAGGCCCTTGCGGAGGCGGTGCGCGCCGAGGAGCTCACCCACAGCGACAAGGAGGGCCGGCCCCGTGCCCTGGCGCTGACCGCAATCGCCCGCCTCGGGGAGCTGAAGAACTCCGCGGATGACGACAAGGTGCTTCAGGACTACTTCGACGCCATCAAGGCGGACCCAACGGTGGAGCTGCCCTTCATCGCCGCGGCGGGGTACCTGGCGGAGAAGAACGAGCTGTTCATCGCGGAGAACTACCTGGAGCTGGCGCTTAAGGTCTGCCCCAACCCCGGCATCATTCACTTCAAGCTGGCGCAGGTGGAGCAGAGACTCAACAAGACCAAGCAGGCCCGGCAGAACGCCTATGCGGCCAGGAAACTCATGCCGGAGGTGGCGGATATCCCCTCCTTTGAATCCCTGGCCAAAGACGTCGGCCTCTCTATCTAGCGCAAAGAGTGCAACTGCGCCTCCAGGTCGCGGCGGGCGTCCGAAGGAAGAGTCGGCGCCCGCAGGGCACGGTCCAGGACCTGGCGCGCATCCGCAACGCGCCGCTCCGACCGGTACAGCCCGGCTAGGCGGGTGTAGGCAACGGCATATCCGGGATCCGTGGAGATGGCGGCGCGATAGCTCTCCTCCGCTCTCTTCGGATCGCTGCCATACGCGGCGTCGCCCTGCGTGCGGAGGTCCACCGCCTTCTGACGCAGCAGGTCCGGATCATCCCCCCGTATCGCCACCACGAGGTTCGGGTCAAAGGTGCTCCGGATGGTGCGGATAAGTTGCGCGGCCAGCTTCGGACGGCTGAGCCCCCACTCCTTGGCGAAGTCCTGGTCCGCCGTAATGATATAGCCCCGCGGCGCCCGCGGCGCCTGCACTACGTATTCCCCGCGAACCCGGCCCACGCTCATGTGCGTCCACCAGAGTGGATCCCGCGCGTGGAGCGTGCGCATTCCCGCGGCGATGGTATCCGCCCGCTTCCGCAGCGTGAGGTGCGGCGGAGCAGCCAGGATCTCCACCACCGTCCGGTGCCTCCCCTGCATCTGGACCTCCACATACCCGATCCGCTTGCCGCCGGGCGTAGAGCGCTCTCCGGAGTGGAAGGTCGGCTTCTTCGCGATGCCGGGGGCCTTCGTCTCAATGAAGGCTTTCAGCTCCTGGAGCTTCTCTTCCGGGCTGCGGGAGATAAATGCCGGCGGCGGATCCTCCAACTCCGTACCCCGGAACAGCTCCGTCACCAGGTCATCCTCGCTGGCCGTCAGGCTTGCGGGGTCTCGGAACTTGCGGATGACGATGGCCCGGATGGCTGGGCCGTAGCTGCGCATCTCCGAGTCGTACGCCGGTTCCAGCCGATCCAGAAGCTGCAGCGCTTTCTTGAGCCTGACCTCGCCCGCCTGCCCTCTCGCTGGCACAGGCGCAAGGATGGCGAATGCCAGCAGACCGGAGATAATTGGAGCCGCTGTTAGCCGATGCATGGCGTCCTCCTTCAGAGAACCGGAAGGCCCGGGGCGTATTCCACGGCCCCTCCTGAGCGTGAATCCCTGAGCGCTGCGCCATTATAGCAAAGCCCAACGTGGGTGGAAGGGGTCTCCGAGAGCCATGGTGGAAATCGCTCTCTTTCGGCAACGGTTTCGGCAACGCTCCTCTCAGTAGACTAAGTCTCGTTGGGAGGGCTGGCGACCTGCAGCGCAGGAGCGCCTCTGTCAACGCGGTCGGCCGTCGTTCGCACTTTGGCCGCCCTTATCTCTTCCTGTCGTCGCTCATTGAACTTCCCTTGCAGGAGGTTTGGCATGCGCTTCTGTTTCCTCACATGGCGGGCGGGGATTGCCGCCTCGCTCGCGCTTCTCGCTCTCACGGGATGCGGGGGCGGACTTCCAAAGTCCGTTGCCAACAACCCCGTCAACGGCAGCCCCATTGCCTTCGGCATCTTCCGCCGAATCGGCATCCCGGGAACCGGCAAGAGCACAATCGTGGGTGGGGTCGCGGCCGGAGGACCGGCCGCGGGTCAACCGGAGTCGCTCACCTCGCTCATGTTCAACTCGGACAACGGCCAGGGACGGTTTGTCGATAAGTTCTATGCGCTAGACGCCAGCGGCAACGTGATCAACAACGATCCAGCCAACCCGGGTGAGCCTGGCACCCCCATCTTCGAGCAGGATGCCGTTGCAAGCGCAACGACGGTGGCCGTCGCTGCCGGCGGAGGATCCGTCTACGTTGTGGACAACAGCGGAGCGGGCCGGAGCATCCGCAGGTTCCGCGCCTCGCCGTTCGCGGAGGGTACCGCGCTCGCGCTGCCCGCGAGCTTCCCGGCCACTACCACGGGGATCGCGTGCACGAAGGACGGATCCGTGATCTACGCCTTTAGCGGCACGCGGATACAGCAAGTGATAGTCAGCGGGGCGGCGGGAGCTTCCACCGACGCGCCGGCTAACGTGGTGAGTCTCGCCGTGGACACGGCTGGAAGCGTCTACGCCGGCCTGGCCAACCGGACCATCGTGCGGTACTCGGCTAACCTGGGGACGAACCAGGTGGTGGTGGCGGACAACACGCTGGCAACGCCCTTCTACGTGGCGGTCAATACGCCCGATCTCATCTACGTGGCGGACAGCAGCGGAGCGGCGCCAAACGCGGGGGTAGTCAAGGTCTACAACTCCAGCGGCGCTCTCTCCCTCACTGCGGGAGCGCAGCAACTTCAGAATCCAATCGCCATTGCTGTGGATTCGCGCGGATGGATATTCGTGCTGGATCGGCAGACGAACAGTCAGGACTTTTCTGCCTTTACGGTGGTGATGCCGCGGACGTGAAGCCGCTGCCCGGAAGGAGGACTTGGTTGAAACGGACTGCATGGCTCTATCAGACAGCCGCGCTCGCTCTCTTTTTCGCGGCGGCACCCGCGTACGCGCAGTTTGGCCAGACCGGCAAGCCGGAGGCGGAAGTAACCGGCGCAAAGACGACTACCTCCGGATTTGTACAGTTCCTTCCACTGGCCCGCTTCTCCGGCGCCGGGGGAGGCTTCAATGCCTTCTCCGACGGCGTCCTGTTTGCCGCGGACGGGGCAATCACTTTCAAGTCGGATGACGCGCTCATATTCGGCGCCTGGTACTGGATGCACAACACGGACAACATCATAGAGTTGCACGGGAAGTACTTCCTGCCGCGACTCCCCGTCGGCCTTCAGGTGAGCTACCTCAACTCACGCGGGACCCAGGATTACGACTTCTTCCTGCTGTACGATATTACTTCGTCACGGGTGGTGCGCAAGTCGCTCTCCACGTTCAAGGCGATGATCGGCCTCGGAGGCTACAAGTACCAGGACGACGGCACGCAGTTCACAGCGTACGGGCAGCTCTCGTTCCGCATCACGCGGGCCTGGAGCGTGGACGCAACCTACTGGCACATCCGGTCGCCCATCGGCTTCCAGGACAGGATCGGTATCGGAACAGGCTTCCGGTTCTAAAGCCATGATCTGCAGGCGTGACTTCCCCGCCATCCTGGCGCTCTCCATCTCCTTGCTGCTCGCCGCCGCGCGGGCCGGAGCGGATGACCAGCCCATCCTCCGCATTGAGCCGGGAGGGCACACCGCCCGGGTCACCAAGGTCCTGTTCTCCGGCGATCGCGACCACAACTGGCTCATCTCCGTAGGGGAGGACAAAGCCGCCCGCATCTGGGACCTGGATACGGGCCGGCAGGTTCGCACGCTGCGCGGGCAGATATCCGCGGACCGGCGGGGCCAGCTCTTCGCCGCTGCGGCCAACGACAAGACCCTCGCGGTCGCAGGCGATATGCCCAAGGCGGTGATCACGGACGACCGGGACTTCGCCTCCCGCGAGGGCTACCTCCAGGCCTTCCGCTTCTTCAACCTGGTGAGCGGCAAGATTGCCCGCAAGCCCCAGACATGGCACCACGGCGTGGTAACCACGCTGGCCTTCAACCGCAGCGGCGAGCGGCTGGCCTCGGGGAGCCGCGACTCTCTCGTCCTGGTCTGGAGCTTCTACGAGCGCGAAGATCCGAAGGAGCTGAAGGGCCACCAGGGCGGCGTGAACGAGGTGGTCTTCAGTCCTGCCGACGATAAGTGGCTGGCAAGCGGCGGCGACGATGGAACGGTGCGGTTCTGGGACTGGGCGGCTAAGAAGCCCCTTGTCCGCACGATTAAGCTTGGCTCGCCCGTCCTCTGCGTTGCGTGGGCGCCTGACGGACGCACTCTCCTGGCCGGGACCCGGGAGGGCAAGGTGCATTTCCTGGATCCCGAGACTGGCAAGCCCCTCCGGGACGCGGTTTCTCAGGACGATAGTGTGACGACGCTGGCGGTGAGCCCGGACAAGTCGTGGTTCGTGACAGGCAGCGGCGCCGGCAGCGCGGACTTCCGGGTACGCGTATGGTCCTTTGCGGAAGGCACAGTTGCCCGCTCCTTCGACCGGCATTCGGCGGCCATCCAGTCCGTCGCCATGTCGCCGGACGGTCGCTGGGTGGCGAGCGCGGACCGGGCGGGTGTCATCTACGTTTGGGATCCCGTGACGCTGGAGGAGCGCTGGCAGTTCGGCGGGGCGGCGCCCAGCGCCTTTAGCGTCGCCTGGTCGCAAGATGGTAAGCGCATCGCGTGGGGCAGCAACCCGCGCGATCCGAAAGAGCTGACCCATACGTTCCTGTTAGACCGAGGCGTGCCCGGGCCACCGCCCAGACCGGACGAGCCCTGGGTGTTCGGTGCGTCCAGTACCGGTGGACGCTCCGTCGGCATCTCTCCGGACCACCGGACCGTGCAGCTCCAGGAAAACGGGCGCACGGTATCACAGCTCACACTGCCCATGCCGAACGATGAGGCGTGGGCGACGATCCTGACCCCAAGGCGGGAGGTAGTGGTCGGCACGGAGTTCGAGCTGAGGCTCTACGATGCCGGGCTGGGCAAGCGCTCTCGGGCGCGGTTCGTGGGGCACGACGGCGCGGTGCGGGCCCTCTCCGTGTCGCCGGACGGCCGTTTCCTGGCCAGCGCCTCCGAGGACAAGACGGTGCGGATCTGGAGCCTGGAGCGCGGGGGGGACGTGGAGCCCCTCCTTTCCCTGGTGGCGACACTCGATGGCCACTGGATTGCCTGGACCCCGAGAGGGTTCTACGCCGCCTCCCCCTCCGGAGACGACATCATCGGCTGGCACGTGAACCGGGGAGACGACGTAGCGGCCGACTTCTACACTGCCTACCAGTTCCGCAAGCGCTTCTACCGGCCGGACGTTATCCGCCACGTGGTGGAGGCGGGGGACGTGAACCGGGCCGTGCAGATGGCGGACCGGGAGTCCCACCACCAGACGGAGGCGACCCTCTCCATCGAACAGGAGGTCGCGCGCGCTCCGGCCGTGGAGATCATGGAGGTGGGGCCGGTCCCGGGAGTCCGCAAGGAAGGTCTGGGCTACCAGTCGGATCGTGCGGAAGTGACCCTCACCGTCCACGTGGACCGGGCCGACGCGGCAACCGCCGTGCGCGTGCAGGTGAACCACCCCGCGGGCTCCCGGAGGCTGGTGGAGGCGAAGCCCAGCGGCCGGGCCAACGAGTGGATCCTGCCGGCTGCTCTGACCCAGGGCGACAACTCGGTTGCCGTGGTGGCGACGAACCAGGCGGGAGAGAGCTCCCCGGCCATCGTCACGGTGCGGTATGAGCCGCCCGCCGGCGCCCGCAAGCCCAGCAAGCTGTACGTGCTCTGTATCGGCGTGAAAGACTACGCGGACCCCGGTATCGAGAAGCTGAGCTACGCCGACGCGGACGCGACCGCGCTCGCCAGCTTCTACCAGGGACAACGGGGCAAGCTCTACGACTCCGTGGAAGTACGCACGCTGCTCAACCGCAGTGCAACCAGACAGGCAGTGCTGAACGGCATCTCCTGGCTGGAGACAATGGGATCGGAGGACAGCGCCATCCTCTTCGTCTCGAGCCACGGCTTCCGGGGCAGCGACGTCACCGCCTCTGCGTCACGCGGAGCCGAGGACGCGTCCTTCTACTTCGCCCCGTGCGACGCGCAGCTTTCCAGGCTGGCGGCGAGCGGAATCCGGTGGGTGGACATCGCGGAGCGCCTGCGCGGCCTGCGCGGCAAGGACGTGGTCCTGATGCTGGACCACTGCTTCTCAGGCGGCGTGGATTTTGAGGTTTCCCGGGCGTACGCCGCCAACGAGGCACGGCGGGCGCTGGTAGAGAGCAGCATCCTCACGCTCACCGCCTCCACGGATCAGGAGGAGAGCTGGGAGGACCCGGCGTGGCGGCACGGCGCCTTTACCTACGCTGCGCTCGAGGCGCTGAATGGCAGTGTGCCCCGGGTGATAGAGTCGGGCGGCATTATTATGCTGGACGCCCTCGCGCTCTACCTTCACCGGGAGGTGCCCCGGCTGGTGAGCCAGGTGAAAGGGCCGGAGGTACATCAGACGCCCAACATCTACCGGCCACCGGGCGCAAGCGTTGACGTTCCCGTGGCCAAGGTACGGTAGATGTGGAAGGACCTGCTGCGGTACGGGCCGGTCATCCTGGCCGTATTCGCATGGGGCACATACCTATTTCAACAGCAGCGCGCGCTGGACACGCGAGGAGTGACAACTGCCGGGACCATTACCGCGAAGCTGCGGAATGACACTCGGTGGCACCTGCGCCGGGAGCTGTGCTACTCCTATCGCGCTGGAGCCATAACATACTTTGGCGTGTGCGAGGTCGACCCAGGGTTCTTCGAGACCGTGCGCGTGAGGGATCGGATCCAGGTGACATATCTGCCGGATTCGCCCCGAATGTCGCGGTGCTATCAGTCCACCCAGTACGAGCAGTGTAACGCCTTGATAATCACGGCAGCCATCCTTGCCGCCGTACTGTGCGTTTCCTTCGCGTACCGGTCTCTCCGCAACCTGTAACCTGTTCCCTGTAACCTAGTGTGGGTTGAACGCGGTGAAGGCGCGCTCCAGCTCCGGGACGAGGGACGCGCTGTTGACGGGCTTGATCACGTAGCCGCACGCGCCGATCTGGGCCGCCTCGGCTCGATGCGTATCGTAGGCGGTGAGCATGACAATGCAGACGTGGTGCTGCGCCAGGATCTGCCGGGCGGCTTCCAGGCCATCGATCTGGCCGGGCATCTTAATGTCCATGAGCACCAGATCCGGTCGCTCCTTGAGCACCAAGTCCACCGCATCCTCGCCGCGGGAGGCGGCGCCGATCACACGAAGCCCCGCCCGGGTCAGAATCATGCGAAGCTGCATCTGGGTGACGCCCTCATCCTCTATAATGACAATGCGCTTTCCGGAGAGGATCTTCGAGGCTGGCTGCGCCGCTGGCTTGCCAGGGCCGGAGGGCGGGTCAGGCTGCGGAGGAGGTGGTGGAGGCGCGAACCGGTAGCAGGACGGAAAGTGCAGGATCATGGCGATTCCCCTTCACACATTTTGCGGCCCATCTGTCGTGCCACTTTGTCTTTCGATGTCCTGCCGGCGCGACGACAGTATATTACCGCTTGTTTGCCTGTAGTATGGATCAATGGAGTAGTGGAGTCGTGGAGTGATGGGCTCCGGAATCCGGATCCGGGATAACACTCCATCACTCCATTACTCCTTCCTCGCATTACCCACTCTGCTCAGTAGGGGCGATGATGGTGACGCGAGCGCCGCCGCCGTCCGCGGCGCCGTACTGGATGCTGCCCTCCAGGTCCCACTGAACCAGGTGCTCTACCAGGCCGAGCCCAGAGGTTGGCGGGGCGTCCCCGGGCGTCGGGCCTTCCGGGAAGCCGGCGCCGTTGTCCTCTACGGTGAGGATGAACTGGTCCCCGCGGCGCGATAGCTCCACCCGGACGACCGAGCTAGTGTGCTTGAGGGCGTTGCTCACCAGCTCATTAGCGATCATGGCCAGCGCGGTCGCCTGGCGAGTGGTCAAATGCACCTTCTCCAGTTTCCGCTCTATGGACCGGCCGCCGGTCTGCTCCATGAGGGGAAGAAGCTGATCCAGCACGTCCCGGACGCAGAGCTTCTCCGCAAAGCTATCGGTAGTGGCCTCACGGGTCAGGATGTCGTGGATGATGGCCATGGTGCGGACATGGCTCTCCAGCCGCTCGATGTCCGCAGAAGGAATGGCCTCCGGGTACTGGATGCGCTCCATCTCCAGCATGGCGGCGAGCACCTGAAGGTTGTTCTTCACGCGGTGGTGGGTCTCTATCATCGCGCGCCGGAGCTGCTCGTTAAGGGCGGCGATACGAGCCTGGTTGGCCCGAAGCTCCTCCTCCGCGGCGCGGCGCTTCCTTCGGTGCTCCGCCTCCTGGATCTCCCGCAGGATGACGGGGGCGAGGCGTGTGAGATTGTCCTTGAGCAGGTAGTCGTGCGCACCGGACCGCATCAGGTCCACGGCGGTAGTCTCGCCGATGGAGCCGGACACCACAATGAAGGGGATGTCAAGCCGCCTCTCATGGAGGACCTTCAACGCCTCGGGAGCGCGGAACCGCGGCATCGTGTAGTCTGAGAGAATGGCGTCCCACTCCCCCTGGTCCAGGGCTTTCTCCATGTCGGCGCGGGTTTGGACGCGGGTGTACTCGGCCGCATGCCCGGCGCGGCGAAGGGCCTGCGCGATGAAAAGGGCGTCGTCTTGGTTATCTTCGATGATCAGGAGCCGAAGGGGCCTCTCTGTCATGAGCGAAGCGCCTCAGGCGGCGCCGCCTCATTGAGCGTCAGCCAGTACGCGGTGATCTGGCGGGCCGCATCCATAAAGAGGGTGTAGTCGATGGGCTTGCGCACGTAGCTGTTGGCGCCCAGGCTATAGCTGTCTATGAGGTCCTTCTCCTCTACGGAGGAGGTGAGCACCACCACGGGCAGCAGGCGCGTCCGCGGCTCCGAGCGGATGCGCCGCAGCACGTCCAGCCCACCCATCTTGGGCATCTTGAGATCCAGCAGGACCACGTCCGGCAGGGAAGCGGATGCGCGGTGCCTGTGGGCGCCCTCACCGCGCAGGAAGTCCAGAGCCTCCTTGCCGCTCGTTACGGTGACGATGTCGACCTCGACTCCGGTCCGGCGGAGGGCGCGCTGAGCAAGCAGAGCGTCGTCCTCGCTATCCTCTACCAGAAGGATGGTCTTATTTACCATAGCTCTGCTCCGCGTTTCCGAGCGTAAAGTAGAAGGTCGCCCCCACGTCCGGCGCGGCATCGGCCCAGATGCGGCCGCCGTGCCGGGCCACGATGCGGTTGACGGTGGCGAGCCCTACGCCCGTGCCAGTGAACTCCGTCTCATCATGCAGGCGCTGGAACGTGCGGAAGAGCTTATCCGCATACTCCATGTCGAACCCGGCGCCGTTGTCGCGGACAAAGTACGATTTACCTTCTCCTTTACGTGTTACGCCGAACTCTATCTTCGCCAGCTTCCGCCTGGAGGTGAACTTCCAGGCGTTGCCCAGCAGGTTCTGGAGGGCTACGTGCAGCAGCCGCTGGTCTCCCCTTGCATGGACACCGTCCTGGATGATCCATTGGACACTGCGACCGGGCTCCGCCTCCGTGAGCGTCTGCGCAACGAGCCGGGCGATGGCGCTGAGATCTACATCCTCGTCGTGCTTCTCCGCGCGGGTGAGGCGCGATAGCTCCAGGAGGCTGTCGATCAGCAACCCCATGCGCTGGCTGGCGGCGCGCAGCCGCTTCAAGTAGTGCTGGCCCTCCTTGTCCAGCTTGTCGCCGTAATCCTCCAGGAGCGCCAGACTGAACCCATCGATGGCGCGGAGCGGAGCGCGCAGGTCGTGCGAGACGGTGTAACTGAACGCCTCTATCTCCTGCACGGTCGCCTCCAGCTCGGCGGTGCGGTCCGCGAGCATGCGCTCCGCGCGCATCCGCTCCGTCATGTCGCGGGTGACCTTGCCGAAGCCAGTCAGGCTGCCGTCTGGACTCCGGAGGGCGGTAATCACTACGTTCGCCCAGAAGCGCGAGCCATCCTTGCGGATGCGCCAGCCCTCCTCTTCGTAGACGCCGGTCCGCGTCGCTACCTCCAGCTCCATCTGCGGCTTGCCGCGTTCCACCTCCGCGCGGTCGTAGAAGATGGAAAAGTGCTGGCCGATGATCTCCTCGTCCTGATACCCCTTGAGGCGCCGAGCGCCCTCATTCCAGCTCACGATATAGCCCTGCGTGTCCAGCATGAAGATTGCGTAATCTTTAACGCTCTCCACCAGCAGGCGGAAACGCTCCTCGCTCTGCCCCAGAGCGTGACCGTGGTTTACGTTCGCTTCTGTGAGTGCGCGCGACTTCATCTTTCGTTCTTGCACATTGGGGCTCTTTGACCCGTATTGTAGCAAACCTGGGCCCAAACCGGATACCGGCGCGGAGGGGAACCCGCCGCCACGACGAAAGGAGTGGGAAGATCTTTCCGTGGAGAGGCGCGCATGTCAGAGATCCTCCGCAAGCACCGCGAGTACCTTTTTCCCGCCGTCGCCACCTACTACGAGGAGCCCATCGCGCTGGACCACGGCGACGGGATGTACGTGTGGGACGACCGGGGCAGGCGCTATCTGGACTGCTTCGGCGGCGTTCTTACCATAAGCGTGGGCCATGCCAATCCGAAGATGGTAGCGGCTATTACCGATCAGGTGCGCAAGCTCCAGCACACCTCCGCGCTGTACGCCAACCGGCCGCAGTCCGACCTGGCGGAGAAGCTGGCGCAGATCGCGCCGGGGCGGCTGCGGAAGTCGTTCTTCACCAGCAGCGGCACGGAGGCGAACGACACGGCCATCATGGCCGCCAAACAGCACACCGGCCGGTCGGAGGTGGTGGTGCTGCGGCACAGCTACAGCGGCCGGTCCGCCACGGCGCTCTCCGCCGCCGGGCTGCACACGTGGCGGCCGGTACCGGCGCAGGTGCCGGGAATCGTGCACGCGCGGGCGCCCAACTGCTACCGCTGCCCCTTCAAGCTCTCCTATCCCGAGTGCGGCCTGGCCTGTGCGGATGACATCGAGGACGTCATCCAGACCACCACCACCGGACAGATCGCCGCGTTCATGGCGGAGACCATCATGGGTGTGGGCGGGTTCATCGTGCCGCCGCCCGGCTACTTCGAACGGGCGGTGGAGATAGCGCGCAAGTACGGCGGCCTGTTCATCTGCGACGAGGTACAGACCGCCTGGGGTCGTACAGGTGACAAGTGGTTCGGCATCGAGCACTGGAACGTGGAGCCAGACATTATCACATCCGCCAAAGGGATGGCGAACGGCGCCCCCATCGGCCTCACGATCGCGACGCCGGAGGTGGCGGACAGCTACACCGGCCTCACCTTCGCCACCTTTGGCGGCAATCCGGTCTCCACGGCGGCGTCGCTGGCGACCATCCAGGTGATCGAGGAGCAGGACCTGCGCCGGAATGCGGCCGTGGTGGGCGGCTACCTGCGCCGCAGACTGGAGGAGCTGAAGGAGCGGCATCCGATCGTAGGTGATGTGCGCGGTATGGGGCTGATGCAGGGACTGGAGCTGGTGAAGGACCGCGAGACTAAGGAGCCGCATCCGCGGGCGGTAGTCCAGGTGATGGAGGAGGCGAAACGCCGCGGCGTGCTGGTGGGCAAGGGCGGGCTGTACGGGAGCGTCATCCGCACCGGGATGCCGCTTATCGCGAAGGAGGAGCACGTGGACGCCCTGGTGGAGGCGCTGCATTGCGGCATTGAGGTGGTGAAGGGGTGAGGGGGTGATGACGGAAGACGGAGGACGGGGGACGGACGGAGCCCCGCTCGTCCCGAATCTGGTCAACGGCAGGTGGGTGGTTGCTGACGTGGAGGGGCGACATCCGGTACACAATCCTTCGACCGGCGAGGTGATCGCGTGGACGCCGATGGGCAGCGCCCGCGAGGTGGACGCGGCGGTCCAGGCGGCGGCAGAGGCCTACCGGGACTGGTCGCGCATGCCGGCCCCCAGGCGCGCGACGGTGTTGTTCCGGTACCGTGAGCTGCTGGAGCGCCGGTTTGATGAGCTGGCCGCGCTCGTCACTCGGGAGAACGGAAAGACGCGCGCCGAGGCGCAGGGAGACGTCCGCCGCGGGATCGAGGTGGTGGAGCTGGCGTGCGGCATTCCACATCTCCTAAAGGGCGAGAGCCTGCCGCAAGTGGCGGAGCAGATAGACGCGGTCACCACACGCGAGCCGATCGGCATTTGCGCGGGCATCACCCCTTTCAATTTTCCCGCCATGGTGCCGCTCTGGATGTTCCCGCTGGCCATCGCCTGCGGCAATACGTTCGTGCTGAAGCCCAGCGAGAAGGTGCCGCTCACGGCAGTGCGGTTGGGCGAGCTGTTCCTGGAGGCGGGACTTCCGGAGGGCGTCTTCAACATCGTCCACGGTGGTCGGGAGGTGGTCGATGCGCTCTGCGCGCATCCTCAGATAGCAGCCATCAGCTTCGTGGGCTCCTCCGCGGTTGCGCGGCGCGTGTACACGGAGGGGTGCGCGCACGGCAAGCGGATGCAGGCGGCGGGCGGGGCCAAGAACGTGCTGCTGGTGATGCCGGACGCGGAGCCGGACTCCACGCTGCGCGCCATCATGGGCTCGGCGTTCGGGTGCGCGGGACAGCGGTGCATGGCAGGCTCGCTGGTGCTGGCCGTCGGCGAAGCCGCGGATCCGGTGCGCGAGCGGGTACTGGACGCGATGGAGCGGCTCCGGGTGGCGGACACAACCGTGGACGCCTCGGCAGAGATGGGACCGGTGATAGACGGAGCAACGCGGGAGCGGATCGGGGCGACCATCGACCGCTCGGCTGCCCACGCCCGGCTGGAGCGTGACGGCAGGCGGGACGTGCCGGACCGCGGCTTCTTCGTGGGTCCTACTCTGCTGGACGGGGTAACGCCGGAGATGGAGCTATTCAAGCAGGAGGTGTTCGGCCCCGTGCTGGGGATGATGCGCCCCCGCACCCTGGACGAGGCGATTGAATGGGTAGGCCGCAATGGCTATGGTAACGGCGCGACCATCTTCACGAGCAGCGGCGCGGCGGCCAGGCAGTTCGCGCGGGAGGTCCCGTGCGGGATGGTGGGCGTGAACGTGGGGGTGCCCGCGCCCATGGCGCTCTTCTCCTTCTCCGGCTGGAACGAGAGCTTCTACGGCGACCTGCACGTTCAGGGCACGGAAGGCGTCCTCTTCTATACGCGCCAGAAGCTGATCCTCTCCCGCTGGGACATCGCCTATGAGCGCCGCTTGGGATGGTGACAAGGTGACCTGGTGACAAGGTGAAGCCGGTGCCATCAACCATCAACTATCAACCATCAGCCAGCCGGCGAGCGCGGGACCTGGAGATTCCCTTTGAGGGAGAGCCGGGCAGGCTGAATGCCATCACGGACGTGCCGGGAGTGACGGTGGGGCACAGCACGCTCGTCGAAGGCAGTTCGGTCCGGACGGGGGTGACGGCGATCCTGCCGAGGGGGAGGGAAGATTTGTCGCCCGCCTTTGCCGGATGGTTCTCGCTGAACGGCAACGGAGAGATGACCGGCACGGCCTGGGTGGAGGAGTCCGGGCTGCTGTACGGGCCGGTGATGATCACCAACACGCACAGCGTGGGCGTGGTGCGGGACGCGGTGATCGCCTGGCAGGTCCGTACGGGAAGGATGCCGGGGCCGTTCTCCCTGCCGGTGGTGGCGGAGACATGGGACGGCTGGCTCAACGACGTCAACGGTTTCCACGTGCGGCCGGAGCACGCGATCCAGGCGCTGGAATCCGCGGCCGGCGGGGCGGTGGCCGAGGGCAGTGTGGGCGGCGGTACCGGCATGATCTGCCACGGATTCAAAGCCGGTATCGGCACCGCCTCGCGCGTGGTCCGGCTGGGCGCCCGCACCTACACGATGGGCGTGCTGGTGCAGGCGAACCACGGCGGGCCGAGGCAGCTCCTCATCGCGGGCGTGCCGGTGGGGCGGGAGCTGGCGCAGCCCGCGCGCCCTCCCGAAGAGCGCGGCTCCATCATCATACTGGTCGCCACGGACGCACCGCTCCTGCCGAACCAACTCAAAGCGCTGGCGAAGCGCGCGGGAATGGGGCTGGCGCGCACGGGCAGCGTGGCAGGCATCACCTCGGGGGACCTGTTCCTGGCGTTCTCCACAGCCAATTTGAAGGGCGCGAATCCGGAGCAGGACTGTGCGGTGACCATGCTGGGGCTGGCGCGCATTACTCTTCTCTTCGAGGCCACGGTACAGGCCACGGAGGAAGCGATCATCAACGCGCTGGTGGCGGCGGAGCCGATGACCGGCTTCCAGGGCCATCATGTGCCCGCCCTGCCGCATGACCGGGTGGGGGAGATCCTGCGGAGGCACGGGCGCACAGTGTAAGGTCGCGGCTCAATTGGCGTACTGCTCGTGGGCATGGTAGAATCCGCCCAGGATAGGAGGCAAGAGAGGTATGGCTGTTCCATTGCTGGAAATCGAAGGAACCTGGGAAGAGATAGCACGGCGGGCGCCGGAGTTCGCGGGGCATAGACTGAAGCTGACGGTTCTGCCGGAACCCGACACCGCAACAGGGACGGCAGACACGCGGCCTATTGAAGACATCATTGCCGACATTGTGTCCGACGTGCCGGACGAGGAGTGGGCCAAGCTGCCGCCCGATCTATCCGACCAGTTGGACCACTACGTCTACGGCACGCCGAAGCGGGAGTGAAGGTATTCGCGGACACGCTGTACTGGATCGCGATCACGAATCCACGCGATCCGTGGCATCAAGAGGCGAAGCGTGCCCGTGCCCTGACTGCTGATCCTCAGCTCGTGACCACGGAAGAGGTCCTCTCGGAATTCCTCACCGGCTTGAGCGCCGGAGGCCCGTTCCTGCGGACCAAGGCGGCTCTAACCGTCCGAAGCATTCTCTCCAACCCCGCTGTTACCGTAATGGCGCAGAGTCACGAATCCTTTCTGGAGGGCCTCGACCTCTACGAGCGCCGCCGAGACAAGGAGTACAGCCTGACCGATTGCATCTCCATGTCGGTAATGCGTAGCCAGGGAATCGAAGAGGCGCTCACTCACGATCACCACTTCGCTCAGGAGGGCTTCACCGCCCTGATACGGCGAGACGACTAGGGTCATGCGATCGGATCAGGTAGTTTGCACAGGGAGTAAGCGAGCAGGCATATTGTGAGTGGGGGGAGGGGCCGTTTCTGCTGTCACGGCAGAAGCGGCCCCTCGCGGTTTTTGGCTGATTTGCTCGGATGGAGAAGACCCTTGTGCGGGAGGTCACCGCGACCTGTGCATGCTAATGCGGGCGCGGCTCAAGGCTCAGAAAGAAGATGCCTATCTCCACGAGGCGGTCCCGCTCAGTCACATATGCGGCGGCGTTGGCCGAGGGATAAGACTTGCCCTCTAACCGGCTATATTCCGGCTTCTGAATGTAGAGGAGAATGGTGTATGTTCGGAATCGGTAATGAAGTGTCGGCCTACCGAGAACAGACCTGAGCCTGTTGGCAGAATCTCCCAATCGAAGGCCAGAAGGCGTCTTGAGGTCCGAAAGGTCCAGGGAGATCAGCGTTGCGCGGTGCTTGCATTCGGCCGAGAGAATGGGTTGGTCTGGCCCTTCCTCATCGAGGTATTGGACGAGACGTGTGCCTCGCCTGTCGCGATAGTACACAATTTCGTCATCTTCATCCGGGTTCACCCTCCGGCCGTTCGACGGCTTAGGTCCTTGCTGGCCCCAATTGATGGGGAACTCGTGGAACTTGCCAAGTTTGTCGTCGACCTTGCGCTTGTTGCCTAGCCGCACTAGTTTATCGGGCGGGAGATCAAGCTTCCATCGGTTGATTGCGAAGTCGACGACGATGGGATTAGGATGAGATAACCTATGGCCGCGCTGAAACCCACCATACGGCGGCGAGGTGAAGCACATGAAGGGCAAAACGCCCGCAAGACCAAGCCACTGGATGACGCTCATATCTCAATTCTACTGCTTGCTGGCATGGGCGCACTGACGTTACCGTGTGCAAATCCTTACAGAGCGGCTCGGCGGGAGCCTCGCCCTCCGACTGACCTACCAGCAGTCCGCTAGGACATGCGTGCGGACCACTAT
>CAYNFH010000155.1:0-16376 GCA_964396385.1 uncultured Chthonomonadaceae bacterium | reverse complement strand
TGCTCGCGTGCCTCATCGCCCTGATCTGCGGTGCCGTTGCGCGCCGAACGGGCAGGGGCACCCGCACGGCGCTGTATGTGGCGCTGTTTGCCGCGCCTCTCATCGTGTACGCGCTGATCTACTTCGCGACGCCCGGCAGCGCCGTGTGGACGGAGCTGGACTCCCTCACCTCATCGCGCTTCGGCGTGTACCACCTGGTCCTCACCGAGAGCCTCAACCGGGCGGGCGGCGTCAAGCTGCTGGGGAGCAGCGGGGTCCAGACCTCCGTGGGGACCAGCTTCGGCGCGACGGACTCCACCACGCTCAACTTCCTGCTCAACTATGGGGCGCTGAGCTTCGCCGCGTTCGTCCTGCTGCTGCTGGCGCTCGGGCTGCGGCTCGCGCGCCGGTCCGGCTTCGCCTGGCCCTACGCGGCCATCTGCGCGCTTACCGTCTACTATGCCGTGGACGCCTCCGGCATCACCACCAGCGACCTGGCCGTCTTCGTGGTGTTCGGTTACGTGGTGCGCGCGGCGCTGCGGGCGGGCCGTCCACGGCCCATCGCGGCGGCAGCCGGATAGTGGCGATCGCCCAACAGCCCCACGCCCGCCGGGAGCCGTTCCGCTGCGCGGTGGACTCGCTGCCCTCCGACACCAACGAGCGCATCGCGTTTGGGGACTGGATCGTCTCTTCCCTGCCACCCCGGGCGGTGGTGCTGGACGTCGGGGCCGGGCATGGAAAGGCCGGATTCGTGGAGCGGATCGCGCCGCACGTGGGCCGCCTGGTGGGGATGGACCCGGACGCCGCCATCCAGCAGAATCCGTTTGTGGCCGACCGCCACCAGCTCACCCTGGAGGAGTATGCCGAGCGGGAGACCCCGGGCACGTTCGACTGTCTGTATGCGATCTATGTGGTAGAGCACGTGGCGCGTCCGGACGAGTTTTTCCGGGCGTGCCGGCGGCTGCTCAAGCCCGGCGGGCAGCTCTTCTTCGTTACGCCGAACCTCCACCACTTCTTCGGGCTGGCGACGAAGATCGCGGCGGCGACCGGCGTGGAGGACTGGCTGCTCAAGAGGCTGCGCCCAACGTCCCTGGTCGCGAGCTACCACTTCCCCACCGCGTACCGCTGCAACACGGTAGGCGCCATATCGGCCGCACTCCGGCGGAGCGGATACTCCGGCTGCGAGTTCCGGATGTTCGACAACCCCGCGCACACCGTCACCTACTTTCCGCGCCGGCTCTGGTGCCTGCCCATAACCTACTGCCGCGTGGTGTACCGGCTGCGCTGGAAGCGAGCGATGGGTACCATTATGGTCCGCGCCTGGGCCGAGAATTAGGTCCCGAGTCCACTAAGGTGGACTTTGTGTACTTGTTGTGTGCGGTTTCAATCGCCGACGCCAACCTGCAAGCCTGCTAAGCCGGTTGCCGAGCAGCGTCTCCAGCAGGAGCGTGCGCGTGCCGGGCTCGCGAAGCCGGTACTCCTGCCACGCCATGGCCGTGCGCAGCCCCTTCTCCTTCAGCCGCTCGCAGGCGTAGCTCCAGCGCAGCGCCAGCTCGCCGCCGGTCTGGCGCAGGCGCTCCTTGACGGCCACCGGAGCCGCAGTGGGCAGGTGCTCCTGGAGCCAGGCGGTGAACGCATCCGGCGCTATGTCCGGCCCCTCCCCCAGCGCCCGCTCCTTGTACAGCTCGTACCGGCGCCGCCGGAGCCAGGCGGCCAGGAACTCCGCGTCCGGGCCGAGACCGGGGTCCGTATTGAACGCGGCGGAGAGCCACACCGCCGCCTTGTCACCTTGGCCGAGGCTGAACAGAAGAAAGGCCGCCTGAAGGTCCAGGTGCGCCTGAGTCCGGGCGGGCGCCAGCGCGCCGCCGATACTCGCCGCGTTGGCGCGGAGCGCCACCATCACCTCCAGCGTCCGCTGGAGCGCCTTCTCCCTGCCGCTTCCCACACTGGTGTTGTAGCTGTGCAGGCGGTACTTCACCAGCGGGCGCGGTATGAATCCCGCCTTCCAGCCGGCCAGCATCCGCGCCCACCACTCCCAGTCGCTGTAGACCAACCCCTCCGTGTGCGGCCCTACGTCCTCCACCGCCTCCCGGCGGGCCAGCACCGTCATGCCGAACACCGGATTGCACTCGATGAGGCTCGCCATAGGATCCGGCATCCGCGTGATGTCGCGGCCCAACAGGCCCGGCACGCGCCGGCCGCTCTCGTCCATGCAGGCCGCGTACCCGTACGTCCAGCCGGCGTCCGGGTTCCGCTCCAGGTACTCCACCTGCGCCGCCAGTTTGTGCGGGAGGAGCGCGTCGTCAGAGGGCAGGCCGGACCAGTACCGGCCGCGGGACTCGGCAAAGGCCCGGTTGACGGTGGCGGAGATCCCCCGGTTCTCGCCGCCCGGGTGCGTGAACACGCGGATCAGGTCCGGGTACCGGCTCTCGTACCCGCGCGCGACAGCGAGGCTCTCGTCCGTCGAACCGTCGTCCACAATCACGATCTCGTAGTCGTCGAACGTCTGCGCGAGCACGCTCTCGATGGTCTCCGGCAGGAACGAGGCGTGGTTGTAGGAAGGGATGCAGACGGAAACGGAGGGGCGGTGTTCGATTTTCGATCTTCGGTTTTCGATTGTCAATTAGCGGCCCTGGCACGTACGACAAGACGATTCTGTTGCGGGTTGCTGGGAGCGCGAGGCTCCTGCCGAGCTATCCAAAATCTATGCCCGACACCTACGCCACTGAGGGCTCAGACGGGCGGAGAGGGTGACCCCGGTACTCCCGGATCAGCGTGCGGATATTGACCAGGCCCAGGATGGCGACCAGAGCCAGCGGAGCGGCCAGCCGGAAGGCCGCGGGGCCGGCCAGCCGGGCGAAGTGGATGCCGCCGGCCGCGACCGCCGCGACCACGAGCATGCGGCCGTTCTCCGCCGTCCAGCGCAGGCCGATGGAGTGCCGCAGGATGGCCCACATCAGCAGGTAGTAGACCACGCCGACCACCAGGAACCCGATGCCAAGCCCGGAAAGGCCGTACCAGCGCATGCAGAGCCAGCTCGCTCCCAGCAGGGTGGCGCCGCCCGTGAGCTCCGTAAAGAAGAACGTGAGGCTGCCGCAGCGCGCGAGCACCACAAAGGACATGGCCCAGGCCGCGAACTTGAAGATGTCTCCAATGAGCTGCCACTCCAGCACGTCCGCTGCCGGAACAAACTTCGGTGAGTAGATGAGTGTCAGGATGACGGGCGCCAGGGCCAGAGCGGCGAGGATAATGGGAACGGCGGTCAGGAGCACCAGCCGGTGCTGCTGGTTCACCAGGTCCACCAGCGCCTCCGGGCGGTCCCGCGCGGCGGAAACGCGCGGATAGTAGTCCTGCCCCATCGCGGTCACCAGGAAGCCGAGATACGTCACCGCGATAGCCATTGCGGCGCGGTAGTAGCCCACGTTCTCCCGGCCCAGCGTATGGAGCACCACGCTGGGAAGCACCCACTGCATGCCGGTCCCCACCAGCATACTCACCGTATACGGCGCTCCGAACCGGACCAGGCTCCGCGCGGCGGGCCACACCTCCGCCAGCGGCACGCGGGCCGCCGTCCGATATCCCGCCCTTCGCAGGAACAGCCAGCAGGAGCCGCACGTCACCAGCGCCGACACCAGCACTGCCGGCGCGATGCCGTGCACCCGCCAGCGCCACACCAGCAGGATGGTCGTTCCCGCCGCGAGCAGACTGTTGGCGATGGCGACCTTGGCCAGGCTCCCCACGCGGTGGTGCGCGTTGAGGATAGAGGTCAGGATGGTGCCGGCCTGCGAGGGAAGAAGCGCCAGCGCCACCAAGACCACGCTGTCCGCTTCCGAGGCGGTGCCGAGCATCAACCGTGCAATGGGTACCCGCAGCAGGATGAGCAGGAGGCTCGCGGCGCCGCCAAAGGCGCCGGCCGCCACCCACGAAGCGGTCTGGAGCGCGGCGGCGCGGTCCTTCTCTCCTGCCCCGAGCGCGTGCGCCCCCTCGCGCACCAGGGCGTTGCCGATGCCCATAGCGCCGGCAAGGGTGGCCAGTCCCAGCAGCCCCTGAATAAGGCCCATCTCCCCCAGCCCGGCCGGCCCCAGCAGCAGCGCCCACGCCTTGGCGGAGACGACGCCGACGATCATGGACACGATTGAGCTGCTGCTCAGGATTGCGGTGGCGCGGAGGACAGACCTCATGCCGGCAGCGCGCTCGTGGCCCCGAGCGCCGCGCGGACGGACTCGCAGACGTACTCCACCTGTTGGTCGTCCAGGTGCGGTCCCATGGGGAGGCTCAGCGCCTCCCGGGCGATGCGCTCCGCCACGGGAAACGTACCCGGGCCGAGGCCCAGGTGGGCGTATGCCTGCTGGAGGTGGGGCGGACACGGATAGTGGATCATGGTGCCCACGCCGGCCTCCGCCAACCGCTTCTGGATTCCGTCCCGGTCCGGCGTACGGACCACGTAGAGGTGCCACACGGATTCGGTTGAAGGTTGAAAGTTGAAGGTTGAAGGTCCAGAATCCGGAATCGCCGTGTCGCCCGCTCGCCCCCTCGCCCCCTCGCCCGCTCGCCCGCTCGCCCCCTCAATCCCTTCAGGAAGGGTAAGTTCCTCGAGGCCGGACAGGCGTTCGGCGTAGGTGCGCGCGACGCGGCGGCGGCGCTCGTTCCATTCGTCCAGCACGCGCAGCTTGGCGCGGAGGAAGGCGGCCTGCAGCTCATCCAGGCGGGAGTTCACCCCCGCCTCCTCGTGCACGTACTTGGCGCGCGACCCGTAGTTGCGGATCAGCCGGAGCCGCTCCATCAGCTCTCCGTCGTTGGAGGTCACAGCCCCGCCATCCCCGATGGCGCCGAGGTTCTTGACCGGGTAGAAGCTGAACCCGGCCGCGTCCCCGAGGCTGCCCGCCCGCCGGCCGCGGTACGTGGCGCCGTGGGCCTGCGCCGCGTCCTCTATCACCTTCAGCCCGTGCGCCGCCGCGATGTGGTGGATGGCCTCCATGTCGGCCGGCCGGCCGTAGAGGTGGACCGGAATGATGGCCCGAGTCCGGGGGGTGATGGCCTCCTCGATCCGACCCGGGGCCAGGTTGAAGCTCTCCCACTCCACGTCCACGCCGACCGGCGTCGCGCCCACGGAGGAGACCGCCAGCCAGGTGGCGATGAAAGTGTGCGCGGGCACGATCACCTCGTCGCCCGCCCCGATGCCGTAGGCGCGGAGGAGCAGGCTGAGCGCGTCCAGGCCGTTCCCGACGCCCACGCAGTGCTCCGCCTGGCAGTAGCGGGCGTACTCCGCCTCGAAGGCGTCGCACTCCCGGCCCATGATGTACCAGGCGGAGGACATGGTCCTCTGGTAGGCGGCGTCCAGCTCAGACCGGAGCTCCTCATACATCGGCGCCAGGTCCAGGAACGGCACCCTCATCTCGCGTCCCTCACGGCGGCAACGAACGTGTCGTAGTCGCGGTAGTAGTCGGATTCGTCGTACGGCGCCGACGCCAGCACCAGGCAGACGGAGCCGGACGAAAAGTTGTCGATATAGCGCCACATCATGGGCGGCACGTAGAGCCCGTAATAGGAGCGGTTCAGGTGGTACTTCACCTTGTCGCGGCCGTCGTCCAGCTCCACGTCGAAGCTGCCGGACATGGCCACGATGAGCTGGTGGAGCGTCTTGTGGCCGTGTCCCGCCCGCGCTGCCCCGCCCGGTACGTCGTAGAGGTAGTAGACCCGCTGGATCTCGAAGGGCACGTGGCGGTTGCCCTCGATGAAGGTGAGGTTGCCGCGCGGGTCATGCACCACGGGCAGGTCGATTATTCTGGCGTTGGACAAGGGCATGGAATAGGTGACGGGATTCAGCTGGTTCACCCTACCTCCAGCTCGTAGAAATCATGCACCACCGTCCGGGCGCCGAAGCCCTCCTTCTGCGCGATCAGCCCCTCGTTGAGCGACTGGCCCGCGTCCGTGGTAGAGACGCCGAAGCTGAAGTACCGCTTGTGGCAGTACCGCTCGTTGATAAGGTGGTCGAACAGTATATCCACCGCGCCGAGCTCCCTTCCCTGCTCGGTGGACGAGATGTACTGCACGTGCGCGCTGTGGGTGTTCTCGAACAGCACGGCGCCTGCCAGGACCTGGTTCCCCAACGTGGACACGTGCAGCCGGATGTTGTTTGGGAAGCGCGCGTGCAGCAGCCGGATCTGCTGGACCGTGTGGGCCGGTTTGACGCCGTGCCGCTGCCCCAGGTTCTCCTCCAGCACCTCCCAGAACCGCTCCCAATCCGCGGCCTCCCGCACCTGGACACCCGCCGATCTCGCGCGCTTGACGCAGTAGATCCGGCCCTTGCGGAACTTGAGCGGCTCGCGGAAGTCGATGGCGGAGGAGGCGTCGCGCCGGATGAGCCGCGCCCCGGCGCGGAAAAGTGCATACCGGTCCTCCTCGGCCGGAAGCGTGTGGAAGACGTACGGGATACACTTGTAGACCAGCCGCTTGACGCCCGCCTCACGCAGATGGTCCGTGAGGGCGGCGAACAGCTCCAGCATGACCGACTGCGTCATGGAGGCGTCCGTAAGGAAGCCGCCGAAAGTGAGCCAGCCGTGCGAGACCAGCGTGTCGCCGTCGCGGTTGGCGGGCAGCAGCGCGACCAGCCGGGAGTCCTGGTGGAACAGCAGGGAGCCGTCTACAAACCGCTCCTCGTGGTGCTCCATGTAGTCGCGCTGGAAGAGGAAGATCCCGTTCTTGGCCTTCGCGGCGAATCCGTCCCACTCCGCCTTGTGCGCGGCCGTGTAGGGAGTGGCGGTCAGCAACTGAGACTGCCCTTCGCAGGGTGAGCCGGAGGCCGGATTCCTCGCTCTGCGCGGAATGACGTTGCGACTCTCGCGCTGGGAGCGTCACGCACGTCGGTCGAGCTCCGCGAATCCGAAGCCCTCCCGTCCGTAGTTGTTGCCGTTGTAGAAGAGGTAGACGTGCTCGCCATGCTCCAGTAGGCAGCCGTAGCAGATGTCGTGCGAATCCCAGCCGGACTCGGAGGGCCCAATTCCCCCCTCGGAGTCGCACCGGGTCCACACCACACCGTCATCGGAGACGGCGTAGCCCATGCCCAGGCCGCCGCCGGGCGTGCCGGTGGTGAAGTACATGTGGTACCGGCCGTCCAGGTTTACGATGGTGGGCCGGCCGATGCGGTTCTCATCGCCGGAGAGGGAGACGGCCACTTGCGGGGGGCCGTTCGGGATGATACCGTCCGCGGACTCTACATACTTCGTGTCGTATACGGGCAGGTCCCTGCCCGGGCCGGGGACCCACTCGTCTCCGCTGCAGTACCAGATCCTCCAGCGCCCGCCTTCGTGCCGCACGCAGTGCACCACGCGGAACAGGGTCTCGTCGGACGTGCGGTCGAAGATGGGCGCCTTGCTGTAGCGCTGGAAGCTGTTGCCGCCGTCCGAGCTGGTGGCGAGGCCCCCGAAGACCAGGAACTTGGCGCGCTTGCAGAGCTGGTACCCGGCATAGTAGAGCCAGATCTCGTCCCCGCGCCGGACCGCCGCGCACGGCACGACGCCGTTATCGTCGAACGCCCCCGGCCGGCCGATGTCCAGCGCCGGCGTCTCTGAGACTCCCCGCACCTGCGCCGGGTCCTCGGCGTCCACGTCCACCCAGCCCACGCGGCTCATGCCCTCACGATCGCGGAAACCGGCGAAAACGCGGATGGTGCTGGGGGTGAGGGAGAACGGCGTGGGCTGGAGGGCGGAGTGCTCGGCCCAGGCGCTGGTACCGTCCGGACCGTAGATCAATCCCCTCTTGATCCAGTTCATGAAATCTTTCCCGCTGAATGTTATACCCCGGCGGGGCGGCCTGCTCCGAATCCGCGAGGGGATGGGCCCAGGCCCATCATGCTCTTCTTGGCTCGCCTTACACAGATGACACGTGCATCCACTGACCTAAGCACCCATTACGGCCCCTTCCCCGGCTGGAGCCCGGTTGCGATCACTCCGGGAATAGAGTGACGCAAGACACGATGGCGCTCTCGCGCGAATCCCGGGGGCGTCTGCGCTTTGCTATAATACCGGCCAGGGAGACAGGAGGAGCGGACGGATGCGTGCTGTAACGGTGGCGGAGGCGAAGCGGAACTTGGACGGGCTGTTGAAGCGAGTGATGGAGGATTCCGAGCCCGCAATCGTGCTCACCGAGTCCGGCGAGCAGGTCGTGGTGATGCCGCTGGACGAGTACAACGCCTGGGCCGAAACGCACTATCTTCTCGCGAACCCGGCCAACGCCGCCCATCTCCGCCGGTCGATCGCGGAGGCCGAAGCCGGCCAATCTGAGGAGAAGGATCTGCTGGAGCCGTGAAGCTCTGCTTCACGACCTCCGCGTGGTCGGACTACCTCTGATTTCAGGAACATGACCGCCGGCTGCTGAACCGCATCAAGTTGCTCATCAAGGACATCCTCCGCTCCCCGTTTGAAGGCATCGGAAAGCCGGAAGCGCTCCGCGGCGATCTCTCCGGCTACTGGTCCCGCAGGATCAACGAAGAGCATCGTCTCGTCTATTCTGCTACATCCACTGAAGTCGTGGTCATTGCGTGCCGCTACCACTACGGCGCGTAACCCGGCCCCCCGTGGCGATCCTCCTCCTCTCATCTCACCTCGTGCGGCTAGCGCGTGCGCTAAAAGAGAACTAACGCTAGTTGGTCGCTGAATATGGAATAACCCCACGGCCATCGGCGCCTCCTAACCTGCCGCGTTCGCGCCCGCCTACGCCCCCGCTGGCGCATTCAGCCTCACTTGCCACCCGAATCTCCGGAGGAACACATGACCTGGAATAAGTGCCACGGCCTATTGGCGGGCCTTGCCGTCTGCCTCTCCGCCCTCTCCGCGCACCCCGCTGCCGCGCAGGGATACACAGTTACCGACGTTGGGCCGCTTGGGGCCGGCGCATCCACCGTCGTTGCGATCAATAACCGCGGCCAGATACTTGGCTCGCAGTACTTCGTCGGCGGCTACCTGCAAACCGGCGCTGACATCCTGAGCTTCGGCGGGCCGCAGACTTTTCCAAACGGCTTGAACGACGGGGGACTGATCGTGGGCCGTTCCATATCGCCCGATAACTCCACCCACGCGTGGCTCTACGCCGGCGGTACGATGAGGGATCTCGGATCGCTGGGAGGCAGCTATTCGAGCGCAAACACAATCAATAACCTCGGCCAGATTGTCGGGTGCTTCCAAACGGCAGCCGGATACCTTCACGCCTGTCTCTTCACGCCAGACGGTCCCGTAGACTTGGGCACACTCGCGGGCGGCAACAGCGCGGCGATGGCCATCAATAACCTGGGCCAGGCGGTGGGCTGGGCCGATGTCCCGGGCGGCCTACAGTACCCCTGCGTATTTTCCGACGGGCAGATCACAAATCTCGGGTGGGCAACCGGCCAGACGGGCACTGCCACCACCATCAATGACAAAGGGCAAATTGCGGGGTGGTATTCGCTCATCGGGGAAGGCATGCAGCATGCCTTCGTGTACTCAGACGGACAGATGAAGGACATCAGTGTCCACGCGAGCGCCGCTCGGGCGATCAATGCCAGCGGGCAGGTAGTAGGAAAAGATTCCGAGCCTACCATCTATGGCTATGCTATCGATTCGGCGTTCGTCTGGGATAGCCAGAATGGCTTGAGGAACCTGAACTCTCTCATCTCTCCAGCCGCCGGGGCAGCACTCGAAGACGCAGCGGGCATAACCGACTCCGGGCAGATAGTCGTGAATCCGCAGGGCGGGGGAATGCAGTCGCTCCTTCTAACTCCTATCCGTCCGCATCTAGTCTGGCGGCCACAGAACCCTTTCAGTTGGAAAACATCCGTGTGGTCGCTGTCTGCTACCTCCGGCCTGTCTGTTCGTGACTACGCTCTGGGCGGCTTCGACTGCATCGATAGCGCCGTCGGAGGGACGGATGGTCTCCAGCGTCTGCTCTTCAGTAACCTGTACAAAGGCGAAGCCTCCCTTTGGACTTTGCACGCCGACGGCACGTTCGATCACCAGGAGTATGGGCCGTACGACGGCTGGAAACCGATCAAGATAACCGTTGGGACAGACAATCGAGTCCGGCTGCTGTGGGAGCGTACGGACGGTAAGGTGTCGCTCTGGACCATCAATGGCCCGGGCTCCTTCGACTATGACGACTACGGGCCGTACCCGGGCTGGAGTGTTCGCGCTATGTCCATGGGACCCGACAACAAGCCGCGCCTCCTCTGGACCAATAGCGATGCCAATCAGCAGATGTCCCTCTGGACCATCACCGGGCCTGGGCAGTTCCAGCTCCGGAACTACGGCCCCTACGGTGGACCGAGCGACCAGTGGCAGGCGACGGGAATGGCCGTAGGAGGAGACGGGCAGGCGCGGGTCATGTGGTGCAACGAGGCCACCGGCCAGCTCTCCCTCTGGACCGTTGCCTCCGACGGCAGCTTCACTTTCGACGACTACGGCCCCTTTCCAAGCTGGAATCCCTCCATGCTGGCGGTGGGGTACGACAACCACCCTAGGGTGCTGTGGCAGAACCAGGAGGGCCGCGTAAGCCTCTGGGACATCTACAAGCCGGGGCAGTTCACCTACGAGGACTACGGCCCCTTCCCGGGCTGGAGCCCGGTTGCGATCACTCCGGGAATAGAGTAGCCCAAGGTTCGAAGGCGCCCTGGGATCAGCCTCAGGGCGTCTTCGGTTTGCTATAGCACCCGTCCGCGTCTCCACCACCCTCCGCCTGAACGAGGCCCAAGGCCGGGAGGTGGAACTTGCACCCTTACTGCGCTTATTGCGCTTTCTGCGCAGAATAAGAATCCTGCCCCTGTTGAGCTTGGAACCGGCGCTGCGCCCCCCTTATTGCGCTTTCCGCGCTTTCTGCGCAGCCTCTACCCAATACCGCCCACACTCCGGCAGCCAATCTCATCCATATTCCGGTGCCGCCGCTCCTCCCCATCGCTTAGATTAGCTAATTTGAGACAATGTCTCACTCCCCCCTCTCCGGAATCCGCTCTCTCGACTCTAGACTCTCGACTCTGCATTTTGAGACAACGTCTCACTCCATCTCCCCCCTCTCCTGTTCTTGGGAGAGGGGGATAATGCGTAGGAAGCAACAATGCGTACAACCCGGGGGTGAGGGCTTGCAGCGCGTACGACAGTGCTATCTGTGCATCGCGGAGGGGAGGGCCGGAATGGTCCCTCACGCGCGTGTCCGGCGATGGGACCAAACCACCACAATGTGACGGGATCCCGTCACATTGTGGTGGAATGCCACCCGAGCCATACAGAGTCCTGCCGCCCCGCAAATTGAGACAATGTCTCACCCCACCGCGCAATGACTGCGGACTAACGACTGATGACTGCCTACTGAGGACTGGCTCCCGCCACGAGTCCTCCGCCGGCAGGGCTGAGCGGTTCCGGCGGCGAACCGGGCGCTAGATAACAGGCGCCGGGAGAGCAAGATGGACCGCATTGTCATTGTGGGCGACGGGGAGACCGCCGAGCTGGCCTACGAGTACTTCACCCACGATTCCCCGCACGAGGTAGCGGGTTTCTGCGTGGAGCAGGAGTTCCTGAAGAGGGATCGGCTGTTCGACCTGCCCGTGGTCGCGTTCGAAGAGGTGGAGGAGCGATTTCCCCCTTCCCGCCACCAGGCATTTGTTGCCATCTCCTACACAAAGCTGAACCGGGTCCGGACCCGCCTCTACCGGGCGGCCAGGTCCAAGGGATACGGGCTGGCCTCCTACGTGAGCTCCCGCGCCTTTGTCTGGAGGAACGTGGAGATCGGCGAGAACTGCTTCATCATGGAGAACAACGTCCTCCAGTATTCCGTGCGCATCGGGAACAACGTGGTGCTCTGGAGCGGTAACCACATAGGCCACCAGAGCGTGATCCATGACAACAGCTTCCTCTCCTCCCACGTGGTCATCTCCGGCTACTGCACCGTAGGCGAAAGCTGCTTTTTCGGGGTAAATAGCTGCGTCGCGAATAACGTGACCATTGGCCGGGACTGCGTGATCGGGATGGGCGCCGTGGTGAACAAGTCTACAGTAGACCGTGGAGTCTATGTCGGCAATCCCGCGAAACCCTCCGCGGCGGACAGCCACGCGCTGTTCAAGCTGCGCGAGCGTTGAGGGTTGAGGGTCCAGATCCCGGAGGCCCCGCAGGGGGACTTTGCGTACTTGTTGCCCGCGACTTACGGTCTTTGCCGAAATAGTGCCGCTACGACTCGTGTCCACCTCCGTGGACACTCGGCTGTAAGCCACCCAGCGCCGGACCTTGGTCCGTGCGCACGTGCCGTTGCGGCGCTTATTCGTCAATAACCATAAGGGGCCGGGGCATCGCTGTGAACACGTTCACACCCGACCAGGCCGCCCGCGATGCATAATAGCCGTGAACCATACTGAATCTCTTCCAGCCTTGAAAGTTGAGGTTGTCCATGAGGACTTTTCTTCTCCTTGCAGTCGCGCTGCCGCTGATAGCCGCGACCGGCTGCGCCGCCCAGCCCCTGAGTAGCAACGGCAAGAGCGACTACGTCATCGTGGTCGGCGATTCCGCGGACGCGCCGGAGCGCACCGCCGCCAAAGAGCTCCAGACGTACCTCCGGCAGGTCACCGGCGCCGACTTCCCCATCCAGACGGAGGCTGAAGCGGAGGAGAGCGCGCCGGCTATCTTTGTGGGCCGCACCAAACGCGGGGACGCGCTCGCGGGGAGCGTGGACTGGGCCCGGCTGGGCACGGACGGCATCCTCATGAAGACCGCCGGCCCCAACCTGATCCTGGCCGGCGGCAAGCCGCGCGGGACGCTCTACGCCGTCTACACGTTCCTGGAGGACTCGGTGGGTTGCCGGTGGTGGACCTCCTCTGAGAGCTCCATCCCGCAGAAGCGGACGCTCACTATCCCTCCGCTCAGCACGGTCTACGTTCCGAAGCTGCAGATCCGCGAGGCGTATGAGCGCGACGTGAACACGTCGCCGGACTTCGCCGTCCGGCTGAAGGTCAACGGCCACTGGACCAACATCCCGCCGGAGTACGGCGGACACCGGCCCACGCTGGGGTGGTGCCACACGTTCTATCAGCTCCTGCCGCCGGACAAGTACTTCGCCCAGCATCCGGAGTGGTACAGCGAGATCAATGGCAAGCGCGTTGGCCAGGCCGCTCAGCTCTGCCTGACCAACGAGGCGGGACGCAAGGCCCTCACCGCCGCCGCCCTGGAGTGGCTGCGCAAGGACCCCACCGCCGACGTCATCTCCATCAGCCAGAACGACGCAGGCGGTTACTGCCAGTGCCCCAACTGTAGGGCCGTAGAGCAGTCGGAGGGCTCTCCCGCCGGTCCCCTCCTCCGGTATGTAAACGCCGTGGCGGACGATATTCACAGGGAGTTTCCCAACGTCCAGGTAGAGACGCTGGCATACCAGTGGAGCCGGAAGGCGCCGCTCCATGTGCGGCCGGCGTCGAACGTGACCATCCGCCTCTGCAGCTTTGAGTGCGACTTCGCCCACCCCCTGGACAGCGACTACAACAAGGATTTCCGCCAGGATGTGCTGGACTGGAGCCGCATCGCTCCGCGCCTGGCCGTCTGGGACTACGTGACGGACTTTGCCAACTACCTGCTGCCGTTCCCGGACCTGAAGAACCTGGCGCCGAACATCCGCTTCTTTGTGGCGAACAACGCCCAGAGCGTCTTTGAGCAGGGCGACGCCTTCACTCGCGCCGGAGACTTCGTGCGGCTGCGCGCCTGGCTGCTCGCGCACCTGCTGTGGGACCCCTCGCGGGACCCGACCCAGCTCACGGCCGACTTTCTCAATGGCTACTACGGCGCCGCCGGACCGTACCTGAAGCAGTATCTGGACGTCGTGAACGACAGCGCCATGCGCGGCCCGACGCGGGTGCTCTGCTTCCAGAGCAACCTGGAGTTCCTCTCCGCCGCGGATCTGGTGCAGGCCAGCCGCCTCTTCGACCAGGCGCAGCAGGCGGTCGCCAACGACCCGGCGCTGCTCCGCAGGGTTACGCGGGAACGGCTGCCCCTGGAGAACGCCATCCTCGTGCGGTACGAGGGAGTGAAGCAGGCGTGGGCGGCATCGGGGGCGGGCACACGGGCACTTCCCAGTCAGCAGGAGCTGGCGGACGCGTTCTTCCGGCGGGTCCATGCACTAAAGGTGGACTCCATCGGGGAGAGCCAATCCCTGGCATCCTACGAGGCGGGCATCCGGTCCCACCTCGGGAGCGCGTCCGCGGCGCCGCCTCCTCCGGGCGTCGCGGGGCTCCCGCCTGGAAGCTGGCGAGATGTGCAGGAGAGCGGCTTCACGCTGTTCGGGGGACCGACTGCGGCGTCCATTGTGGACGACCCAAAGGCGTCCGACGGCAAGGCCGTCCGGATGCCCGGCGGCCGGCAGGAATGGGCGACCCAACTGGTTATCTCACGCGACCTCGCCGACGCCCTGCCCGGCTCCTGGCATGCGTTCGCGGTAGTTCGGAGCCAGCCCCTGCAGCAGTCGGGACTGGCGTTCACCATCGGAGTATTCGACAACCAGAAGAACGCGGCGGTAGCGCAGCAGACCATCGGGCTGGACCGCGCCGGGGACGGCGCGTACCACACCTACGACCTTGGTACGTGGCAGTTCCATCAAGGAATGTACATCTGGGTGAGCCCGCCCGGCAACGCGCAGGCGGAGGAGGGCGTGTACGTGGACCGGATCTACTTTGTGAAGGCGAGGTGACAGAAGAGCGATAGCGGAGTAATGGAGTAGTGGGGTGTTGGAGTATTGGGCTCCGGATTCTGGAACATCACTCCATTACTCCACTACTCCAGCCGTGCGACATGCCGGTAAGGTTACTGGCTTGACGGGTATAATGGCAGACGGCTGGCTGTAACGAAAGCGTCGTACGGGGCCATGAAGTCTCCTGGCCTCTGAAGAATTAAGCAGAGGGAGGCGCTGCAACCGTCCATGGTCACCCGGAGCCATTTCACGGCTGCGCTGAGACGGGCCGCGGGAAGAGCCGTTTCAACCGTCGTCGGGATTCAGTCGCATGCCACGTCCTCTCTGTACCGGGGCAGGATTGGCGGTCCGGAAGACCCACTGGACCTTTCGGAGGTCCGTTCCGTCCTCGTAGTACGGCTGGATGAGATCGGCGACGGGGTGATGTTCACCCCTTTTCTGCGTGAGCTGCGGCGGCTGCTGCCGCAAGCGCATATTACGCTGGTGGTAAAGCCGGCGAACCGCAACCTCATAGAGCTTTGCCCCTACGTCTCCGAAGTTCTCACCTACAGTCCCCAGATGAGGCCATGGCTGCGCCCTCTCCTCCTGCCGGGACGAGCGCTGCGCTTTGCCAGGAAGCACCTCCGACACCAACGGTACGACCTGGCCGTAGTGCCGCGCTGGGAGACGGATAGCTGGTACGCGACTTACGTGGCGTTCTTCAGCGGCGCAAGGTGGCGGGTAGGTTTCTCAGAGAAGAGTACGTGGCGCAAGCAACGCCTTAACCGCGGTTTCGACCGGCTGCTGACCCATGCCGTCGATGATCAGGATGTCAAGCACCAGACGGTTCACAACCTGGACCTGATCACCTACCTGGGCGGCGACGTGGAGGACGAGCGGCTGGAGCTCTGGCTGGATCCGCAGGACGAGGCCATCGCGGCGGAGATCCTGGCCGATTATGGCGCCTGCCCGGGCGATATACTGGTCGGCCTCGGACTCTCTGGCGGGCACAACCCGCTCGGCCGGCAGTGGCCGCTGGAGAACTTCACCGCGCTGGCGCGGTGGATCCGGGATGAATATCGCGGCCGTGTGGTGCTGGTCGGCGGACGGGGCGAGGAGCCACTCGGCGAAGCCATGCAGCAGGCGCTGGGCCCCACGGTCATCAACGCGATCGGCAAAACGACCCTCCGGCAGATGGCGGCCCTGCTCAAGCGGTGCGACGCTTACGTGGGCAACGATTCCGGCCCCATGCACGTGGCATCCGCAATGGGGACTCCGGTGGTCGCCATCTTCGGCTCGACTTGCTGGCACCGCTCCAGTCCCTGGGGCCCGAATAATACGGTAATCTGGCATGAGCTCTCCTGCAGCCCGTGCCACCAGGGCCACGGGCGAGACCAGTGCGGCACGTGCCGCTACGCCAAACCGCTGTGCATCAACGGCATCACCGTGGAGCAGGTGCAGCAGGCGGTGCGGAAGAACCTGGACCGCCCCACGCCGGAGCTGAATCTGCAGGTCTCCCTCTCTCCGGAAATTGTGTTCGATCGCGCCGTGGCGGAGCAGCTCGTGGAGGAAGAAGGCGTGAGGAGATAAGTGTTCGGGTGTTCAGCCGTTCGAGCATTCGTGGGTTCAGGGGCGGAACTGGAACACCTAAACGCCCGTTCTTGTGGTGTGCGCCGTGGTGATGAAGCCGGCACTTGAGGGGTAGATTGCAGGCGTGTTTTGGGAGTGGACGTGAG
>CAYNFH010000154.1:0-16455 GCA_964396385.1 uncultured Chthonomonadaceae bacterium | reverse complement strand
GGTTATCTAGCTTGCCTCTTGGCCCTCGGAACCGGGCCGAAACTTTCGGTCACCGTAGCCTCGTGCCCCGATTTATACCTGTTGCCTGGTGAACAATCTGCCGTCAATAGAGTCAGCAAGCAATGAGATCATGGCCCTGCCGTGAGAGGGCCCCTAAAGAAGGGAGATCGTCCACATGGTTTACCTGATAGCCATTGTGCTGCTGATAGTCTTCTCCGCCCCCGCCCATGCTTATGTAGACCCCGGCAGCGGCAGCTATATGCTTCAGATGTCCCTGGCGGGTCTCCTGGCGGTGGTGTTCTCCATAAAGCTAGCCTGGCAGCGGATAAGGGAATTCGCGGTCGGCCTCTTCACCGGCAGCAGCTCGGAGCGCGGCGCCCAGCATGAGTAACCCGGTCGACCCGGGTTCCTTCCGCGATCCAAGCGGTTTCATCTTCACCCACCAGGGCACGCTATACCGCCAGGTCCAGGACAGTTACCGGCAGGAGTACCACCTGCTCACCTCTTCCGGGCTGTACCAGGACCTGGTGGACGCGGGCCTTCTGGTGCCGCACACGGAAGTGAGCCTGGACTTTGCCCAGGGCACTGGCGCGCATCGCGTTCTCAAGCCGGAGCGCATCAGCTTCATCTCGTACCCGTACGAGTGGTCCTTCAGCCAGCTCCGGGACGCGGCCCTGGCGACACTCCAGATTCAGCAGCGGGCGATGCGCTGCGGGATGTCCCTGAAGGACGCAAGCGCCTATAACATCCAGTTCCGGTGCGGTAAGCCGATTATGGTCGATACCCTCTCATTCGAGAAGTATGAGGAGGGACGTCCGTGGGTGGCCTACCGGCAGTTCTGCCAGCACTTCCTGGCGCCGCTGGCGCTCATGAGCCGTGTGGACGTCCGCCTCGGCCAGCTCCTCCGCATTCACCTGGACGGGATCCCGCTGGATCTCGCCAGCCGGCTTCTGCCCGGTGGCTCCAGGCTGGATCCGGGTCTACTCACGCACATTCACCTGCACGGCGCGGCCCAAAAGCGCTACGCCGACCGGCCGGTCGCGCCCTCGACGCCAAGAGCACGTATGGGCAGGACCGCTCTCCTCGCGCTCGTGGACAGTTTGGAGGGGACCGTCAGACGGCAGAGCTGGAAGCCGGCAGGCACCGAGTGGGGCGAATACTACGGCAATACGAACTACTCCTCGGAAGCCATGGCGGGGAAGCGTCGCATCGTCTCGGACTTACTCGCAGCCATCACGCCCACCCCACGTATGGTCTGGGACCTCGGCGCCAACACCGGCGAATTCAGCCGTATAGCCAGCGGCATGGGCGCGGAGACCATCGCGTGGGATATCGATCCGGCCGCCGTGGAGAAGAACTACATCGATTCGCGCAGCTCCGGCGAGGCCAGGGTGCTGCCGCTGCTCCAGGACCTTACCAACCCAAGCTCGTACCTCGGATGGGCGCTGCGGGAGCGGGGATCAATCTTGAGCCGGGGTCCGGCCGACGGCGCGCTCGCCCTGGCGCTGGTGCACCACCTGGCCATCGGCAACAATGTTCCGCTCGATAGAGTGGCGGCGTTCTTCCAATCCATGTGCCGGTGGCTCATCGTCGAGTTTGTGCCAAAGAGCGATTCCCAGGTGCAGCGCCTCCTGGCGAACCGGGAAGATGTGTTCCCCAACTACACGCCTCACGGGTTTGAGGCGGCGTTCGACCGTTACTTTGACACGGTGCGCTGTGCCGGAGTGCCGGACAGCGAGCGTACGGTATACCTGATGCGGGCCAAGGACGCCACCGAATCGATGATTGCAGGGTAGGACAAGGATGAGCGGAAGTACAGCAAATCTCGAAATCGGCGGTCAGAAGAAGCGCGCGCGCGGGCGGCGGCGGGTCATCCCAATTCACCCGGCCTTGTTCGCGGTGTTCCCGCTGCTGGCGCTCTATGCCCACAACGCGGGCCGAATCGCGTTCCAGCAGCTAGAGGCTCCTCTGGCGTGGGCCGCGCTCGGAACCGTAGGCGTGTGGATTGTCCTTACCGCCCTCACGCGGCACGTCCGGAAGGGAGCGCTTGCGGCGTCGGCTGCCGCCGTGGCGTTCTTCTCCTACGGCCATGTGATGAACCTGCTGCCCGCCGGCCCGAGAGAGCTGGCGGCGCCCCTCTGCATCGTAGCGCTTGGACTGCTGATGGCCGCCATTATCCGCACCCGATGGCCCCTGAACGACACAACTGTGGTGCTGAACGCCGTCTCGATCTTCTTGCTCGTTTCGCCTGTCTGGACCATCAGCCAGACTGAGCTGTCGCACTCCACAGCCGCTGTCGTGAAGCCTTCCCTGCCCGTTCAGACCGTGCGGCTTCGGCGTCCGGCGGCTCCGCCGGCCTGGGCCGCCAACCTGCCGGACGTGTACTACATCATTCTGGACGCCTACGGTCGCGCGGATCGCCTGAAGACGTTCTACGGCTACGACAACACGCCGTTCATCCGTGCCCTGGAGCAGCGCGGCTTCTTTGTGGCCGAGCACAGTCGCTCCAATTATAACCAGACCCCGCTCTGCCTGGCCAGTGCCCTCAACATGACCTACTTGGATGACCTGGCCACCCGCGTGGGGGCAGATGATGGTGAGGCCGCCCGGCAGATGCTGGACAACAACCCCGTAGCCACCTACCTCCGGGGCATCGGTTTTCACTACGTCTATCTCTGGTCCGGCGTAGATGAAGCGCGGTCCAAGGGGGCTGACGTGGAGTACGCCAGCGATCCGGCCGCGTCGTCCTTCCAGGGGCAGGCGCTCGGAATGACGCCGCTGGGCATGACGGCAGGTGCGCAGAAAAGGCTATACGACCGCCACCGGGCCTTCTTCGAGAACGAGTTCCGCAACCTGCCCCAGATAGCTCGGCTGCCATACCACAAATTCGTCTTCGCTCACATCGCCGCGCCGCATCCGCCGTTCGTCTTCGGCCCGCGTGGCGAGCCCATCACGCCTGACAGGCCATTCAATCTGGACGATGGTTCCTGGCTCCTCCGGAGCATCACAAGGGACCAATATCAGGCGGGCTACGTGGGACAGCTCAGGTATGTCAACTCCAGGGTGCTTGCCGCGGTAGATGGAATCCTGAAAAACTCCCGCAGGCCGCCCATCATCATCCTCCAGGGCGATCACGGTTCTCGCATGAACCTCGACTGGGATAGTCTGGCGAATACCGACCTCCGCGAGCCGTTCTCCATCCTGAACGCGTACCGCGTGCCCGGTGGCGGCAAAGGCTATCTGTACGACCGCATCACCCCGGTGAACTCCTTCCGAATTCTGCTGACGCGGTTCTTCCGCGCGAATCTGCCGCCGCTTCCGGACCGGAGCTTCTACTCGCCGGCCAGCGAGCCGCTTGAGTTCTCGGAAGTCACGGACCTCATCCCGCGGGCGCAGTTCGCCAGCTCAAGATAAGCCGCGCCTACTTGCCCGCCGTGCCGGCCGCACGCTGCTCCAGCTCGTTGAGCCATCGGCGGGCGGCCTGCTGCCTGGGGTCCGCATGGAGCGCGGTCTTTAGCTCGCGCTCCGTGTCTGACAGCAGGCCAAATCGGGCGTATAGGAGCCCCAGCGCCAGCGGGTTCTGGGCGTACCGTTGGCGGGACGTGGCGATATCCTGCCTCTGGGCCGCGGTCAGTACATAGACCATCGCGCTGCGGGTATGGATGGCCGCGCCGCCGTGCTCCGCCGTCACGCTCCACCGGTAGACAATGCCAGGTCGCAGCGGCGCAACCGGCTTCCACATCGTCGGACTGACTGCTCTCACCGCCGTTTCGCCCCCCGTTGACTCAACGTGCACCCGATATAGGGTCGCGCCGCTTGCCGGCCGGAACTCGAACGTGGGGCTCGCGTCTGTTATTGCAATGTTGACGGGCCGGACCAACTGGATCGACCCGGAACTTCCCGCCTCTGTCGAGCTTTCTCCGTCTCCAATTGGCATCCACTCTGGAACCGGCAGGGGCGTCTGCTCCAGCGCTCCCGCGTCCTTGTCCAGTGCGATGAGGAGGGTGGACTGCGCTCTGACCTTGGCCATAAGGCGGCCGATCTCAGCCTGTAGCCGCTTGGTCTGATCGCGGCGTTTCATCTCCACGATCTCGCGCTGGAGCCCGGACGTCTGCCGGGCCATCCCGACGAGCCGGCCGTTCTCCTCCCTCAACGAAGCAATGAGCTCGTCCCGCTGGAGCCGCGGCGCCATGGGTACGAGGAGGATGAGCGAGGCGCCAGCCGCCACCGCGCCGGCGAGAAAGCCAACCATCGCGGGATACCAGGTGGACCACCATGCGCCGGAGCCATCGTTCGGTGCGGGCGCGGCACGCGGATCGGGGGTCATACCGGCGAGACGTTCTTGTACCGGAACGCCGGCAGCAAGCCCAGTCGCGCGGCAAGGAAGTATAGAACCGTGATCGCGGCTGACTTCGCGTGGGACGAATTGAATGGCTTCTTGGGACTCTGCGCCATGCGCGCTATGTGAGCCAATTCAAGCGGCGTGAGCGGGCAGCGCCCGCTGCTGAGCGGAGATGATCTCGTCTATCAATTTGTCCACGCCTTCGTTCACAGACCGACGCGCCGGGTCCGCGTCGTACCACTCCACCACCTCCCGCGCGCCAAGCGCGAGCGGGATGGTCGCCTGGTAGTCTGGTACGAACCGCTTGATCTTGCTGTTGTCGAACACCATGCTGTGGGTCTTGTCTCCGAGCAGGCTGTCGCCCCAGCGCTGGTCGTAGGCGGCGATTACATCGGACGGCACGTGCACAAGCTGGGGCTCAGGGGCACCGGCGGCCGTGGCAAAGATGCGGTGAATGGCGTCCCACGTCACCACCTCGTCTGACGTAATGTGGAAAGCCTCGCCCAGGGTTCTGGGGTTCCCCAGCAGCCCCACAAGCCCCTTGGCAAAATCGCGATGGTGCGTCATCGTCCACAAGGACGAGCCGTCACCGTGCACGACCACCGGCCTGCCGCGCCGCATCCTGTCGACGACGGTGTATCCCCCGTGCATCGGAAGGAGGGTCCGGTCGTATGTGTGCGACGGCCGCACAATCACGGACGGGAAGCCCTCCCGATACGCTTGCATGAGCCTCTCCTCACACGCGATCTTGGCGCGCGAGTAGGCCCAGACGGGGTTGTACAGCGGCGTGGACTCCGTTACCGGCAGACTTGCCGGCGGAGTTTGATAGGCCGACGCGGAGCTGATGAAGATGTACTGGCCGGTGCGCCCGCGGAACAGCTCGATGTCTGCCTCCACGTGCTCCGGACTGAACGCGATCCAGTCCACCACCGCATCGAAGGAACGCCCCTCCAGGGCGGACTGTGCCGAGGAGAGGTCGCGGATGTCGCCCCGCAGCACGGTAGCGCCTTCCGGCACTGGCCGCGTGCTGGTGCTGCCCCGGTTCAGCAGATACAGGTCAAGCCCCCGCTCCACCGCCAACGCGGAGCAGGCGGAGCTAATGATTCCCGTACCGCCAATAAAGAGGACCTTCAGTCCCATTTCGCTCCTTTGCCGGCTCGCCTTCTCGCCGTCACGGTTGCAGCGGGGCGGTAAACCCCTGCACAAAGATAGCGCGCTGCCGGCCCACCTCCGTCTCGGTGCCCGTGACCCGCACGATATCGCCCATGTGCTCACCCACGGATGCGGTGAAGTTTGTTTGGCCATCCCTGCGTGGATGGTGCTCCTCCGGCATCAAAATGAAGATGCCACCGCTCCGGGTGAGCAACCCGATGGGCTCGCCATTCTGCACACACTTAATCCCACAATCCCGGTGCTTGGCCCCGTGTTTGCCTAGTTGCATGTAGCATGAATAGTCGATGATCTCCCCGACTTCAGAGACCTGCCTGCCGACATTCGGGTGGCCGTTGACTGAGGCCTCCACCGTTGTTCCGGTCCACGGCGCGGATGGCGTCGCCCCTATGGTTCCCTGCGGCTGTGAATAGGAGCCCTGATTCGGGCTCATCTCCGGGTGAAGTATCCCCCGCTGCACCAACCCAAATGCCGTTGCCCCCGCCGCCACTGCCAAGAGCATGGCGACTACCGTAGCGTCTCGCCTTATCATGATCGTTCCTCCCTGCAGTGATAGAGCGCTCTTCCGAACGCATTCGCCCCTCACCCTATACCGTCCTGCCCGAAAAGGAGCAGGACCCATCCCCTACCTTGCGGAAGTTTGAGCAGTCAGTTACTGAGCCAAGCACAAACAGTTCAGCTAATCGGTGACAAGCTGTTGGGGCGCGAGGGGGGCCTGGCCGCGCCACTGGTCTGAGCGGCCGGGAAGCCGAGCTTCTCTGAAGCAACGTGCGCGCAGTAGCTCCCAAGAGGAGTTCATGACGAAACCTATCACCTTCCAGCTTTCGCTGGATCAGCGGCGGCTGGACCATGCGGTGGAGCTAGCCACTGTCGGAGTAGCGTCCGGCGTGGACGTACTGGAGGCCGGTACGGTGCTTATCCTGAGCGAGGGAGCCCTCAAAGCGTTACCCGCTCTGAAACGCCAGTTCCCCGAACACCCCATCGTAGCGGATATCAAGTGTACGGACGGCGGAGGCTCCGAGGTAGGTATGATGTTCGAGCTAGGAGCCTCTAAGGCGACCGTGATGGCATGCGCCAGCGACGCCACTATTCGGGATGCCGTGAAGGCAGCCGAGAGTTTTCCGGGCTGTGCCGCGATGGTAGACACCATGGGATGCGGCGGGCCGGAAGGGCTGGACGTGGAGGGGCAGGTGCGGGCGGCCCGGCGTGCCCGCGACCTCGGCGCCCATTACGTGGTACTTCATCTCGGCTACGACGAGCGCACCGCCAATCTCCGCATGGTGGAGGATGGAGTGCTGCTGCGGTGGGCAGAGGCAGTTGCCCAGGCGAATCTCGGCATCCCCATCCAGGTGGTGGGCGGCCTCACGCTCGCTCAGGCAAGGGAGCTGCCCGGCTTCGGAATCACAGAGATCGTGATCAGCATGAACCTCGGCGCCGCCCCCGTCGGTCCAAGGCGCTACGACCAGATCACCGCCTTTTCCGTGGAGCTCCACAACGCCGAGGACCGCCGCCGAGTAACGGACCAGCTCCGTACCTTCATCCAAGAGGTCCGCTCCGCGGACCCCCGCGGTCACCAGGCTCAATGAAAGTGAAGGGCAGCGTACCAACCTGCATCCCGGGCGGGCTACCGCTTAGTCGCGCGAGCTGGCGCAGCGCGACCGCCCGCCTAGCGAGGGATCTGCTTTACGCTGACAACGCGTACTCTGTCGCGCCCTACTTACAACTGCTTCAGGTCCACCGCCAGCAGATGGAAGCTGCGCCGCACAATGCTCTTCAGCCCCACGTCCACCTGCTCCGTCACCAGCGTAAGCGGAATGCGGTCCCGCTGGCAGATCTCATAGAACGGGATCAGCCACCCTTTCAAGTAGCAGGTCCGGCGGTTCAGGGTGACGCAGCAGGACCGCTCATTGGCCGGCGCCCGGTCCTCCACAAAGCTGTCCGGCAGCACCGCAGCAGCCAACCCCCGCGCCGCCGCGTCGCGAACTAGCCCCGGAACCATCGCGTACACCTCCTGCGCCTTCGCCTGGTGCTTCTGTTCCTCCGCGCGCCTCCGCTGCTCCTCCTCGGCCCGCAGCCGAGCGGCTTCAGCCTCCTGGCGCTGCCGCTGCTCCTCCTGCTGCCGCGCCCACTCCCGCTCTCCTTCTCGCTTGTGCGCCCGTATCGTCTCCAGAAAGTCCATCTCGGTCCCCACGCGCAACGGCAACAGGTTCGCCTGCGGCATGGGTAGACTTCCCGGCCGGAAGCAGCCTTTCCTCCGTGCGACAACAGGGTCGGGACGACTATGCCTGGACTGGCACGCACAGCTCCGTCCGGAGCTGATCTACCGGCGCGACATCACAGTCATCCACATAGCACTCAAAGTTGAAGCCCTCGCCCGGCTCCCGTCCCGTCTGCGGCAGGAACTGGCCCATGAACCGCGCCCATCCGTCGCCCATCCCGGAGTACGGTCCTACATAGGTGGCCACCGCGTAGGTGCCGGCCGGGATCACGACCTCACGGACCGGGCCCTCCGCAATCGCGAAATCGTCCGGGATGGCAACACAAGCGTCCGACCGGAGTTCGGCGGCCGGGGACTCGTCCGGGCAGTCGTAATAGATGCCGTACAGCGACCGCGGGCGGATGGCTCCGCCCTCTCGCAGCGGCACGCCTGCCGCCTCCGCCCATCGGCACAACTCGGCAAATGCCTGCCCGATCTGCCAGTACGGTCCCCTGTGGTCCAGGGCGGCGGTGCGTATGGCGGGCTGTGTGCGGATCTCGACGTCCATCATCTGGTCTCCTTTGAGTGGCCGCACGATGGGAGGCCGCCCCTGCGGGTCATAATGCAGACCGGTGGGATTCTGAAGCTCGAAAACCTGAATGTGCCGGCCGCGGAACTCACTGGGCGACGAGCCGAACCGCTCGTGGAACGCCCGCGTGAACGCTGCGTGGCTTCCGAAACCGGCGTCGAACGCCGTGTCCGTCACGGACGCACCCTGGATCAGCCGCCAGGCGGCGCGCTCCAGCCGGATCCGCTTTATGAAGTCACAGATCGACTCCCCCATCATCCCCCGGAAGATCCGGTGGAAGTGGAAGATGGAGAAGCACGCCTCCTGCGCGACCACTTGCGGACTGACTTCGTCGTCGAGGTGGTCGAACACGTGTTCCACCGCCCGGGTCACCCCGGCCAGGTACACGTCGTGTGTTCCGGTCCTCATCTTCCTGGCGGATTCTCCCGTGAGCTCAGATTCCAGGCTCCGTTACGGCCACAGAAATTGTAGGCTACGAATTGAATGCCTGCTTAACCTGCAGTGCGGGATTTGGAACAAACCGGCAAGTGGACGGCGCAAGAGCGGGCAAGATTGCGCAATTCGCATATTGACATTCCGGCGGCCCCGTGATAACGTACCCGTATCCCTGTGAAGCTGCTCTACCTTCCCGAAAGGAGACACCCCGTCGTGAGGAAAGCATTTACCCTGATCGAGCTCCTCGTCGTTATCGCCATCATCGCAATCCTGGCCGCTATCCTGTTCCCGGTCTTCGCCCAGGCGCGCGACAAAGCGCGCCAGATCGCCTGCCTCTCCAACGCGAAGCAGGTGGGCACCGCAGTCATGATGTACGTCCAGGACTACGATGAGATGTACCCGTCCAATCACTGGGGCATCTACTACGTCACCGTCCAGCCCTACATGAAGAACGGCCAGGTGTGGCGCTGTCCCTCCTATTCCGGCGTCTATACCGTGCGGCCATGCTTCTGGTGGGGCCAGCAGGGCGGCGCTTGCACGGGCGTGGAAGTGACTCGCGTCGTCACTGGCTGGCTGAGCAATTCCGACGTAATGGGCGGCTGGGACAACTCTCCCCCCAAGCCTCTGGCAAACGTCGGCGAGCCGGCCTCCACGGTGGAGCTCGCAGAGAACGACAACTATGGCGGCCGCGAGGGCGCCATTAACGAACCACCGGGGTCGCTGCCCCAGACCGCTCAGATGGCCGTGTCACCCTGCCGGCGCGCCCAGCACGCCACGTTCCACCCGCGCTGGAACGTTTCGCGCGCCGGCGTGTGGCCAACGGGCGCCAACAACCTCAACAGCAGGCTTGGCGCACACCATTTCGGTGGATTACAAATTGTCTATGCCGACGGGCACGCCAAGTTCAATAAGGTGCCTCCCGCCGACTGTCACGCGTGGGTGCCCGGCATGCCCGCCGGTGCCCGGCTCATATCGGACAAGTCGACGGTCGCGTGCAACCGGCTGAATCAGATTGGCAACTACAGGAACAGTGCGTGGGTCGACTGTCTCGGCCTCTAGCGGCTCGACCGTAGCGCGCGGTTCACAGGTCAACCTATCGCTTCGGCGGCACGCGCACATTCGGCAACAATCGAGGGCGCGATCACTTCAATGCGTTGGAAATGAGCTCGGTTGCGTACTCCTTGCACATCCTCGCGCGTTCTTCGGCGGTGTAGAATCCCTCCGAATCACGAAAGTTGTTGAGGATGGACATCCAGTCCTTCTTTGCCAGGAAGGCTTCTCGGGCCGCCTTCCGGACCTGGGCCCACTCCCGTCGGGCGGCGTCGCGCGCCTCCGGGTTGCGGTCGTCCTCCTGTCGCGCTTTGGCAGCGGCCTCTTCGGCCATCCGGATCTTGTCGGCTCTCTTCATCTGAGTACTCCTGTTCGTTTACACACAGAAAAGGCCGCTCGGTTTGGGCGGCCCTTTCTTCCGTCTATGGGGCCGCGCGGTCTACCGGCGGCGCCGGGTCCTGTAGACAACTGCGGCGCCCCGTCTTGGCTCCGCGGGTGCCGCCACAGGCTGCTTCACGACTTCGCGGATCCCGTCCCGCATAACCGGGATCGGCTCGCGCAGCAGCTTCTCGATGGCGAAGAGGTGCGCCCGCTCGTCGAAGTCACAGAACGAGAGCGCGACGCCGGACGCTCCGGCCCGGGCCGTACGGCCGATGCGGTGTACGTAAGTCTCCGGCTCCTGCGGTAGGTCGTAGTTGAAGACGTGCGAAACCTCGTCCACGTCCAGGCCGCGTGCGGCCACGTCGGTGGCGACCAGCACGGGAGTGGCCCGCGAGCGGAAGCTCTCCAGGGCCCGCTGCCTGGCCGCCTGTGCTTTGTTGCCGTGGATGGCTTCCGCGGCGACGCCCTCTCTCTGGAGGCGGCGGACCAGCCGGTCCGCGCCGTGCTTGGTACGCGTGAAGACCAGCGCGCGGGTGATGGGCTGCTCATCGAGCAGCGTGCAGAGCAGGTCCGCCTTTCGGTCCTTGTCCACGTAGTAAACCGTCTGCTCAATGTTCTCCGCGCGCGTAACTTCCGGGGAGATTTGGACGGTCACCGGGTTGCTGAGAATGGCCGCGGCCAGGCGCCGGATCTCCTCCGGTATGGTTGCGGAGAACAGCAGTGTCTGCCGGCCCTGGGGCGCGGCGGCAACGATCCGCCGGACGTCGTGGATGAAGCCCATGTCCAGCATGCGGTCTGCCTCATCCAGGACTAGGGCGTGCACGCTGCTAAGGTTCACGAACCCCTGTCGCATCAGGTCCAGCAGGCGACCCGGTGTGGCGACCAGGATGTCCGTCCCGCGCCGCAGCGCCTGCACCTGTGGGTTCTGGGACACTCCGCCATAGACCGCCGCGACTCGCAGTCCCGTACAGCGGCCGTAGGCGGCGAATGCCTCCTCTATCTGCAGCGCCAGCTCCCGGGTGGGCGCCAGCACCACGGCGCGGACGCGGCGCGGCTTCTGTGGCTCCGCGAGGGCCAGGTGATGGAGGATGGGCAGCGCGAACGCGGCCGTCTTGCCGGTCCCTGTCTGCGCGCAGCCAAGGAGATCGCGTCCTGCCAGGATGGGTGGGATCGCCTCGGTCTGGATGGGAGTGGGGGTTAGGTACCCCTGCGATGCAACGGCGCGGAGAAGGAGGGGAGAGAGGCTGAGGCTCGCAAAGTTTGTGTGTGTTCTCTTTGTCTCTTCGGGGTGGAACGTACCGGTATGCGTATTGTTCATTACATATAGTGTACCAGACACAAACTGCTCGCTCGGAGCACTTCAGGCTTTTCGTAGGCCGGTGAGCCGAAATGTGATAGCATAGTGGTCTGAGCGCACCGAACCAGGCGTTATCCCGCGATGCCCCGTTCTCTTCGCCCACGGCATCGTAGCCTCTGAGGGAAAGAGCGGGAAACAAGGAAACATGGTTGGTGCAACGAGAAGGCTGCCGCTGCCTTTCCGTAGCGGTCGCATATCTGCCGCTATCGGGTCAATACACACCCCTTCGCCTATTCATCAACCGCTGCGCCCTCATGGAATCGCTCCTGAAGCGGTTGAGAGCCACGGAAGATGGCTGCGCTCTTGCCGCACATCTGCAGGGGGCCCCTCAGGACGGAATCCCCACTGTTGTTTGTGGGCCTGACCTTCGCGCCATGGGTGCTGCCGATTGCAGCAGGCAGCGGAAAGACAATAGCTGCGACCCCGGGTCCGCACGCATCCTTGGTGAACTCCAGCTCGACCCCATACTGTTCCTGGAGGACGGCCCATGAACCAGGAACGCTGCCCCTTGTTCTGCATGCGCCCGGCAGTTGTGGGCCTGACCACCGGCGCTGCGGTCGTGTTCCCCATCCGCTGCGCTCTGGCAGACGTGATGCTCGAGCGTCTGAGATCGTCGCCGGAGCACCAGCGACTGGCGGAGGCGCTCACCATCTCTCCTCCAGGGGACGCCCCGCGCTCTATGTTCGGTCCGGACCTGGAGCCGCCGTCTCCTACCAAGTGTACCAATGTGAGGAGAGAGCAGTCCTGTGGTCCCTCCTTCGTCCAGATTCTCGCTGAGCGAGGCCTGGACACAAGCCTGCCAGAGCAACTCGAGCGCGCTCCGGAGCTGCGCGGATCGTCACGAGAGTGAACCGGAGAAGCCGTGGTATAGTAGAGTCGTACATTAGATACCAAACCCTACCGCTCGCTAGAGGTCAGAGCCTCTGTCAATCGCGCGTTACGGCGCGGCAGACAGAGGCTTTTTGATTCCGTGGGCGACAGACAGGAGAACTTCATGCGGGAAGTCAACGGGGACACCCTGATGCGAGCCTGCGCGGAGGGCAATATGGCCTCCGTACGGATGCACGTAGAGCAGGGCGACAGCGTAAACGGCAGGAATACAAAGGGCACAACGCCTCTCATGTGGGCAGCGGCGCATGGCCACGCCAAGGTAGTTAAGGCTTTACTGGAAGCCGGCGCTGAGGTAAACGCCGCAAACCAGGATGGGCTCACCGCGCTCATGCTCGCTGCGTCCAAGGGCTCCTCCCACATTGTCCAGCTCCTCATAATCGCCGGTGCGGACATAGCAGCCACCGCGCACAACGGAGACACCGCGCTCAGTCGCGCCCGCACCAGCGCCAATCCGGGTGTCGCCCGCTGCATCATGCACTCCGAACGCAAGGCGGTTCATCGACCTACTTCGGCCCCGCAGAAGGATTAGGACCATGAACGGACGGGTGGACGATCTGGTACGGCGGGACTGTCCCACCTGCGGCAAACCGATAGTGGCGGACGCCACGCTCTGTGGGCACTGCTGGACAAAAGTGGCGCCGCTTACGGGTGATGCGTTGCGAGAGGCGACCGCCGCACACGAGATCCTGCGCGCCGCCGCGAATGGCGCTTCGCAAGACACGAACACTCCGGAATTTCAGGAGATTGTGAGGCGAGACTGCCCCAATTGCCGGAGCAGGATCGCGATCGACGCCACCCTCTGCGGATTCTGCTGGAAAAAGGTAACGCCACTCTGATCCGGCGCCAGCCGGAATGCCCGTAGAAGAAGGAAAGCAAATGGCGACAGAATTCGATAGGAGCCGGGAGACCGTCTGCGGACGGTCCATCACCATCACCTCCTGGTACGACGACGAGGCGGAAGGCTGGCGGGCAGGGGCCCCGGAGTATGTCCACCTGCTCACCGTCTCCAGCAGCCCCCCTCTGGCTTCATCTACACGTCAGCAGGCAGTCTCGAGGGTCGCGCAAATCCTGGCGCGCTCCATCACTCCCCGACGTGCGGAAGCGAATGTCGACTTGAGCCCTCAGCCAAGACCGGACGCGGGGCCGCGAATCCATGTAGGGGGGCTGGCGGCCACGGTGGACCGGGCGGCGCTGGAGACCGCGTTCGTGCCCTACGGGCAAGTCGCCGCAGTGCGCATCGTCTCCGACCGGGGAACTGCGCGGCCCTTTGCTTTCGTGGAGATGACCACCGTGGAAGAGGCGGAGCGCGCAATCGAGGCGCTTCATGGCTCCCTGTTGGCGGGTGACCCGATCACAGTGCGTAAAGCCAGGACCTAGCCGGTGAGACGCAGTCTTGCGCTCTGCACAGAGGGTTACGCTACTCGTGGCTATCGATTCAGACACACTCACGCAGCTCCTTAATCGATTGCAGGAGGTCCACAGGACGCGCGGCCGGCGCGCGGACGATTCAATCGCGCACGACAGCGGCTTGGCCCAGTTGCGCCAGGCCGCCGTGGAGCTCGTCAGTGCCATCCAATTGGCCTGCGAGCAGGGATATACGGTTACCGTCTACTCGCCAGGTATCGTTCATGCGCATCAGATCCTGTCCGTAGGGGACCTCGTCCAGGAGGTAGTGCTGCGCTACTCCCCGCTGGTCAATGCTCGCGAATGCCCGTACCGCTGCATCCTGTCCAGCGCAAACCGCATCGAAGTTGTACTGAGATCGACATTGCCCGCGTAGGGCCAACCGCTCCGGTTCATTGAGAGCGGCGCACGTCGTCGATCTCCATCAGCCGTACCACCTGAGCGAACAGCCGATGCAGGACACGGAAGTTCCCCCGCCATCCCGACGATTACGGTCACCGCCTCGGCGCTTCGAATCGCGACGGCTTCTCCTTCCGAGTGGTCGATGGCGCAAGCGCAATGCCGTAGCAAAGAAACCCGGAGCATGCCAGCCTGTCATCCCGAGCTTCGCGAGGGATCTGCTTTACGGTAACAGCACGTACTCTGTACCTCCATAACCCGAACCGTCCCAACTCGTCATCCCGAGCTCCGCGAGGGACCTGCTTTAAGCTAGCTGTGCGTACTCTGTAAGTTCAGATCAGTCACCGCAGCAATCTGTCATCCCGAGCTCCGCGAGGGATCTGCTTTTCGTGCGGGTTTGTACGCCGTCTTTCTTAGGATCGTGATCGAAAGAACCCTCACCGAAAATAGGCGGCCTCTCGTCACTTTTCCGTCATTTTCTATCGGTACCATGGGGTCAGCGGTTCGGCACCCGGCATGTTGCCGCGAAGACCGCGAGCCGCTGTGACCGGATCCGCCGGTCGGAGGAAAACCATGTTGCCGTTTGCTTCACTTCGTCGGACGGAGCGGCGCAGTCCGTCCGGCTTCACCCTCATCGAGCTGCTGGTGGTCATCGCCATCATCTCGGTGCTGGCCGGGATCCTCTTCCCGGTCTTCGCGAAGGCGCGTGCGAAGGCCCGGGAGTCGACCGCCCTGAGCAACCTCAAGCAGATCGGCGCTGCCCTGCTGATGTATACCGCCGACTACGACGAGCATCTGCCGAATCGGTGGCCGGTTTGGCTCGGATACAGGCCGTTCTTCTGGAGGGTGGAAGGTGGCGATCTTCCCGCGCACCTGAAGCCGTATGTCAAGAACCCGGCGGTCTGGTACAGCCCCGAAGACCGCCTGCCGGACCGGGGCATGACCAGCTTCACTGTGAACGGCGAGCTGGCCCCTGCATGGCCTCTGTCGAAACTCGGCAGGCCCGCGGATGCGATCTACCTCACTGACCGCACCGATCTCGATGCGCTCAAGAACGGCGGAGGGGAAACGCCGGACGTCTACTTCTGGTGGGCGTTCTGCAACCCGCCGCTTGACCGGGGACCGGCGGATCTCCCCCGTCCCTATGATGACCTGATGGTTGCGGTCCAGATCTCGCCGCGGCGCTACGTGGGCGACGTTGCCGCCTATCTGTTCCTCGACGGCCACGTCAAGACGCTGCCGTTCGCGCAGACGTGGGGCGACGCCTCCACCAACCTGCACTACCCGTTCAAGTAGAATGAGGGAGATGTCATCATGCGTGCGTGGATGCTGCGCGGGGGGGTGATCCTCCTGGCCGGAACGCTCCTCGCGGCGCTCTCCGGCTGCGGCCATAATCCGAACCACGACATTAACCTGGAGCAGGCCCGGGCGGCCGCCCGCCGGGTCCATCCGCCGCCCCCCGTGGGCGTCAAGATGGGGCCGGGCCATGGGGGATAACAGCGGGAAACCGGATGCGTGTACTACTCGTCGAAGATGAAGCGGCGATCGCCTGCCGCATCCAGGAGAGTCTGGAGGAGGCGCGCTACACCGTCGATTGGGCGCGCGAGGGCGTCGAGGCGCTGGCGCTGGCCCGAGGGCGGGAGTATGCCGCCATCATCCTGGACCTGATGCTCCCCGGCGTCGACGGATGGGAGGTGTGCGAGACGCTCCGGCGGCGCCGTGATCCGACGCCGATCCTCATGCTGACCGCCCGCGGCGCCCTGGAGGACCGGATCCGCGGATTCGAGATCGGCGCGGACGACTACCTGCCCAAGCCGTTCGCGCTGCCGGAGCTGCGGGCCAGGGTGCGGGCGCTCATCCGCCGCTCGGCGGTCCACCGGACGCGGCTCATCCGGATCGATGACCTGGAGATCGACACCGAGGCGCGACGCGTGAGTCGCTCCGGCCGGGAGATCCCGCTCACGCCGCGGGAGTATACGCTCCTGGAAGCGCTCGCCCGCAACGAGGGACGGGTGCTCTCACGCGAGTATGTCCAGGAGCGGGTCTGGAACGACGACGAGAGCTATTCGAACACCATCGCAGTCCGCATCCGGCAGCTCCGTCAGAAGGTGGACGAGGGCCACGCCGTCCGCCTCATCCACACGGTCTACGGGCAGGGGTACGTGCTGCGGGCGCCCGGATCGGAGGAGGATGGTTATGACCGCGACACGTAAACTGCTCCGGATGGACAACGTTCTCAT
>CAYNFH010000153.1:0-16542 GCA_964396385.1 uncultured Chthonomonadaceae bacterium | reverse complement strand
GTACAATAGGCTGCCATAACTGGCTGACTGCTCCGCCAGCCCCTCGGACCAATGGCCGGGCGGGCACCCCGACGCCGGGCCGCGTCCGCATCCCTATAGAGAAGCCGAGCTTCGCATCCGCCTCCAGGATGCGCCGAGGCGTAAGGACGGACCCCGCCGTTCCCCGACACGCCCTAACACCTGAATGCCAAACACCTCCGCGCACATGGTGGGCATTGCCGCACGCCCTCACGCGTGAAGCCGGACGGTGGGAGATATGAATGGCCCGCGAAATCCGCGTCTCCACACGCGTTGTGAAGCCTACCGCTGTGACGGCGATGACCGCCGACCGCCGCACGAACGAGCCTGTAGACCCTGTCCTGACGCGTCTGGCACGCGCCTGTGCGCTCGCGTCCCGGACCAGTATGGCGCTCATGGCGGCGCTGGAGCGCCGGCGCGGCTCCAGCCTCGAGGAGCTGGAGCTGCAGAGCGCCGCGGCACAGCAGACCGCGGCCCTGGCCGCGCTGCGGAAGGAAGTGACCGCGGCCGGGAAGTACACGTCCCGGCTGGCCGCCGAGGCCCAGGAGGAGGAGCGGATCAGACGGGAGATGGAGGCGCGGCTGCAGGATGCGGCGGACCGCGCCAGCGCCGAACTGCTCCACGCCTATGACATGACCATTGAGGGTTGGTCCCGCGCGCTGGACCTGCGGGACAAGGAGACGGAGGGCCACACGCAGCGCGTGACCGAGATGACGCTCCGGCTCGCCCGGGCGATGGGGATTTCCGAAGCGGAGATAGTCCACATCCGGCGCGGCGCGCTGCTGCACGACATCGGCAAGATGGGCATTCCGGACCAGATCCTGCTAAAGCCGGACAGGCTGACGGACGACGAGTGGACCGTGATGAAGCGGCACCCGAACTACGCGTACGAGATGCTCTCCCCCATTCCCTTCTTGCGGACCGCGCTGGACATCCCGCTCTGCCACCACGAGCGGTGGGATGGGGCCGGCTATCCGCACGGACTGCGCGGCGAGGAGATTCCGCTGTCAGCGCGCATCTTCGCCGTTGCGGACGTGTGGGACGCCCTTCGGTCTGACCGGCCTTATCGCAAGGCGTGGGCGCCGGAGCGAGTAAGGGACCACATCCAGGAGCTGTCCGGCTCCCATTTCGATCCGAAGGTCGTATCCCTCTTCCTGGAGACGTACCCGGCGCGGCCCGCGACTGCCTGAGCGGCCTGCGTTCTCCCAAACGCAAACAGCCTCCCGCCGCAGGGGAGGCTGTTTGCGTTTGATGCATTACTAGCTAACGCCAGGGATCGTCTGTCTGGTTGGATGGCGGGTAGTAGCCGTTGTCGTCGTAATAGCTGGGTCGGCGTGTCCGAGACCGGTTGTAGCTCCCGCGGTACTGCGATGAGGAGCGGGAATACGGGCTGGAATAGCCAGCGGCGGCATAGGGGCCGCTGGTATCTAGGTGGCCGCCGTCCTTCACGATCTCGTTCTCTACTCGCTTGATTCTGTCCGACGTGGGCGGGTGGGTCTGGAAGTAGGTCACTAGACCGCCTCCACCGTTGCCCTCCTTCTGCTTGAGGTCTTCAAAGAAGCGGACCAGAGCATTAGGATCATACCCAGCGCGCAGCATGTACTTCACGGCCCGGGCGTCCGCGTCGTTCTCGTCTCCCCGGCTGAATCCAAGCATCACCAGGTTTCCCGCGACGTTGGCCAGGGACTGGATCGTCCGGCTGCGGCCGCCCGTGAGCAGGCCTTCGAAGAGGCCGATCTCCGCCTGCTGGCTCATCTGCTTGGCCGCATGCCGGCCACAGGTATGACCGATCTCGTGCGCAATAACGCCCGCGAGCTCCTGCTGGTCGCCGTGTACGAAGTTGATCAAACCCGAATTGACGTAGACATAGCTCGGTACGGAGAAGGCGTTGATGTCCGGCGAGTCGATCACGCGGAAGGTCCACGGCAGGTTCGGGCGGTCGGAGGCGCGAGCGAGGCGCTGGCCCAGGTAGCGCACCAGGCCGTTCATGTAAGAGTCGTTGCTAATCCGGTACTGCTGCCGGATCTGGGCGTCCGCCTGGCGTCCCGCGGCCAGCTCGTCGCTTTCGCTGACTCTGAACAACTGCGCCCGCGCCCCGGGCGCCGCTATCAAGGTAAGAAGTGCGGCCGCGAGGAGGGGCCGCACGCGCTGAAACTGTCTCATTTGGTTTGTACCTCCCAAGAGCAACAAGGGATTCTCTATCCTAGGACACGTGTGCCGGGCCGGATTGTTCCAGGAGGACGGATGACGGAAGACGAATGACGGCCCCGGACTCCGTCTCCCGTCATCCGTCTTCCGTCAATCGCACTTCGCCGGTCTCCTTGAGTCGCACCGTATCGCCGGGGCGGAGCTTGCGGCCGCGGCGGGACTCCGGCTCCCCGTTGACGAGCGGTGGGTGAGCCGACAGAAACTCCTTCACATCACCTCCGGACTGGACCTCTCCCACCAGCTTGAGGAGCTGCCCCAGCGTGATGTACTCGCCGCGGACCGGTACGGTCATCTGTCGCTTCCTGCGCTGACTAGCCAGATAGCGGCATCCATTGTCATAGCCTGTTCGCGCACAGTGACGGGATGCCTGGTGAAGGATATGTTCACAAGACAGTGGAACTAGCCTGCAACTGCCTCGCACTTGCTTTCTCGCCCGGTTGTCTTCAGGTACCCGTTTATGCGGTGTCTTTCGGCACTCCTGTTCGCGGTGGGCGCGGTGCTCATCCTCTTCGCCATCTCCCATTACGGTAGCCGCCAGGGACGGGCGAATCCCATCGCCGTGCGAACCTCCGGTGTGACGTTTGTGGACGCCTCAGCCTCCGCCGGACTGACGTTCCGGTATGACAACGGCCGAAAGGGCATGGCTACGATCCTGGAGGAGGCGGGCTCCGGATGTGCCATGTTGGATTACAACGGTGACGGCTGGCCCGATCTCTATCTGCTCAACGGCAGGGATCTGTACGGGCGCGGCATCCGGCAGCAGAATGCACTATACAGGAACAATGGCGACGGGACATTCACCGACGTAACGCGGGAAGCCGGCGTGCCGGGAAGCGGCTATGGACTAGGAGTGGCCGCCAACGACTATGACAATGACGGGCTCCCGGACCTATACCTCTGCCAATGGGGAAAGAACTGCCTCTACCACAATAACGGCAACGGTACTTTCAGCGATGTGACGGACCGGGCCGGCGTGGGCGCACTCGAGTTCGGGGGGCACTTCCATACCGGCGCTGCCTGGATAGACTATGATCGCGATGGAAGGCTCGACCTCTTCGTGTGCAGCTACGTTCGCTACCGACCGGATGGGCTGCGCTACTGCCGGCTTGCCAATGGGCTCCTGAGCAACTGTCCTCCCTCCGCCTACGATGGGACGGCCAGCATCCTGTACCACAACAACGGCGACGGCACCTTCACTAACGTTACCAGGCAGGCGGGCGTGTACTTTCCCGGGGGGAAGGCGCTGTCGGCCATCACGTGCGACTTCGACCGGGATGGCTGGCTGGACCTCTACGTAGGGAACGACGGAGAGGAGGCCTGGCTGCTTCGCAACAACCATAACGGCACGTTTCGGAACGTAGCGCCGGAGATGGGCGTGGCCTTCGCGGAAGACAGCGCCACCATGGCTGCCATGGGCATCGACTTCGGCGACTATCTGAACGACGGCAGGGAGGATCTTTATGTCGCGGACTTCTCCAAGCGCCCCAACCACCTCTGGGAAGCGGAGGCCGGGGGATACTTTAAAGAGGTCTCCACTCCGAGCGGCATCGGCGCGGCGACATTCAGCTATCTCGGCTTCGGCGCCGGGTTCCTCGACTACGACAACGACGGATGGCTGGACCTGTTCACGGCCAACGGGCACGTCTATCCGGAGGTGGAGCAGGGCCATACGGACGAACACTACCTCCAACAGAACCAGCTCTTCCATAACGAGCGAAATGGGCGCTTCCGGGAGACGACCCGCGAGGCGGGACCGGGCTTCCAAGAGCTCCATGCGGGCCGTGGTGCCGCATTTGGAGACTACGACTGCAATGGCACGGTGGACATTCTGGTCAACAACAATGACGGACCTCCGTTGCTCTTGCAGAACCAGGGCTCACCCGGCCGGAATTTCGTGAGCTTCAAGCTCATTGGGGGGCGATCCGGCCGGGATGCGATCGGCGCACGCATACGGATTACCGTGGGGGGACTGAAACAGTTCCGCGAGGTGAGGAGTGGAGGCAGTTACCTGTCCAGCAGCGATCCGCGCCTGCACTTTGGCCTCGGCGCCGCGAGCGTAGTGGACCACGTAGAGGTGATTTGGCCGTCCGGCGTGCGCCAGCGCCTGGACTCCTTGCCTGCAGACCGTTTCTACCAGATCCGGGAGGGAGACCCACACGTATCGGAGCAAACGTTCCGCCCGCTACGCAGGAGCACTCGGTGAAGAAACGGCTCGACCACTGGTCCGCAGGGCAACTGGGGCTCCTTCTGCTTGCGCTGGCCCTGGCAGGATGTGCACGGACGCGCGCCAGCGCCGGGCCGAGGCTGAAGGCCGTCACCTCGCGTCCTCCCCTGTTTCGCGACATTGCTAAGGAGGCAGGCATCCATTTCGTGCTGGGCCACGAAGGCCGCAGCCCGCTTACCATTCTGGAGACGCTGGGCGGTGGCTGCGCCTTTCTGGACTTTGACGGAGACGGTTGGTTGGACGTTCTGCTGGTTGGTCCAGGCAAGCTTGCGCTGTTCCGAAACGACCAGCACGGTAGGTTTGTCGACGTGACCTCGCGGAGCGGCCTGAAGCAGAACGGCTACTGGCAGGGAGCCGCCACAGGAGACTACGACAATGACGGCCGGCCGGACCTGTATATTTCAGGCTATCGCTGCTGCGCGCTCTATCACAATGAGGGCGGAGGGAAGTTCCGGGACGTTACCCGGACTGCGGGCGTGCAGAGCACGTTATGGGGAGCCAGCGCCTGCTTTGTAGACGTGGACAACGATGGGTTCCTGGATCTCCTGGTCACTCATTATGTGAAGTTCTTCCCCACCAGCACACAGTTCTGCAAATACCAGGGAGTGCCGTCCGCCTGCGGTCCAACCAACTACGATCCCGAAAAGCCAACTCTCTACCACAACAACGGAAACGGCACCTTTACGGATGAGACGCAGAAGCGGGGTCTGGCGAGCGCCCACGGCAATGCGCTGGGAGTAGCTGCCGCAGACTACGACGGCGACGGCTGGACAGACATTGCCATTGCCAATGACCAACTGCCGGGAGATCTATTCCGGAATAAGGGCCGCGGATACTTCGAAGACGTCGCCGATACGGCCGGCACCGCTTACGACGTGCAGGGCGTTGCGCACGCGGGTATGGGAATAGACTGGGGCGACTACAACAACGACGGCAACCTGGAGCTTGTAGTAACTACTTACCAGCACCAGCCCACGAGCCTCTATGCGCAGACGACCCAGGGGCTGTTCTCCGATATTTGCTACACGGCCGGGATTGCCCAGCCGACGGTGAACTATGTCGGTTTTGGAGTGAAGTTTCTGGACTATGACAACGATGGCCTGCTTGACCTCGCGCTCACAAACGGACATGCGGTGGACACGATCGCGAAGACCGACCACACGGCAACGTACGCCGAACCCTCGCAGCTATTCCACAACGAGGGTCACGGCCGGCTTTCGGAGGTGAGCGCGGAGGCGGGTCCGGATTTTGCCAGGCACATTGTGGGGCGGGGACTAGCAACGGGCGACTATGACAACGACGGGAGGGTGGACATGCTCGTGGTAGACGCGGAGGGCGCTCCGCTTCTCCTTCACAATCAGGCGCAGTCCACCAACCATTGGCTCTCCCTACGGCTGCGCGGTCACCTGAGCAACCGGGACGGGATAGGGGCGATGCTGACCGTTTCGGCAGGGGGACGGAAATGGCGGCAGGCTGTTAGCACTGGCGGCAGCTTCCTGTCCGCCAGCGACGGACGCGCCCACATCGGGCTCGGGAGCTCGTCCAGGGCGGATCGGATCGAGATCCGCTGGCCCAGCGGAGAGCAGACCGTGCTTACCGACATACCTGGAGACCGTATCGTCGATGTCGATGAAGGCCTAGACCGTAAGACATCCTCCAGTCGGCGGAGCGCACGGTGAGCAGCCACCGGTTCATCCGTTGGGCGGTAGTCCTCTTCGCCAGCGCGGCTGCGGCGGTCTGCATCGCCTGGGGATCGGCACGGTGGCGTGAGGGGCAGCTTCGAGCGCGGCTGGCCACGGCTTCCCTGCCCGAGCTGGAGCGAGCGGCGGAGCAGCGTCCGTGGGACCCGGCCGTCTGGCGCTGGATGGGCGCCCGAAGCATGGACCGCGGAGACTACCAGGAAGCCGTCAGGGCTTATTCCCGGCGCGTTGCCCTGGAGCCTCGCTCCGGGGCCGCCGCTGCCGCGCTGGGCTATGCTTTTGCGAAGGCGGGCAGAGTGGAGCTCGCGAAGCAGCAGCTAGAGCGCGCGATTGGGCTGGATCCGCGCCTTGGAATGCCCCACTACGTCCTGGGAGTGATGTATGTTACTCAGAGGCAGTGGGAGCCGGCCGTTGTGGAGCTCCAGGCGGCCAGTACGCTGGACCCAAACAACCTGGATGCGCAGTACCAGTTGGCCCAGGCCTACGGCCACGTCTATCTTGAAGACAAGAAGATGGAGATCCTGGAGCGGCTGGTGAAGCGCGCCCCGACCGATATCCGCTATCTCAAGTCGCTGGGCTACGTATATCTGTTCTTCGGCCGGTTCGCCGACGGCGAGGCATTGTACCGGCGGATTCTGTCGATGGCGCCAGATGATCAGGAGACGCACTACCTATTGGGGCGGGCTCTGGCGGAGCAAGCCAATACGCCGGAGGGATTCGCGGCCGCCGAGCGAGAGCTCAAGCCGGTGGAAGCACGCGCGCCCGGTCAGCCCGGCGTTCACGTGGCTCTAGGCATCCTCTACTTCCGCCGGGACCAGCCTGCCAAGGCCATCACAGAGCTGGAGCGGGCCATACAGGCAGGTACGGGCGAGGAGAAGACGCTCCTTTATCTGGGCCAGGCCTATATGCGGGTGGGCAGAACGGCCGAAGGCAGGAGTACGCTGGCTCGGTTCCGGAACGAATCTGCCATGAGGCGGCAGATCAGCCAGTTGCAGAACCGGGTCGCCACGTCGGCGGAAGACACACCGGAGCGAAAGCGCGATAGGAATGAGGCTCGGTTGAGGCTCGCCCGCGCCTTCATCCAGGATCACCAGTTTGATAATGCAGAGAGCCAGCTTCGCGTTCTGTTGGACCAGGAGCCGAAGAACGCGGAGGTCCGCCAGCTATTGCGGCGGTGCGAATCCGGCTCCGTGTCTCCAGCCCCATCGGTACCGCTCGCCAACAAGCCGGAGATTGCTCCGTAGTCCATACCAAAAACTCAGAGCGGCGCCGGAAGCGGCGCCGCTCTGACGGTAGCAAGTACTGAGAAGGACTCCTACGGCACCTGGCTGCCCGGGATATCCACCGGAACCATGTAGCAACCGGACTTGTTGGTCATTGCATCGCCGTCGGGAACCACGTTCCAGGCGGCGAAGAGCGACCCATCCGTGTGGCTCCAGTCGTAACCGGAGAACTTGTAGAGACCGGCGAAGCTCGGATGATTACCCCAGCTGGTTCCGAACTTTCCGGAGTTCTGGTAGGCGATATTCTTGGCGTGGCCGTCCGCCCACAGGATGTTCTGGTGGTCTGTGTGACGCCAGGCGGTCTCGCTCTCGGCGTCATTCACGGCGCACCAGTTCCACACCTTCTTATTGCCCGCTGAGCAGTTGTCCCTTTCGTTCAGGAGCATGGTCTGCGCCGGCCTGGGTACCGCCGCCAGCTTTCGGGCGTCCGTATTGTTGGGGCACCAGTTTCCGCCTATATTGCCGGGATAAGCGTAGGAGCGAATGGATCCGGTGGACGCCTTGGCAGAGCGGTCGCTCGGGCATCCGGTCAGCCAGTCATTCTTAACGTAGGGCTGGATGAGCCGGTCCCAAGAAAGGTCGAACCCCTCGCCGTCCCGATTGCTTGGATCTACTAGGGTACCGTCGCCCGGCTCGCTCTTGCCGGCGTGCCATGGGACAAACTGCTCATCGTAGTCCTGGATGTACTGAAGCATAGCCAGGCCCTGCTGCTTGAGGTTGGAAAGGCACGATGTCTTGCGCGCCGCTTCGCGCGCCTGAGCGAAAACAGGAAACAAAATGGCCGCGAGGATCGCGATTATCGCAATCACTACGAGTAGCTCGATCAGGGTGAATCCGCTTCTTCGCATCTCCTGTCTCTCCTTCTTGTAAGGGTGCAGCATTCGCCGAATGAATCTATTTCGCATTCTGCATGTCCGAAGGCATCTTGCTGCCTGGGGCAGCGCCGGAGAAACCTTGCCTGAATGCTTCCGTCGAGTTCTTCACCTCTTCCGGCGACTTCAGCACGTCGCCCTGTGGTGACGGATGCGGCGCATTCTCTCCCGCATAGTGCGGCATGTCTGTGGCGGCGCGGTAGAGGAAGAATCCAACTACTGCCAGGACCGCGACGATCGCAATGACCGTTGTAACCGGATTGAGACTCTTCTTCATAGAACTCACCTCCTCTCTCCGTCAAGGGAGACTACACCTTTAGTCACTCCTCCTTTCTCCGCTGCCTAGCGCAGCGATGATCCTCGCACGGACAGCCTGGGCTGTATGGTCTCCTGCCGGAGCGGTAGGTCCGGACGTTCCATCCGGCGGGCCAGGAAGGTCCAGGCGATGGCACACAGTTCCTCCATCGGCTGGACAATGGTGGTGATGGGCGGGTCCGCGTACTCTGTCTCAGATATGCCGTCGCATCCGACCAACGCGACATCCTGCGGAATGCGCAGCCCAAGGTCTCTCAACGCACGAAACGCGCCCATCGCCATGTCATCGTTGAAGCAAAAAACTCCGTCTGGACATCCGCTCCGCTGTATATGGTTCCGAAGGGAGCCGGCGACGCTCTCTCGATGCTCATCGAAAGTCAGGATGTACTCCGGCTGACGTCCCAGACGGGCAATAGTATCCTGGTATCCACACCATCGTGGCTCACGGGTTTCGCGAAACCAATCGAACCAATCAGGGACAAGATAGGCAATCCGCTTACATCCCACTTCGCCCAGGTGGCGCACCGCTTTCGCGACCTCCGCCGTCAGGTCTACACGCACGTAATCGGCGGCTTCCGACACATAGACTCCAACGGTGGTGAGCGGCATACCGCACAGGAGACCCTTTTCGGGTCCGGGTTGGAGGTCGGCTGGCAGGTCAACCGCCAGGATTCCGTCAACCGGCCAGGCGAGAAGCCTGGAAGAGTCGATGCGGTCTTGGCCCGTGTTGTAGTGCAGCTCCCCGATGAGCAGGTCGTAGTCGTGGCGCGCCACCTCCTGGCGTGTGTCATAGATCACGCGCGAGTAGTAGGCATTGCGCAAGTTTGCCATCCACAGCGCTACCGTCTGGGTACGCCCGGTGACCAGCGCGCGGGCAGCGCGGTTGACGCGGTACCCCATTTCGTCCGCGATGGTCAGCACTTTGCGCCGGGTGTCGGAGGAGATGCGGGCATCGGCGCCGTGAAGGACCCGGGATACCGTCGCGCTGGAGACGCCTGCCCGCTCCGCTACCTGCACCAGAGACACTCGGACGCGGCGCGTGGGTTCTTTTGAGATTGCCATGCAGCGCACTGTGCAAACGTTTGCGCGATTATATGCCTCGCCTTCGGACTTGTCAATAGGTCTCTTAAAGTTTTTTCACGATGCACTCGGCGGGTGCGGACCTACGCCGGCTCCGGACCGGGCGGCCATCCCTCGCAAGGGGAGCTGCGCGCTCCCCCACTCGGGACAGGCTCCGGGCCGCCCCTACTTCTTCACGGTGAGCAGGACGGGCGGGCCGGCGTAGCTCACCTTGACCACGAAGTTGATGGAGACCTGGCCGAGCACCGCGATGGGCAAGTTGGTGACCGGCTGTGCGTCCGGCGCCGCCTTGAGCACGATAGAGCCCTTGGTCTCATTCTCTCCCAGCAGCGTCTTGCTGGCGCCCTCGTCCAGGGTTACGCCCGGCGGCAGCGGATTGCCGTAGATGGTGCCGAGGTGGCGCAAGTAGACGTCCAGCGTCACGGGCTTGGTGTAGCCCGGCGCGCGCTTAACATTGACGTCGATCTTCGCCGTCCCCCCGGGGGCGAGCGTCACGCTGGTCGTGCTCAGCTCCACCACGATGTCCGACGGCTCCGTCACGGCCACGGCCTGCACATCCACGGGGTAGAGGCCGCGGCCGCCGCCGGGGGTGTAGATCTCGGACTGCCCCACGGCGCGGCGTGAGAGAATGGCGGGCTTGCCGTCCGGGCCGTTGACAGTGGCGGTGCCCACAACCTCTACGGGAGCAGCGGCGAGCCTGGCGTCGGGGGCACAGGTGAGGATGAGGCAGCCCTGATTCACGTTGGGCGGAATGGTGAGCGGGGCCGCCGTAACACCGGGCGGCAACCCCTTCACCTCGACGGCGATGGGGCTGTTGAAGCCGAACTTACGATCGACGTGGATGTACCAGGCGCCGCTGTTGCCCGGCCCCAGCTTCATCTTGTCGTCGTCGCACTTCAGCTTGAAGTCCGGCCTCGCCTTACGGGCCTCTAGCAGATAGGTGAAGTTTTCGCCGCCCCGCAGGTGCAGGTCCCGCACATCCAGGAGGTAGTCCCCATCGGCGGGGCTGGTCCACTCGATCCGGGAGTCCGGTCCGTCAGCATCGTCGTTGCTGGCGATCTCGCCGCCCTGCGCGTTGCGGAGAGTGAGCACGGAGTCGAGCTGTGAGTCGAGCTTGCGCGCGTCCACCTGGAAGCAGAGCATCTGCCCTTTGGCCGCGTGGAACCGGTAGCGATGGACCTCCTTCGGCTTCTGGATGCGCGCACTGACTGCGACCGGGAGGGTGAGCGCGGCCGGCGCCTCCGGAGTGGGACAGGTAGTGATGGTTCTTTCCGGCAAATCCGTCACCAGAATGGGGATGGGGTTGGACATTCCGGACGGCGTCTGGACCTGCACCGTCTGCTGGCCGGAATCGGACGGCGCCTGTACGCGCATGGGGGCGCCGGCCGCCAGGTTCCAGCCTACCGGCTTCACCTGTTCAGAGCTTCCGGGCGGCGCGGCCATGGGCAGGACCGCCGTGACGTAGGGCCGCTTTGTGACGGTGAGCCGGTAGGTCCAGTGCGGGTTGCCGGCGTAGGTTACGTCGCGCACCTGGATAACGTACTCCCCGCCCTTCTCAAACCGATAGTGGAGCAGTGGGTCGGCGCGGTAGTAGTCGTCATTCGCGGCGAGCTCGCGGCCGGTGGAGTCCAGCAGCGTGAGCATGGGGTCGGCATGCTGCTGGAGGTCGTGGATCTTGTCCTCCAGGCGGGCGCACAGGACGGTGAAAGTAAGCTCCTCTCCCGCCTCCGCCTTGAACCGGTAGCAGTCCACGTCCTCGCCCTGCTGGATGCGGCCGTTGACGGTGACGGGCGGGGTGATCTGCTGTGCAGAGGCGAGGTCGTTATTCGGCTCCTTCTCCAGGACCTCGGGCTCGTCTCCGATGACGATGACGCCGACGGAGGAGACGCCGCGCGGCGTGGCGACCCGCAGCTCTCGCGGGCCGAGCGGCGAGTCCTTGTCGGCGGTGATCTTGAGCTTGATCTCATTGAGGACCGGGACTGCTTTGGTCTTGGGGTCCGGGCCGGGCCAGCCGCCCTGCGGGACCACTACTTCGCCCGTGACGCCGGTCCCTTCGATGAGGACCTTGTAGGCGCTGTGGTAGTTGTGCATCCCGCTCAGCGTGATCTCCGCCGTTGTGCCCCGCCGCAAGCCGCACGGGTAGAGGCTGTAGAGGAAGGGGTATGACGTCTGGGCCTGCAGACCACTGAACGAAGCGCAGAGGAGAACACAGCAACCGCACCAGAAAACCGAGTCCAGAAACTGCAGGCGCTTGTGGCGCATTCTCTACTTCCCTTTCTGAGACCGTCTCACTGCGATATTTGGAGCGTCTCCGTGGTGTCCACGCCATCCAGACTCGCGGTGATGTCCACCGAGGCGGCAGTGGCATTTGGATCGATCGTGATGTTGAATGTCGCGTTGCCGTGATCGGACGCGATAGTCACCGAATCAGGGACGTTCGCAGTGGCGGGATCACTGCTTGAGAGGGAGACGATTACGCCAGTGGGAGGCGCTTTGCCATTGAGCGTAATAGTTACTGTCGTCGTGCCGCCGGGCTGAACCGGGTTGGGGTTGAAGCCGATCGAGCTAACAATAAGCGGCCTTAGCAGGTACGCATGCACGGAGTTCACGATCACATCGCCGCTATCGTCAATGGCCGCGGCGGCGGAGTCTCCGTTCCAGAGCGCCGAGGGCGCTACCCAGTCGCGGAGGTTGTAGAGCGTTCCGTCGCTATCCCACAGAACGGGCGAGGAGTTCTGGGGATAGGCGCCCGCCTGTCCCACGGTAACTCCGTTGTTGTTGATGCTCCAGGCGAACATATTCCTGCCGGCCACTCCGGCCAATTCCTGCATTCCGCCCGCGGGATCCCACAGGAACGCCGTGTAGACTCCGCTCTCGCTCATGGCCGTGCCCACCACCTGGGCGGCATCGTTGATGCCGTATGCATAACTGTCACGCGTGTCCGGCAGCGTGCCCAGGTCCGTCATCGTGCCGTCATAGAGGAAGGCGTGGCGGATGGCGCCCGGAAAGGAGGACTCTCCGACGACCTGCCCGGGGCCGTTAATGCTCCACGCATCGCTCGCGCCGGAGCCGTCGGGCACCAGGGTGCCGAGATCCTTGGGCTGGGCGCCGGCCGCCCACAGAACTGCCCGGAAGCCTCCGCCGGGCAGCCCGAAGTTACCGGCGGCCGAGCCCGTCGCGTTGAGTGTTCGGACGTAGGGATTGTGATACCCGTATCCTTGCGGCACCCCGCGCGGGGCGAAGGTTCCGCCCGTCCAGATGTAAGCGTAAGAGTAGGCATTCCCATACTGGTCAAATGTGATTAAATCGGCCGCCACCTGGCCGGCGTCGTTGATGCCGGTGGCGACGCTTTGGTCTTCTACGTCCCGTCCCAGGTGCATGTTCGTCATGCCGGCGCCGGGGCTCCATAGGAACGCCTTGGGCTTGGCCCCCAAGCCACTAGGGAGTGTCGAGCTGCCCACCACCTGTCCCTGGTAGTTGACGCCGGCCGCCGTTGTGTAGGGCCCGCCCAGTGTTCCCAGGTCAAAAACGGCGTAGCCCTGGGGCACGTCTGCTAGGGCTGCCGGAGCGCAGAGGATAAAAGCAGTCAGAATAGCTGCGAGAAGACCGATGCGGCGGAGGGCTCGCGGCACAACTTCTTGTGGCATGTCTTTCTCCTTTTCATGGGTACCGTGTGTCCGCAGAGAATCCGTTGGAAGCCAGGCGCGTTGTTTGCCTCTGGCACTATTCCGGCAATTCTATCGCTGCGACACACTGCTGTCAAGGCACGATTCTCAGGTTCTCAGGCAGCGAGAGAGTGACCGCGGAGTGGGGGTGACATTCGCGATCAATCCTGCGGCTAGGTTACACGCCGCTACGCGCGCCCTGTGGCGGCCCTCTCCAACATTTCTGCCGGTCCTCAGTCGGGTATGCTCTTATCATCCCCGCACGAAAGGACCTGCCTCTTTGCTCCGACGTCTGCTTGCACCTCTATTGGTGTCGCTGATCCTGTTTACGCACTCTCAGCTTTGCGCCCAGCCCGGCGCGGTGGAGGCGGTAGCGCTGGGACCGACCACCGTGCGCGTCTACTGGAACCCGGTAGAGGGCGCGACCCAGTATGTCATCACTCGTGACGGGGTGGAGATCGGCACGACGGGCGCCGCCGACAAGCAGTACACCGACACGACGGCGGAGCCGGGCCACACATACAGCTACAACGTGGCCTCCGTGGAAGCGGGCGGCGCGCGGAAGGCGGGTCATCCCTACCTGGAGCGGTCTTTCGCCGCCCTGCCGGACGAGACTCGCTGCGACGTGCTGGTCGTGGGCGCGACGACGGCGGGCGTCGCGGCGGCCGTGACGGCCGCGCGGTACGGGCTGAACACCGTGCTGATTGAAGAGACCAGGCGGTTGGGCGGGATGCCGGTGAATGGCCTGGGCGCCACGGACATGCGCCGGCCAGAGCATTCGAGCGGCTTCTTCGAGGAGTTTCGCCGACACGTGCAGGCGCTCTATGGCGGTGGAGAGGGAATGAGCTACGAGCCCCGCATCGCCCACCAGGCCATCAAGGAGATCGTGTGGTCCGCCCCGGGGCTGGTGGTCCACCGGCAAGTGCGGCCGGTGGCGGTTAAGAAGCGCGGCGGCGCGGTCCAGGCGGTGATCGCGGAGGAGCTGCCCTCCGACCGGCGAGTCACCTTCTATCCGCGCCTAGTGGTGGACGCCACGGACACCGGCGACATGGCCGCGTGGGCGGGCGCGCCGTTCCGCGTGGGGCGGGAGCCGCGCACCCGCCGGGAACGGCACGCGGGATACATCTTCTATGACCGCGCCGGGGACCGGGCGCTGCCCGGCAGCACCGGGCGGGGCGACCGACGCGTGCAGGCGTACGCGTACCTGATGACGGTAAAGGATTACGGCCCGGGGGCGGATTGGACCATTCCCAACCCCCCCGGCTACGACCCGAACAACTACGTCCACGCGCCCAAGTGGGAGCAGAGCTGGGCGGTATCCAGCGGCAAGCTGCCCAACCACAAGTTTGAAGTAAACCAGCACCCGCAGGGCAGCGACCTGCAGGTGGTCAACTACCCCTACCCTACTGCCTCTTACGCGGAGCGCCGCCGCATTGAGCAGCGGTTCAAGGACCACGCGCTGGGCTATCTCTACTACATCCAGACTGTGGAGGGCCATAAGAACATCGGGCTATCGGATGACGACTACCGCGACAGCGACAATTGGCCGCAGCTCCTCTACATCCGCGAGGCACGCCGCTTTGAAGCGGACCGCGTGCTGGACGAGACGGATATCCGGGATTCCCGCAAGGTCGCGCTGCCCGATTCGGTTGGTTTGGGCGACTATCCTATGGACTCGCACGCGGTCGAGCCGAAGACGGACTGGAACCGGCCGGATATGGGTGAGGGCGAATTCTACCTGCCGGGGTACACGCCCTGGCACCAGGTGCCCTACCATGCCATGATCCCCCGCCGCGTGGATAACGTCTTTGTCCCGACCGCCGTGAGCGCCACCCACGTGGCCTACGGCACGGTGCGGCTGGAGCCGGTAAGGTTCCACTTTGGCGAGGCCGCCGGGGTGGCCTGCTACCTTTGCCTGCGCTACAACCTGACGCCGCGCCGTGTGCCGGTGCGGCAGGTACAGGAGGAGCTGGTGAAGTACAGCGGGGGAGAGGGGGAGCAGGGGAGAGGGGGAAACAAGGACGCGGTGACGCGGCGAGAGGGCGATGGGGCGATTCCGGAATCCAGCTCGACGCTAAACTCTGGACTCTCGACTCCGGCTTCAGCCCTTCACGCCTTCACCCCCTCATCCGCCGGTACTTTCCTCTACTACTTCCCGGACGTGAAGCCGGAGATGCGGAAGTACCGGGCTATCCAATGGCTGGGGGCGCGAGGATTCTATCCTTCGCCGGAGCCGGCCAAGCGGACCGTGGCGTCCGGGCAGATGGCCGCTCCGTTCGAGCCGGACGGGTCTCTGGACGTGGGAGAGGCGCTGCGGTCGCTCCGCATCTTGAACCGGCGGGCGGCGGAGGATGCGGCGACCGGCATCTGGCCGGACATCGCGCGCGACCCGGCGGTCTTGCGGCAGGCGGAAGGGTCGGCGCTCACCCGCGGACTGGGCGCGCGGCTTCTGGCGCGGTACATGGGCTGGACCGCGCCTCCGGGATCAGACCACTACGAGGACACGCCGCTCGGCAGCCCCTGGCATGAAGCGGCGGAGGCGCTGTACGCAACGTGGATCGACAGCCGGCTGTGGGACCCGTGGCCAGTGCATGCCGCATCGGGAAAGCTGGTTTTCGCACCGGACAAACCGCTCACCCGCGCCCAGTGGGCACAGATGGTCTATTTCGCGCAGGTGCACACCGGCCCGCTCTTTGAGGACCACGTGGAAGACCTCGCGCCGATTCCGGTGCGGTGAGACGTCGGACGAGACGGCCGTCGGGCTAAAGCCCGCGGCTGCCCGGGGTCCGGCCCCCTGTGCTTCGCGCATTCCCCCGCCTGCGGCCTTGCGTCGGCCTGCGCCGACACGGGATGTAGCGGAAGAGCTACTTCCTGAGCATGCTCAGGAACTTGGAGCGGAGCTTGGCGACCTTGGGCGCGATCACGATTTGGCAGTACGGCTGGTAGGGATTCCGCAGGTAGTAGTCCTTGTGGTAGTCCTCCGCCGGGTAGAAGTTGGTGAACGGCGCCACCTCCGTCACGATGGGATCCGGCCAGATCCGCTCCTTCTCCACCTCCGCAATGACCTTCCGCGCCTCCTTCTCCTGCTCCGGCGAATGATAGAAGATGGCGGACCGATACTGCGTGCCGACGTCATTGCCCTGGCGGTTCTTCGTGGTCGGATCGTGGATCTGGAAG
>CAYNFH010000152.1:13958-16564 GCA_964396385.1 uncultured Chthonomonadaceae bacterium | reverse complement strand
GTCCCGGACGGGCGGCCACACAGGGCCGCCCCTACGTCTTCTGCGCTGGCCAGATTACTGCCACGATTCATTACTCAGACGGGGTTCAATGCCCTACAGGCGTGGCGGACTTCTTGTGTCCCTTCGTCTCCGCATCCAGGCGCTCGGCGCGCGAGGAGGCGGCGCCAAGCTGGTCGTTCATGTCGTGGAGCTCCTGGCGCATCTGCTCCAGGATGGCCCGGAGCTGCTTCAGCTCCGGCGGAGGCGTCCCCGCCGGCCCCTGTGGGCCCTGTGGTCCACGCGCTCCCTGAGGTCCAGGAATGTTGCTGACGAAAGCATCCTCGGGCAGACCGGCGTTATAGACTCGAGCGGCTTTGTTCAAGCCGCTGGCCGCCTCATAGCGGGTGACGGTCCGCTTTCCGCGGAAGCTGCCATCCGGGTAGCCGTTCACAATCCCTAGCTGGCGGAGGTGCTCCACCGCCTCGTAGGCCCAGTGATCCCGCGGCACGTCCTTGAACGGCTGGGTCGCCGGTTGGTTGATTCCCTGCGCAGATGCTGCCCCCGCCAGGGCCACAGCAGCAAGCGCGGCTAAGAGTACGTGTTTCATGTTGCGGTTCCCCCTGCACCTTGTTCCGTATTCGAAGCTCCAGCGATTGAAATCCCTGTCTAGAGATAATCGTCCTTCGGACGAGCGGTACGCAATCTCTCTTCCAACAGAGAGATTCTACTCCGTCTGTCCGCAGGACAGTTCTCTTCAGACAGGGATTTCAATCCCTGGCACCTCCAGGCAGGGACCTCGGTCCCTGTCGCCGCCATCAGTTCCACACCGCGCGCACAACGGCGCCGTCCGGCTGGTTCGGGTAGCGCAGGGCCACCGTGTCCCCTTCCACCTGGTAGCTAACCGGCAGCGGCGCGCCGGAGACGGTATACCCCTTCGCGCCCAGCAGCCGCCTCCCGCCGGTCCAGAGACGGGCTACCCCCTGCGTACCGGCCGGCGCCCGCACAAAGAGGGAGCTGGTCCGGGCATCCTCGTGGCGCGCCCGAAGCCGTCCGGAGACGGCGAGAATCGCCGGCGTCTGGCCCAGATCGCCCACATCCTGCAGCAGTGCCACCGCGTGCGGCGGCACCAGCGGATCCTCCACCACGGGCAGCTCCGGGTTCAGGAGGTCTACGTACCGGCCATCCACGGTGAGCTCGCGCCCCAGCGTTCGGACCGCTGTGTACGGTCCGCGCGTGATGCGGAAGTAGGCGGTCTCACGATAGGTGCCGCCGGTCTTCTCGAAGGCGCGCTGCGCGAGCCATCGCAGCCACCGCGAGCTCTGGACCGTCGCGCTCAGGTACCCCGGCGAGACACCCGCAAACAAGACCGTTCCGCGGCCGGCCGGCGCCTCCCACACCACAGGCGCGTTCTGCGTGCTCTCCCGGTACAGCACATTGGCCCCGGAAGGGGGCGGGCAGAGTGTCAGCACATAGGGGCGGTGGACGCGCAGGTGCGCCAGCGTCGGGTCAGCCTTCGGGTCGGTGGCGTTCAGCACGGGACCCGCCGGCGGAGGGGCTTGGGCCGCCACGTCGTAGCCGCCGCCCATGTCCACCGTCAGCGTCACCTGCCGGTCCCGCGGCAGGTTGTCGAAGCGGTAGATCCAGTAGGACGATCGGTCCGCAAAGCGGACGTCGCCGTTGTACCCGGTGCCGCGCTCCTCCGCCAGGAATCGCGTCTCCAGATCCGAGCCGGCGCGGAAGGACGCCGCCAGACGGCCGCCCAACCGGAGTTCCACCGAGCCGACCGCCGCGCCGTAACCGTCGGCAGGCGTGGAGTCCGTAAACCGCACGCAGACCGAGCCGTTCTGTCGCACGTACGGCGTGAGATCCAGCGTGTAGTAGCGCCTGTCGCGCGAGGCGGGAGGGTGCGGCCCGACCGTCAGGAGCGTGGTCCACGGCGCTGTGTCCGGCTCGGCGGGGAGGACTTGTGGCGAGCGCACGGAAAGCCCGAGCTGCGCGAAGAGATCGTCCACGGGAGAGGCGCGCCGCTCCCTGCGCCACCACGAGTTGGTTACCGCGTCGTACGCATTCGTGCCGCCGAACACTACCAGCATGCCTCCCTGCCTCACCCACGCCGCCACAGCCCGGTTCGCCTCGGGGGCGCGCGGCTTCAGGAAGTCATAGGACAGGAGCAGCACCTTCTCCCGGTCCAGGTAGCCATATTCGCCGGCCCTGTCCAGGTCCACCAAGTCCACCGGCACGCCGTGCAGCACCAGCGGCAGCGACATGCCGTAGAACCCGTCAAAGTCGCTGGGGTCGGGCTCCGCCCGCTGCCAGTCCATGGAGTCCGAGATGAGCGTCGCGATGCCGGCGCTGCCGCCTTCAAAGTCGGACTTGCCGTACCGCCACAGCTCCCCCAGCACCCCGATAATCGTGTTGACCTCCGTCGCATACTCCCGCGGAACCCGGTCGTAGATCCGCGATGGCCACGGCATCACCTCAAAGCTGTCCACGCCGGGAAACAGGAGCGAAGCAAGCAGCGTCTGCTCGTAGTTGCTCTTGTAGTCCTGGAGCGTCCGGTTGGGATTATCTTCCACCGGGTCCATCAGGAACCACATCCGCTTGCCCGAGCCGCGCGATATGTTGTA
>CAYNFH010000152.1:0-13948 GCA_964396385.1 uncultured Chthonomonadaceae bacterium | reverse complement strand
AAGAGTACTCCAGGTAGCCGACCTCGAAGGTCCGCTCCGACCTCACTCCGCCAGACCGCGCGGGGCTGCGGGCGGTGCCGGTCCACACCTGGCCCACCATCTCCTGGAGCGGTGGGAGGTTCAGCAGGTCCGTGTGTGCTACGGGGATCCCCCACTGGTAGTAGGTCACAGGGCTATGGACCGCGACCATTCGCGTAGCGCTCGGCTTGGTCTGTCGCGCATCCTCCAGAATAGCCTGGATCTGCCTCGTCTCCAGATCGGACTTGAGCTGCTCCGACCTGTACCGGGCATCCACGCTGCTGTCCGGTGGCTGCCACGGTGATCCGTAGCGCGCATGCCACTCCTGCTTGAACGCCTCGGACCATCCGGCCCGCGACCAGAACTCCGGCTCCTCAGGGCAGACTCCCATGCTGCCCGCCGCCAGCGCGTCGCGATAATACTGCTTCGCCAGATCCACGCGGGCCACCGTGGGGACCATGTAGTAGCTGTCGTCCCCAATGGTGATGGGCGCGCCGCTCTTCTCCGTCTGCACCTCACCCGGGTGGGCCTTCGCGTATGCCGGCCCGTCACGGAATCCGCCCATGGTCTGGACCAGCGCGCCCCGATCCGTCCAGGAGTGAATGGTTCGCGCGTCCCGGCTGTAGACCAGCACCGAGTCCGTGGGCACCGCGATGGAGGGCCGGTAGGCGTCGCCGGTCTGGAAGGTGGTGTGCGGGCGGTCCGGAGGGCGCAGGGACTGAACGCGTTGGCCGGGTCCGGCACCCATGAGCCGCTCCACCGCGTCTCCGATGCCCGAACCGCTCGAATCCGGCATGCGGAGCGTCAGCCGCACGTCCCGGACTTCGATCGGCCCGGAGACTGCACGGATCTGGAACCGGAGCGCGGCTCCCACGGGATGCGCCGAAGTCGTGGTGGCGTAGACCAGCAGCCGCGAGCCCGAGCGCTCCGCGCGGCTCGGCAGCGGCTTGCCGTCCGCGCCATACACCGAAACGGCCGGCGAGCCCTGGGCTTCGAAGGAGAGGATGCAGCGCGTGGCCGGCGGGGCAACTAGGCGGTAGGTCCACCATCCCGCGCGGTCGGCCGTCCGGGCCTCGCCCTCGATGCGCGATCCCGAGCCGCCCAGAAGGCTCGCCGCTTCGGCCGGGGAACCGGGCGGCAGGAAGCTCGTGTAGTCGACGGCGGCGGACGCCGGCCGGGCAGAGATGGCCGCCAGCAGGCCCAGCCACGTGAGCAGCAAAGCCGCATGCACTAAAGCTCCGGCCTTAGAGGCTCCAACAACACCCCTCCCCAACCCTCCCCTTCGTAAGGGGAGGGAGCTTCTCGCTGCCGCGGGGTTCCCCCTCCTTACGAAAGAGGGGGTTAGGGGGAGGTTCTGCCCCCTCCTTACGAATGGGGAGCGGCGCGCCCAGAGCCGAGCGAGCGCAGGCTCTGCGCCGCTCCCTTGGGACAGGGGGAAGTCTTGATACGCGCACTTACTTCTCAAGGTAGGTAACGATGCCCTCGGCGCGGGCGGATTCAAGAAAGGCCTCGCAGGAATCCGGGATGGGGACGGACTTTCCGGTGGCGTCGTTATACCGCCGGACGGTCTCCTGCGCGAACTTGGTTGGGCTCATGGCGTTCACCGCCATCTTGAGGGCAAAACCGAGGTGGGACGCGACACTGCGCTTCATCTGGCCGACGATGTCTTCCGCGGACTGGCCGCTGTACACCTCATCGACCTTCATCTGCGGCGTATTGAAGAGGACTCTGACCTTCATGGCGGGGGGCGGCTTTCTTGACGGGCTGTTGGCCCGGAAGTATACTACAAACAGGCCGCCGGCCGCAAAACAGCCAGCAAGACGCGAGGTAAAGATAATGCCCCTGGAAGAGATACGCCGCACCGCCCGTGAGCTCCGCTCCCGCCTGGATGAGCTCGGAGACCGTCTTTGACCTGGCCGGACGCCGGCAGGAGCTTGAACACCTCGAAGAGAAAGCGGCCGACCCCGACCTCTGGCAGGATAGCGAAGCCGCAACCTCCACCCTCCAGAAGCTCGCGCAGGTCCGCGATTCGGTTACGCCGGTCGTAGACCTGCAGCGCCGTGCCTCCGACCTCCAGGACCTGGCCGAAATGGCCGCCGAAGAGAAGGACCCCGGCCTCGAGTCCGACCTCGAGCGGGAGGCGGATGCCATCCAGCAGGAGCTGGACCGCTTTGAGCTGGAGACACTGCTCTCCGGCGAGCACGACAACGCCAACGCCATCGTGGAGATCAACGCGGGGGCGGGCGGCACAGAGTCGTGCGACTGGGTCCAGATGCTGCTGCGCATGTACCTCCGGTGGGGGCAGGAGCACGGATACACCACCGAGATGGTGGACGAGACGCCCGGCGAAGTCGCGGGCCTCAAGAGCGTCACCTTCGTGGTCCAGGGCCCCAGAGCCTATGGTTACCTGAAGGCAGAGAGAGGCGTCCACAGGCTTGTAAGGATCTCACCCTTCGATGCCAATAAGAGAAGGCACACCTCCTTCGCCTCGGTCGACGTGATACCGGAGGTGGAAGAAGCGGAGGAGGTGGAGATCAACCCGGACGACCTGCGCATCGACACCTACCGGTCCAGCGGCGCGGGCGGGCAGCACGTGAACAAGACCGACTCGGCCGTGCGCATCACGCACATTCCGACGGGCATTGTGGTCTCGTGCCAGAACGAACGGTCGCAGCACAAGAACCGCGCAACGGCCATGAAGGTGCTGCAGTCCCGGCTCAAGGAGCGCGAGATGCGCGAGAGCGAGGCCAAGATGGCCGAGCTCCGTGGAGAGCAGCGGGCTATCGAGTGGGGCAACCAGATACGATCCTATACCTTCCAGCCGTATACTTTGATAAAGGACCACCGGACCGGGTACGAGACTGGCGACGTGATCCGCGTGATGGACGGGGCCATTGACCCATTCCTCACCGCGTACCTGCAATGGCAAGGCAGAAAGCAAGAGTAGAAACGTGGGCACTGAGCGTCGGGAATTCGGGATTACCAGGGCCTGTCTGAGCCAGGGTAAATGGCTGCTGGCTGCGTTCTGCGTATTCGGACTTGCGCTGTCCGTGCGCTGTTCCGCCGACACCGTGCAGGTGGCGACCGAGCTCTCCACACGCAATGTGCGGACGGAAGAGAGTAAGCTCGCGGACGTTGTTGCCGACGCGCTGAGGGACGCGGCATCGGCGCAGGCCGCCTTTGTCACCGCCTCCTCCTTCGACGACGTGACTCTCCATAAGGGCGCCGCCTCGACGGATGCGGTGCTCAAGGCGCTCGCCTACCGGGATGACCCCGTGTTGGTCGTGAAGCTGACGGGCAAGCAGATTCGCAAGGCGCTCGAGCATGGCCTGGAGCTCTACCCCCAGCGCCACAGCGCCTTCCTCCAGGTTTCGGGGATCCAGGCTACCATCGACGGAAACGCGCCGAAGGGCGAGCGGGTCGTCAGCCTCAAGATCGGCGGCAGCCCTGTGTCGCCCGAGCGCGCCTACTCCGTAGCCATGCCCGGGCCGCTCGCTCACGGCGGGCTGGCCTACAACACCTGCTGGGACAAGAAAGCCATTCAGGCCGACAGCGGGGACAAAACCGTGGAGGACGCGGTCACCTCCTATCTCGCCATCCACCGCACGCTGGGGGAGACTGGAGAAGAGCGCCTTGTCTTCAAGAAGTAGCGTCTTGCTCCTCGTCGCCATCGCTCTTGCGGGCTGCAACAACGCCCACGCCGGCTCGGCGGGGCCAACCGCTCCTCCCTCCCCGCCGCCTTCCAGTCCTGCCCCGGTTGCTCGGCCCCAGTTCGACGGACAGCAGGCGTTCAAGCTGCTTCAGCAGCAGTGCGACTTCGGCCCACGGCCAGTCGGAAGCCCGGCGCACCAGAAGACCCGCGATTTCCTCCTGGGCGAGATGCGCAAGTATGCCGACAAGACGGTGGCCCAGGACTTCAGCTACAACAACCTGCCTCTGACCAACATCATCGGTGTATTCAACCCGGCAGCCCGCCGGAGCGTCCTGCTCTGCGGCCACTGGGACACGCGCCCGACCGCCGACCAGGAGATAGACCCGGAGAAGAAGCGCCAGCCCATCCTTGGCGCGAGTGACGGCGCGTCGGAGACGGCCGTCCTCCTGGAGCTGGCGAAGATGTTCCACCAGCAGAAGCCGGCCGTCGGGGTCGTCATCGTCCTGCTGGATGGCGAGGATTACGGCAACTTCGAAACGGACCAGGGGGTGTTCCTCGGGTCGCGCTACTTCGCCCAGCACCACGAAGGCTACCATCCAGAGTACGGCATCCTGCTGGACATGGTCGGCGACGAGAACCTGGACATCTACAAGGAGAAGAACTCCCAGGACTTCGCCCCGGACGTGAATGACCGGCTCTTCCGCATAGCGCAACAGCTCGGCTACGGCCGGTACCTCATCGGCGAGGTCAAGTACAACATCTCCGACGATCACGTGCCGCTGAGCACCATCGGCCACATCCCCACCATCGACCTCATCGACTTTGACTACGGCCCCTGGCATACGCTGGAGGACACGCCGGACAAGTGCAGCCCCAAATCCCTGGCCGTCGTGGGCAACACCGTGGCCGAAATGGTCTACCGGGAGAAGGCAAGGTAAGCGGAACAATCGGCGTAACGCGGGCGTTTTCTTAGTAGACGCGCCTGCCGCTCTCTACGTGCGCAGGCCGTGGCACGAGAGAGGTGGCGACCCGATGCAACGCGAGACGCGATATCAGACCGGCGAAATATACAAGGAATCGGACCTCAAGATCTGCGACCTGTGCGGCGGCCTGAATCTGGTAGGTAATCAGGAGTGCTTTGTCTGCGGCTGGAGGGGTCGCTTTGAGACCCGCCCGCAGATCGTGCGGATCGCCATGGACCTCGTCATCGGCCGCTGCGGCGAGTTGAAGCCGGAGCTCGTGGCCGACGCCGGTCAGTGCCGCAAGACGCTCGCGCCCACCTTCGCCGGTCAGATGCGCCGCCTCGCCCTCCGCATCAAACAATGGCTGTTCGCTTAACCAGTCTGGAGCACCCCACCCCAACCCTCCCCTTACGAAGGGGAGGGAGCTTCACGCCGCCGCGGGGTTCCCCCTCCTTGCGAAGGAGGGGGTTAGGGGGAGGTGTTTTTACCCCTGTTTCGCCGTAAACTTCCTCGCCGTCGCGCACGCCCGACAGTACGGGTCCTGACACAGCAGCGACTCCGCGTCCCCCTGCAGCATTGCCACCGCCAGGCTCACGGCGGGCTGCGCTCGCATCGCCTGGACTCGCATCCCCCGCACCTCCGCCTGTCGAGTGATTCGCGCCTGGCGCAGGAGCGGCTCTATCCTCCCGAAGCCCGCGCTGCACTCGGGGCTCCCGCGCATCTCCGCCCAGGAATCCTCGCCTTCCGATACCAGCCGTGACCGCTGCTGGTACGGCACGTCCGCGTAGTTCTCCGCCAGGTGCAGCGCCGTATTGGATTCCTGGCCCGCCTCCAGCAGCAGGACAACTCCGTTGAGTTGGTGCAGCCGGGCGACCGGACTGGACGTCCCAAGCGGAAAGTGGAACGGTGCATTCTCCGTCAGATACGAAGCGTTCCGGCCCGCCGCGACGAACGAGAACGAGGGGTGCCCGCTTCGCGCGGCGTTCACCATTGACGCTACCTCACGGCTGACCACCTGCACCGTCTCCCTGGCGTCCGGATCCGGCTCTCCGTCCCCGGCGTAAGCGTGGTACGGCAAGAACTCGGGAGCAAGGACCGTCCCGTCCGGCCCAACCGCCCGCGCGAGCGCCCGTACAAAGCGCCTCGCCTCCAGTGCGGCCAGTGAACCGCGCGCCGGGACGTGCAGGAGCACGGTATCCCCTGGCAAGATACGAAGCGCGTCGAATGTGTCGGCCAGCGGTTCCAATCCCGTCCCTCCCTTCCTATTGTACGAAGTTGAGGACTCACCCACCGGAGTCTAGAATCAAGAATCGATAATCCCAATCAAAGAGCACAAATTGAAAATTGAAAATTGAAAATCCGTTCGGAGGCCTCGATGCTGGATTCGCTGGAGTTACTCAAGGAGCTAGTCGCCATTCCCGGACCGCCGGGCCAGGAGGAAGCTGTTCGAGAAGCGGTCAACGCCCACGTACAGGCGCTCGGACTCGCATCCGAGACCGATGCCAAGGGCAACCTGCGCGTAACCGTGGGCGGGGACGCCGGGCCCCGCGTGGTGGTCACCGCCCACCTGGATGAGATCGCGCTCATGGTTTCGCGCATCGAGCCGGATGGCAAGCTGAGGGTAACCACCATGGGAGGCGTGCTTCCTTGGAAGTGGGGCGAGCAGCCGGTGGAGCTGCTGACTCGCGACGGCGCATTGCCCGGAGTCCTGTCCTTCGGGTCCGTTCACACGGAGGCCCGGGACTCCGTGATCCAGCAGGCGCGCTCCGCGCCCCTCGAGTGGCGGCAAGCATACATATTCACCGGCCTCATGGCCGAGGAGCTGCGCGCCAGCGAAGTCCGACCCGGCACGCGCGTGGTCATCGCGCCGGAGCGGCGCCGCGTGATGGAGATGGGCGAGTTCGTCGCCTGCTACTTCATCGACGACCGAGCCGACCTGGTGGCGTGGCTGCTCGCGCTGGAGGCCCTGGGTGCCGCGAAGCTGTCCCTACAGGTCGTATTCGCGGCGACCACCGCGGAAGAAGTCGGAGGCGAAGGCGCCTCGTATTTGCTCCACCAGCTTCAGCCGGAGGTCTGCGTGGCGCTGGAGATCGGGCCCAGCGTCCCGGAAAGCCCCTTCATGCCGGACGAAGACCCCACCATCTGGGTCACGGACAGCTACTCCTCTACCTCCGCGGCTGACCTGGAGATGCTGGCGGACGCGTGCGCTTCACTCGGCCAGCGGCCCCACTGGCAGGCCCTGTCCCGCGGGGGCTCGGATGCCTCGTGTACGGCCCAACGGGGCCTCACCGCCCGCCCCATCACGCTCGGCCTGCCGGTAGAGAACTCCCACGGCCTGGAGATCATGCACCGCGACGCGCCGCGCGAGCTGGCCCGCCTCCTCGTGGAGGTGCTGAAGAGAATAGGAACCTAGCTCGCCCAAAGCTAACAGGCACTGAAGCGCCTGTCTGGAGAGAACTGTCCTGCGGACAGACGGGAGCCAGGGATTGAAATCCCTGTCTGGAGAGAGCTGTCCTGCGGACAGACGGAACAGAATCTCTCTTCCGCAAGAGAGAATCGGTTTCGCTCGTCCGAAGGACGAATATCTCCAGGCAGGCACTTCAGTGCCTGTAGTCTCCAGACAGGGATTGAAATCCCTGTCGTGTACAAGGCAGGACAGACCGGCACGTCGGCGAACGTATCACCGACTTCGAACCCAGGAGGACAAGCATGGAGCGTGAAGGGCGTGCAGCAGTACTGAACGGTCCGGACCAGGACGTCGTCGTGGAAGAGATTACGCTGGACGCGCCGGGTCCCGGCGAGGTGCAGGTGCGCATCGCGGCCAGCGGCGTCTGCCATACGGACCTGACGGTGAAGAACCTCAAGGGCATGGGGATGGCCTTCCCCATCGTGCTGGGCCACGAGGGTGCCGGGTACGTGGAGGAGGTAGGGGAAGGCGTCACGCACCTCAAGCCGGGCGATCCGGTGGTCATCGCCTACCGCGCCCCCTGTGAGCAGTGTCCCGCGTGCCGGCGAGGCGATCCCCGCCACTGCTACATGGCGCTGCGGCCCAAGCCCCGGCTGCACCGCAAGCGGGACGGGGCTATCTGCTCGCAGGTGCTCCGCTGCGGCACCTTTGCGACCCGCACCGTGGTCCACAGCAAGGCCGCCATCAAGATGCCGGCCGATATGCCGCTGGACAAGGCGTGTCTCATCGCTTGCGGCGTGGTAACGGGCGTCGGCGCGACCTTCAACACCACGCCCGTCTTCGCCGGGTCGAGTGTCGCCGTGGTCGGCTGCGGAGGAGTGGGCCTCTCCGTGATCCAGGGCGCAAAGCTGCGCCATGCCCGGCAGATCATCGCGGTGGACGTAAACCCGGTGAAGCTGGAGTGGGCCCGCAAGTTTGGCGCCACGGACGTGGTGAACGCGCGGGATGGGGATCCCGTCGCGGCGGTCCGCGCCCTGGTCAAGGACGATTGGTCCGGCTATGAGGGCGGCGTGGACTTTGCCTACGAGGCCACCGGCATTCCGGCCTGCATCGAGCAGGCCGTGCGCATGGTGAACTACGGCGGCACCGCGACGACGATCGGTCTCCCGGCGGCGGATGATTCCGTCACGCTCAACCTGGGCAACATCGACACGGGCGTATACTGGAACAAGGCATCCCTCCACGTCTGCCACGCGGGCGACACGCTCCCATCGAATGACTTCCCGCTCCTGGCCCAACTCTACCTCCAGGGCAAGCTGGACCTGGACGGCATGGTGACCAACACCATCTCGCTGGACCAGGTGGAGGACGCCTTCCACACCATGGAGACCGGCAACGTCATCCGCAGCGTCATCCGGTTCTGACGATCCGAATCCCGAGTCCGCGCAGGCGGACTTTGTGTACTTATTGCAGCCACTTCTAGTGGCCGACTCTAGATTCGCGGGACCATTGCTGATCGTTTCCGACGCTGGGGGCCACAGTACAGCTTGTGTGCCGCGCGGCCGATAATCAAAGGGGGATGCCAGGTAGAAGGGAACGGAAGGTTGGGCGCGGTTCGAGGCGCTGATCGCAATACTCTGCCGGGCGGAGGATGTATAGACCTCCGCCCCAGCGAGTGGGAGTAGAGTCTCGCCCGATGGACCCCTACTCCATCCGTCCCTTCCACGCCGAGAGGGACCTCGACCCCGTATATGCCATCTGGCAGGCCGCGCTGCCGAGCTGGCCCATCTCCAGGGAGGCGCTTGGCGCTGCCCTGACCGTCTCCCCCGCCTATCAGGTCGGTGACCATCTGGTGGCGTACGACGACTTCGGGCTGCTCGGATTCGCCGCCAGCCATCGGGACCGCCCGGACAGCAAGGACGCCTACCTGAGCGCGGTGGTGGTCCATCCGGACCGCCACGGCCAGGGCATCGGGCGCGCCCTCCACGACTCCCTGCTGTGGGACCTGGCGGAGCGCGGGATCCTCTCCGTTCAGCTCGGCGGCGGGCAGCACCGCTTCTGGCCCGGCGTGCCGGAGGCGCTGCCGGGCGCCCAACCGTTCTTTGAGGCGTGTGGCTGGACCTTCACGGAAGCGTGCATAGACCTCCTGCGCCGTCTCCAGACCTTCCACATGCCCCCGCGCGTCCTGGAGAACGCCCGGGGCGCCGGTTTTGTGGTCCGCGCCTCCACCCGGGCCGACGCGCGCGACGTGCTCACCTTCGTAACCCGCCACTTCACATGGCTGGACGACTACCGGCGTGCCGTGGAAGGGCGAGACTATGAGGACATCCTGGCCATGCGCTACCGGGACGGTCAGATAGCCGGCGCGGCGCTGCTTTCGACCACGCAGTCTCGGTCCCACCGCCCGGAGCTGCTCTGGAAACAGATCCTGGGGCCGCAGATGGGCGGCATCACCTGCGTGGGTGTGGCGGCGGCCTACCGGGGCCGTGGACTCGGGTTGGCGCTCATCGCCCGCGCCGCCCAACTCCTCCACGCCCGCGGCGTCTCCGCCTGCTACGCCGGACCGGCGACGGAGCCCCGCTTCTTTGGCCACCTGGGCTTTCGCCCGTGGCGCCGCTACCTGATCGCCCGCCGCGAGTTCGCCAAACGATGACGTCAAGGCCTATCGTCCCAATCGACGGCATGGTTATCCGGGAAGACACGGCCTTCGCCCCGGGGGTCTACTTCCTCCCGAACGGAATAAGCGTGGAAGCGGACAGCGTCACCCTCGACGGTAACGGCGCGCTCCTCGTGGGCACCGACCGCGAGGGCGTGGGTGTCCGCGTCGAGGGCCGCCGGGGCGTGACCGTCAAGGGCCTGCGGCTGCGAGAGTACTACCACGGCATTGTGTGCCGCGGCTGCTCCGCACTGGCGCTCACTGGCAACCAGGTCACCTCCACCGCCGAGGTGCCGGCCAATACCATATTTCTGGACATCTGGCGCGGCCCGGACAATGCCTACGGCGGCGGCATCCTCCTCGTGGACGTGGAGGAGAGCCGCGTAGAAGGCAACGACCTGCAGCACCAGCAGTCCGGCCTCCTCACGTACGGCTGCCGCCGGCTCACCGTGCGGGAGAACCTCGCAAACTACTGCAGCGGTTTTGGTTTCCACCTCTTCCAGACTTGCGACAGCCTGTTCGAAGCGAACGGGGCGGACTACTGCTGCCGCTTCGAGCCGCGCGAGGGCGGCCTCCATTACGGCCACATGGGCGGGGACGCCGCTGGCTTCCTTATCGTCCACGGGAGCTGCCGCAACACCTTCCGCCGGAACACCGCCAGGCTCGGCGGCGACGGATTCTTCCTCGCGGGGCTGACGCCGGACGGCCGCAAGGTGGGCTGCGACGACAACCTGTTCGAGGAGAACGACGCCTCCCTCAGCCCCAACATCGCCTTCGAGGCGACCTTCAGCCGGGGCAACATTTTCCGCAGCAACTATGCGGACCGGAGCAACTACGGCTTCTGGCTCGGCTTCTCGTGGGATACGGTGCTGGAGGGCAACCGCATGGTGATGAACCGGCAGGCCGGCATCGCCGTGGAGAACGGGCATGGCATGCAAGTCCGCGGCAACACGGTCCAGGCGAACGGCCACGGCGTCCTGCTCTGGACTAAGCGCGTGGAGGAGTTCGCGCGCCTCTTTCCGGAGAGCCTCACCTCCTACGACTGGACCATCGAAGGGAACACCTTCACCCGCAACGGCAAAGGCATCCGCATCGCCGCCGATCAGGACCACGGCATCCGCCCGCTGCCGCCTGAGCAGTCTGGCGCTCCGGAGACCCGGCCCCGCAGCCACTCCATCTGCGGCAACGACATCCAGGACAACCGGGTCGGCATCGAGCTCCACCGCGCGGACCATACGATCGTGGAAGGCAACACGCTGAACCGCAACGTGGAGGCGAACCTGCGGCTCGAAGACTGCGGCGAAACCACCGTCCGCAACAATCTCGGCTCCGCCGGCGCCTACCTCTAACACCCTCCACGCCGCCGTATGTGCCACAATGCGCACGGAAGACGGCAGAGGTTTCGGCCCTTAGCTAACTGCGCGCACTCTGTAACTCCAGGTTCCCGCCGTTCCAACCTGTCATCCCGAGCTCCGCGAGGGATCTGCTTTACGGTAGATGTGCGTACTCTATAACTGCGGACGAGCTACCGTAGCAACTTGTCATCCCGAGCGTAGCGAGGGATCTGCTTTACGGCACCTGTACGTACTCTGCCGGAGAACAGCAGATTCCTCGCTGCGCTCGGATTGACAAAGTGGCCGCGCTCCGAACACGAAGCACGTAATTCTATGTCCACGATTCTGGATGATCTCATCGCCCTCTCCCGTAGCCTCGGGGACCCTTCCCGCGACCTCGCCATCCTGGGCGAAGGCAACACTTCCGCCAAGCTCGACGAATCCACCTTCCTGGTGAAAGCCAGCGGCAAAGAGCTGCGGACCGCGGATGCCGCCAGCTTCGTCCGGGTCTCCCTCCCGCGCGCTCTGGACGTCCTCAATGGCCCCGACCTTTCGGATCAAGAGGTCCGCCACGCCCTCCAGCACTGCAGAGCAGATTCTGTCGCAAACCTGGAAATTGAAAATCGAAAATTGAAAATTGAAAATGGGCCTCTTCCTTCCGTCGAGACCTTCCTCCACGCCTACCTGCTCTCCTTGCCGGACATCGCCTTTGTCGGCCACACCCATCCCGTGCCGGTGAACGCCATCCTCTGCTCCCAGGCCTCGCGCGAGGCGGTGAGCGGCCGGCTCTTCCCGGACGAGATCGTCTGCTGTGGCCCCGCCGTCTGCTACGTGGAGTACACCGACCCCGGCCTGCCGCTCGCGCGGCACCTGCGCCGCCGCGTGGAGGAGTTCGTCAACGAGCACAACATGGCGCCGAAGGTGATCCTCATGGAGAACCACGGCTTCATCGCGCTCAGCCACACGGCGCGGGACGTCGAAACCATCACCTCGATGTACGTGAAGAGTGCACAGATCCTGCTGGGAACCTACGCCCTGGGCGGTCCTCGCTTCTTGACGCCCGAGAACGTCGCGCGCATCCACACCCGCCCCGACGAGCATTACCGGCAGAAGCAAATACAAGGGATGAGGGATGAAGGATGAGGGATGAATCACGCCCCACGGACCCGGTGAGTCCGGATTCCGGTCTCACGTCTCACGACTCACGACTCACGACTCGGCCCCCCGCCCGCATGCTCCAGTGGCGCTTCTACGGCGACGGCCTGGACAGCCTCCAGGTGGAGGAGGCGGAGGTCCCAAGTATCGGCCCCGATGAGCTGCTCGTTCGGCAGGACGCCTGCGGCCTCTGCTTCTCAGACACGAAGGTCATCGCGCTCGGCGCGAACCACCCTCGCATGGCGGGGCGGGACTTGCGCAAGGACCCGGTGACGCTCGGCCACGAGGTCTCCTGCACGGTGGTCCAGGTCGGAGAGAACCTGCGGGATCGCTTCCACATCGGAGACCGCTTCATCGTCCAGGCGGACGTGTTCCATAAGGGCGTCTCCATGGCCTACGGCTACGCCATCTCTGGCGGCCTGGCCGAGTACAGCGTCATCCCTCACGAGATGCTCGAGGGCGACGAGGGCTGCTATCTCCTGCCCATCCGGCCGGACGCCGGCTACGTGGAGACCGCGCTCGTTGAGCCATGGGCCTGCGTCGTCGCCGCCTACAACCAGGGTCACCGAGCGGGAATCAAGCCGGGCGGCAGCCTGCTGGTCGTCGCAGGCAAGGGCGCAGCCGAGACAGATTGGGAGGGCTTCGTCCGGCCGGACGTTCGTCCCGTGAGCCTGGTTCTGGCCGGCATACCCGCCCGACTGGCACAGGATCTCTCTCCAATAACGCCGGCGCGTGGCGCTCTTGCGGTACCGGGATTTCCGTCGGATTGGAGTCAGGTGAAGGAGACTGTCGGCGGCGGATTCGACGACGTCCTCATCCTCGGCGCTGTACCGCCGGAGACCGTGGAAGGGGCGGCGACCACACTCGCCAACCACGGCATCCTCAATCTGGTCGGCCCGCAGCGGTTCAGCCGGCCCCTCTCGCTGGACATCGGCCGTATCCACTACAACTGGCACCACTACGTCGGTACTACCTCCAACCGGCCCGCCGACGCGTACGCCGAGACCCGAACCGCGGAGCTGGTGGTCGGCGGATCTGCCTGGTTCATCGGCGCGGGCGGTCCCATGGGCCAGATGCACGTCCAGCGCGCCGTCCAGCTTCCGCGGCCCCCGCGCCGGATCGTCGCTACGGACATCGACGCGGAGCGGCTTGCAAGTGTGGCGGAGCGGTTCGGCCCCGCGGCGCGGGAGCGCGGGATCGAGCTTGTCACACTGAACCCCAACGAGGTGGGCAGCGAGCGGTTCGACGAAGAAATCCACCGGCTGAGCGAGGGGCGCGGCTTCGACGACATCGTCTCGCTCGTCCCCGTGGCGGCCCTGGTGGAGCACGGGTCCCGATTCCTGGCAGATGGCGGCTGGTTCAACATCTTCGCGGGCGTGGCGCGCGGCACCATGGCCAACCTGGACGTGAACGCCATCAAGGAGCGGCGCGTGCGCTACCTGGGCAGCAGCGGCTCCAGCATCGCGGATATGCGCCGCACGCTGGAGAAGGTGGAATCCCGGGAGCTCTCCACCAACATGTCGCTGGCGGCCATCGGCGGCATGAAAGCGGCGCGGGAAGGAATCGCCGCCGTCAAGGAGGGCCGGTTCGCCGGCAAGACCCTCATCTTTCCGCTGATACCGGACCTGCCCCTCACTCCGCTGCCCCAGCTTAAGGACCTCTACCCCACCGTCTACGCAAAGCTCAAAGACGGTCAGTTCTGGACCAGAGAGGCGGAGGAGGAGCTGCTGCGCGTCACCGCCGGAGGTGCGGGCGCGTGAACCG
>CAYNFH010000151.1:4448-16809 GCA_964396385.1 uncultured Chthonomonadaceae bacterium | reverse complement strand
TTGACCACGCACTCCTCCGGGCCGTATCTTCGAGCGGCACGGATCCTATAGACGCCGAAGTAACGGCTGAGTGGGTGAAGCTGGGCCAGAAACCGGTGTGCAATGCCCAGATTGATGTGAGCGTTTAGGAAAGGATCCGTTGTGAGGGTCGCCATGGACTGGTTGCCGCTAGTGCCACCGTTCTTCGCCATCTGTTTGTTGCTCTTTGGCCCGGTTACACGGGGGTTCATTCGGAGCCGCATTGAGGAGTTCGTTGAAAGCAGACAGAAGCTCAAAGAGGAGCAGGAGATAATAGAGGCGATTGCCGTTAGCTGGGAAGCTACGTCTTCCTACTTTGGTACGCTCTTTACCCTGATTATTGCTCTAGTCGCGATCGAGCTCCACCAGGGAGACCGCTGGCTGTTTGTCGTAAACTTCTTGTTCCTCTTCATGGTGCTTTACGTATCCATGTGGAGTATCTTCGGCCTGAAACCGCACGAGCTAGAAACGCGACTCACACTTCCCATCTTCGGCAAAAAGCGCAGTTACGCCACCATATGTACCGCAGTCCTGATCGCAGGCAACACCATCATATTGGGGTTGACCGGCTATAGCGAATATACGAAGTCCGTTGAAGTGAGTGGCCATACAACTCATGCGGCAATGAGCCACGGCGACCCCGCACCGCCTTGACGAAGCACCGGTTTCACGGTGGACCCGCAGGCTACCCAAGGATATCCTTCACCACGTTGCCGCTGACGTCGGTGAGGCGGAAGTCGCGGCCCTGGAAGCGGTAGGTGAGGCGCGTGTGCTCAATGCCGAAGAGGTAGAGCATGGTTGCGTGCAGGTCGTGCACGTCCACCGGATTCTCCACCGCCGCGTATCCAAACTCGTCCGTGGCGCCGTAGGTGAGACCGCCCTTCACGCCGCCGCCGGCCAGCCAAATGGAGAACCCCTTGATGTGGTGATCGCGCCCATCCCCCTGGCCCATGGGCGTCCGGCCGAACTCGCCGCCCCAGATCACCAGCGTCTCATCCAGCATTCCACGCTGTTTGAGATCCGTTAACAGCGCGTAGCACGGTCGATCCACTTCCTCGGCCTTCAGTTTGATGTCGTTCTTGATGTTGCCGTGGTGGTCCCAGTCCCGGTGGTAGAGCTGGATGAACCGCACGCCCCGCTCCGCCAGACGGCGTGCCAGCAGGCAGTTCGCCCCGAACGAGCCGTCTCCCGGCTTGCAGCCGTATAGCTCCAGGGTCTTCGGCGACTCGCCGGAGATGTCCATCAGATCCGGCACCGAAGCCTGCATCTTGAACGCCATCTCGTATTGCGCTACCCGCGTGAGGATCTCCGGGTCGTGCGTCTCCTGATCCCGCAGCCCGTTGAGCCGGTTCACGGCGGTGATGACCTCCTGCTGGTCCTTCCTCGTCACACCATCCGGGTTCGTGAGGTAGAGCACCGGGTCGCCCTTGGAGTGGAACTGCACCCCCTGGAACCGGCTGGGCAGGAAGCCGGACGACCACTGCCGCGCCGCGATAGGCTGCATCTGCCCGCCGCGCCCGGAGGAGGTGAGCACCACGAATCCCGGCAGATCGTCCGTGTCCGCCCCCAGCCCGTAAAGGAGCCAGGCGCCCATGCTCGGCCGCCCCGCGATGCCGGCGCCCGTGTTCATGAAGGTGTGGGCCGGGTCGTGGTTGATCTGCTCCGTGTGCATGGAGCGGATGATACAGATGTCGTCCGCCACCTGGCCCAGCAGGGGGAAAAGCTCGCACATCTCCTGGCCGGACTGGCCGAACCGTTTGAACGCGTACTGCGGCGCAAAGCAGCGGAGCTTCTGCCCCTGGAGTTGGGCTATCTGCTGCCCCTTGGTGAGCGACTCCGGCATGGGCTGGCCGTTCATTTTCGCCAGCGTCGGCTTATAGTCCAGCGTCTCCAGGTGCGATGGGCCACCCGCCATGTAGAGGTGGATCACCCGCTTGATGCGCTGCCGGTAGGCCAACGGGCGGGCCACACCGCGCCACCGCCCGCCGGCCGGCTCGGGCGCGGCCATGGCTTGCTGGGCCAGCAGCGCCGGGTCCAGCAGCGATGCCAGTGCCAGCGACCCCAGGCTAAAGGCGCTCCGCCGCAGGAACGTGCGCCGGTTCAGGTGTACAGGTATGTCGGTCATAGGTATCTCCGCCCGGGGCAACGGGGTGCTGGAGTAATGGATCCGGATTCTGCCTTCCGGAACATCACTCCAAGACTCCACTACTCCATCACTCCTAGCTTCTCGTTATCGTCTCGTGCAGGTTCAGGATGGCGCGGGCGACGGACGTCCACGCCGCCAGCTCCACCGGATCCAGGTCCTTCGGCACAGCTTTCTCGCCGGTCAATATAAGCTGCCGGGCGGCGGCCGGATCCGCAGCGTACCGGGCGCGCTGGCTCCGGTACAGGTCGCGCAAGATCGTGGTCTCCTGGGATTCAGGCGCACGCGACAGCGCTGCCTCGTACGCAAAGTCCAGCCGCCGATCGAACCTGCTTCCCCCCTCCCGAAGGATCCGCTCGGCAAAGACTCGCGATGCCTCCACATAGATGGGATCGTTGAGCAGCACCAGCGCCTGCATCGGCGTGTTGGACACGGCCCTGGTGCAGGTGCCCTCCTCGCGCGTGGGCGCGTCGAAGGCCAGCAGGCTGGGGTGCAGGAACGTCCGCTGCCAGAAGGTGTAGAGCCCGCGCCGGTACAGCTTCTCGCCCGTGTCGGCCGCCCACTCGCGGCGAGGAAAGTTCAGTGGGGCGAGGTAGCCCTTCGGCTCGTAGGGCTTTACGCTGGGCCCGCCGACGGTGGAGGAGAGCAGGCCGCTCACCTTTAGCGCCACGTCCCGCACGAACTCGGCATCCAGCCGGATTGGCGGCTGCCTGGCGCAGAGCCGGTTAAGCGGGTCCTTCGCCACCGCCTCCGGACTGGCATCGGAAGACTGCCGGTAGGCGTTGGACAGCACGACGAGCCGGACGATGTGCTTGACGTCCCACGGGACCGGAGTCGCGAGTTGTGAGTCGTGAGTCGTGAGTTCGGATGCCCGAACCCTGAACCGGGGTGCCCGCTCCCGCCACTGGTCCGAGGGGGGAGCCGAGCGAGTGCAGGCTCCCTCGGGGGAACCCTGAACCCTCGGACTCATAAACTCCGCCGCCAGCCAGTCCAGCAGCTCCGGGTTGACCGGCGGCTCGCCCTGCGCGCCGAAATCGTCCAGGTTCTTAGCGATGCCGGTGCCGAAGAACAGCTTCCACATCCGGTTTACAAACACGCGTGCCGTGAGCGGGTTGTCCGGTGAGACCAGCCAGTTGGCCAGGTCCAGCCGAGTCGCGCGTCCGGGCTTATCGATCTGCCTGAGGAAGTGCGGCACGGCCGGCTGCACCACCGGGCCGGAATCGTCCATCCAGTTGCCGCGCGGCAGGATGCGGATCGTGCGCGGCTCCGTGGCTTCCGTTATCAGGGTGTGGGGGATCTCGCCGAGCAGGATGCTGCCCTCGCCCTCCAGTCGCGCCAGCGCTTCCCGCTGCTCCCTGGTCTCCGGCGCCACCCGGCGGTAGTACTCCGCGATACTCCTGGTCTCGTCCGCGGTGCGCTTGGCGGCGTCCTTCCAGATGGCCGCCAGGACCTTGTCCGGGATCCCCTGCGCGCTGAGGTCGGGCTCCTCCACGCCGCTGAGCGAGAGACGGAATCGGCCTAGCAGGTGGTGCGGCTCGGCATCCTGGTGGATCCGGATGACGAGCTTCGTGTCCGGCCCGCCCTGTAGCGGCTCCGCGAGCCGGAATACGGCGCGCTGGTCGTAGGCGTGGGCCCACACCGTGGCCCATCCGGTGTCCCGCCGGTCATCCAGCATCGCGTACCCGGGGTACCCTTCGTCCTCGCCTCCCACCTGCACGCTGGAGAGCTTCACCGGCTGAGGCGCCGCGCTGCCCCGCTGCACGGAAACGTCCAACCCGCTCAGTACAAAGTACCAGCCGGCCCGCGCGGTGCCGTTACCGGGCAGCGAGTCGTCTCCCACGGCATCCAGCTTGATGGCGGCGATGCGGTCCCGCGCGGCGGGAACGGTCACCGTGTAGGTATCGAATGGTGGCAGCTTGCCGGTTGCGAGCACGGTGCTGTCCGGCCGGACCTGCAGGGTCGAGCCTTCGGACGAGACCGCAGAGTCCGGCTTCACCACCGTCCAGCCGAGTCCCTTCGCCGCGTCCTGCTCCCGTACGGCCACTTCCCACTTCGCCATACCGGCGGCAAGCTGGGCGTCCGTAACGGCGGTGAGCGCCTTCTTCGCGTCCGCTATCCGCCCGTCCAGATCCTCCAGCCGCGCCTTCTGTGCCGCGCTGGGCAGCCGGATGCTCGGCCCCCAGTCCCCCAGCGAGTAGCCCGTGTCATAGAAGCCCCTCTCCTTCAGGTCCGCGAAGAAGGCCTCCATGGAGTAGAAGTCCCGGGTGGTGAAGGGGTCGTACTTGTGGTCATGGCACTCGCAGCAGGCCATGGTCGAGCCGAGCCAGACCAGGGAAAGGTTGCGCACCCGCTCAGCCGCGTACTTGGCGCGGTACTCCTTGTCCTGCACGCCACCCTCCGCGCTCATCTCGCCCAACCGGTAGTAGCCGGAGGCGACCTTCTGCTCCGCGGTAGCATTGGGCAGCAGATCCCCCGCGATCTGCTCACGGGTAAAAACGTCGAACGGCTTGTCGCTGTTGAATGCCCGGATGACGTAGTCGCGGTATGGCCAGACCGTCACGTCCTGGTCGCCGTGGTAGCCCACGGTGTCCGCGTACCTTACCAGGTCCAGCCAGTACTGCGCCATCCGCTCGCCGAAGTGCGGAGAGGCCAGGTACCGGTCCACCAGCTTCTCGTAGGCGTTCGGGTTGCGGTCGCTGACAAAGGCCGCCACCTCCTTGGGAGTGGGAGGCAAGCCGGTCAGGTCCAGGCTGAGGCGGCGGATCAGGGTCTCGCGGGGGGCCGGCGGGGTGGGCTTGAGCCCCGCCTTCTCCATTCTCGTGAGCAGAAAGCGGTCGATAGGATCGTGCGCCCACGCCTGCTCCCAGGCCGGCCGGCCGGCGAGCGGGGGTAGGGCCGGGCCGGTGACCGGGGCGTACGACCAGTGCGGGGCATAGTGGGCGCCCTGCGCTACCCACCGCTTGAGGGTCTCTATCTGTTGCGCGGTGAGCCTCTTGCCGCTGTTCTCCGGCGGCATCCTGGTGGCGCCGGAAGCGGTTATCCGCTGGATCATCTCGCTTTCGGCAAGGCTGCCGGGCACGATGGCCGTGTTTCCGGAGGCCAGCTTCCGGGTGGCGATGTCCGGCCGGTCCAGCCGCAGGCCGCCGTACCGCTTGTTCGTGTCCAGACCGTGGCAGAGGAAGCAGTTCTGCGAGAGGATCGGAGCCACGTCGCGGTTGAAGTCCACCGCCCCGCCTGAAGGCCTAGGCAGCGCATTCGCGGTGGCCAGCAGCAGAGCCGCAGCCCCGGCGGCGATGGCGGTGACAGTGGTGGAGAGGGGATGTGCTCGAATCATATCGGTACTGCGATAGGCTCCAGGGCGTGCCAGTAAGTGGTCCGAAGATTCATCGTATTGCGACTTACCTCTAAATTAGGCCACAAACGGGAGCCTTAGTGACAAGGTTCTTCGTAGAGGTGCAGCCTCTCGGTCTCGGCTACGATCTCGTGCATGACCCGTGTCCGCCTCACCATGATGGCGCCTCCACATTGATGCCTACGTGCCTGATTGTACATTATAGGTCGCAAAGGGACCGACCGTGCGCTCCTAAACCCCGTCTCACCGCATCACCAGATTCTCGATGAAGAACTCCATCATACGTTCCTGGCGCAGGGCGGAGTGGCCAAGATCGGGGCCCACCTGCACGTCGAAGCTCTTGCCCGCCTCCTGGAGCGCCCGGATGAGCTGCAGCGAGTTGGATGGGTGAACGTTGTTGTCCGCCGTGCCGTAGTAGAGCATCAGCCGGCCGCTCAGCTTATCCGCGTACGTCATGGCGCTCCCCGCGTCGTACCCCGCCTTGTTCTCCTGTGGGATCCACATGTACCGCTCCGTGTAGATAGTGTCGTAGTTCCGCCAGTCCGTCGGCGGAGACATGGCGCAGGCCGCCTTGAAGGCTTCCGGATGGCGCAGCAGGCACATCGCGGAGGCGAATCCGCCGTACGACGTGCCGAAGATCCCCACGCGGTCATTGTCGACGTAGGGCCGCTCGCACAGGGCCTTCACGCCGGCCGCCTGGTCGTCTATCTCCACGGTGCCCAGCTTCAGATAAAGGGTCTCCAGGAACCGCTTGCCGCGGCCCGAGCCGCCGCGCGAGTCCAGAGAGGCCACCAGGAAGCCGTACTCCGTCAGCGTGTTGGGCAGGCTGAAGGTCTCCCGCGCGCCGTTGGTCTCCGGCCCGGCGTACACCGTCACCAGGAGCGGGTACTTCTTCTTGGGATCGAAGTTGGAGGGCTTCTGTAGCATGCCATAGAGGTCCGTCTGGCTGTCCGCCGCCTTGAAGGTGAACAGCTCCGTACGTTTCAGACCGAGCTGCTCGAATTTCGACGTGTCGCTCCGGGCCAGCTCCTGCAGCGGCTTCCCGCTCGCGTCCATCAGCCACGTTGACGGCGGCTGGTCGTGGGTCTGCTCGACGTCGATGAAGTGCCGGCCGTCCGGAGCGACATCGACGGTGTGGTCGAACGCCGGGTCGGTAAGCCGCCGGTCGCCCCGGCCGTCCAGCCCCACCCGGTGGAGCTGCAGCTTCATCGGGTTTTCCCCGTCACGCGCCATATAGTAGAGCAGACCCGCGTCCTCGTCCACGCGCACGATGCTCGCTACCTCGTACGGGTGGTCCGTAAGCGTAGCCAGCAGCTTACCGCTCAGGTCGTACAGGTAGAGGTTCCGGTAGCCGTTGCGCTCGGAGGTCCAGATGAACCGGCGGCCATCCTTCAGGAACTGCACAGACGGGGTGTTCTCCGTCCAGCTCGACAGCCACTCCTCATGCACTACCGGCCGGCACCTGCCCGTCTCCGGGTCGCAGGCGGTCAGCTCCATAATGTTCTGCCGGCGGTTGGTCCGGTTGAACAGCAGCTCCCGGCCATCCGTCGACCAGGAGACGTGATAGACATAGTGGCCAAGCACCGCGTTATCGAACGGCTTGCCGTCTCGCACGTCGGCGTGTACGCTCTTTCGGGACGCGACGTCGTAGATGAACAGGTCCACCACGGGGTTGTCCACGCCGGCCTTGGGGTACGGCTCGACGTCCATCGTGCTCTGCAGTTTGGTCTGGTTCAGCGCCAGGTAGTAGTCCGGCACCTTGCTCTCGTCAAAGCGGTAGTAGGCCAGCTTCCGGCTGTCCGGCGACCACCACATGGCCGTGGTCTGGCCCAGCTCCTCGCCGTAGACCCAGCTCGCGGTGCCGTACTTCACGCGGGTCTTCTCGCTGCCGTCCGTGGTGACGGCGACCTCGTTGCCGCCGTCCACGCCACTGATCCATACGTTTCGGTCCCGATAGACCGCCTTCAGCTTGCCGTCAGGCGATGTGGCCGACGTGAACTGCCGCCCGCGCGCCGGCCCGGCCTGCCGCAAGCGTCCGTACCGTCCCCTCCCGGGCGGAGGACCCACCGCATCCGGTTCGGACCCCGCGACTTCCGTCGCGCGGCCCGCGGCGATGTCAAATCGGTAGGCCTTGCCATCCTTCCGGTATAGGAACGCCTTGCCCCCGTCCTGCCACGAGACTGCAAGCGCACCGAGCATGACGGAGCCGGGAATCTCCTTGCTCATGCGCTGGTACTGATCGTACCCCGGCATGGTCTTGATCCGGTCCTGCGCTCTGATTGGGCAGACCGTGGCCGCCAGACATAGTACGATGAGACAGACGGAGAGGGGGCGGCTACGCAAGTACCGGAACATCATGGAGGACAGCTCCTGTTTCAGGGTCGCCGGCAGAACGCGGGACGGTCACGTTCTTCCACCAGCAAAGGAATGGGCGGGGCGATGAGCCCCGCCCGATATTCACCCGCCACGGTACAGATTCCCTGCGTCTATGCTGCGGTCTATCCGCCGGGGCGGCCCACGGGCTTGCCATCCAGGGTCGTGTGCATCTCCAGGAGCTCGGAGGTCTTCAGCTTCCAGGTTCCGTTCGTCTTGGCCCACGTATCACGGGTGAGCGCGTCCAGCTCCTGCTTGTGCGGCTGTCCACGCGGTGTGGCAATGGTGGCGCGGAAGTGGCCCCTTACCGTGGCCACCGCCTCATCGCCGGACACGGCCAGCTTCTCTATTCTCCGCCTCCACGTAACACCGCGGGCTGCGTTCATCTGGCTCACGAAGTCCGCTTCCACCATCTCGCGAGTCATGACCCGGCCGCCAGGCACCTTGAGGAAGTAGTCCGGCGCCAGGATGCTGTCGTAAGCCTTCGAATCCCGATGCTGGAACGCGCGAGTCACGTCCGCATATCGCCGCGCCAAGGCCTTACTTACCGCCTGATTGCTGGTATCTGCTCCTGCCATGGACGCCATACACGCCAATACAGCGATGAAGCCGACCCCTGTCATGCGTCGCATGTTTGTCCTCCCCTGAGCCTTCCGTTTGGTATAGTCATAACATGTCCAGCGAAGCCGCGAAACCGGCCCGCGTATCACCATCGAGCGGCCGTACGGGCATTTTACGCGAGCGGGAGATTTGTAGCAACCCCATCTTTGGATGGAATTCAGGCCCGGGCCCTCGAGATTCGCACACATCATCAGAGTGAGGCGGCGCGTGCCGCCGGAGGTAGGAGCAGAAAATGCACAACGGAATCCGGCAAGCGGAGCTGCCCGCCAATCGAACGGGCCGCACCGCCTGGTTAGTCGCCGCCGTAGGGCTCATGCTCATCGGGATGGCCGGCGTTATTCGAATGAGCCACGACCGCCGGGTGGCTGAATCCGAAGCGCCGCCGCTCCAGGGAGACACGGATGAAGCTCCCGCGGCGCTGAACGCACTTCTGGACAAGACAGAGGTGAGCGGCCGTCTTCCCCTGCTCCTCAAATTAGTGCGAGACCCTAGCCCGAGCCTGCGGTACGCCGCCGTAGACACGCTGGGAAGCTACCGGAGTCCCGCGGTGGCGGACGCCCTGGAGCGCGCGTTTCAGGACTCCTCCTCCGTGGTGCGCCAGCGGGCCATGGAGGTGCTCCCGAATGTGGATCAAGATCGCGGCCTGCGGACACTGCTGGCCGGCCTCAAGGACGACGACTACTGGATCCGCGACGCCGCGTCCGCCCAGCTCTTTACGCTGGTCAAGGCGCATCACTCCATCGTCGACCGCCGCACCATTCCGGCGCTGGTCGCTGCTACAGACGACCCGGACCGGGCGGTACGCATCACCGTCATGGCGACGCTGCGCCGGCTTACGGGGAAGCCGTGGCAGCCCAAGGCGCTCTCGTCCGCCAGCGCGCAGGAAAAGGCCGCACGCCAGTGGCACACCTGGTGGACGGCCCAGCAGGCGCATGAGCGCATTCCGCCTCAGTACGTCAACGTGCCGCCCGTCGAGCCTACGCGCGCCGATCCGGCGCCGGACTTCACGCTGCCGGACGTGGATGGCCGAACCGCCAGCCTGGCCTCCCAGCGAGGACGGGTGACCCTGCTCAACTTCTGGGGTACCTGGTGCCCGCCTTGCAAGCAGGAGGTCCCGGACCTGGTCCGCCTCTATAATGCCGACCACGACCGGGGCTTTGATATCCTGGGCATCGCCCTCTCCGAAGACAGTGCGGACAGCCTCCGCAACTGGTGCGCCAAGCACGGCGTGCCGTACCGCCAGGCCATGGCGCAGGAGCCTGTTCAGGCCGCCTACGGCAACATCCACGAGGTGCCGGTGTCCGTTCTCATCGACCGGCAAGGCCGGGTGCGCTACCGGTGGGAGGGAGAGCGAGACTTCGCTACCTTCCGGTCCGCGGTAGAGCGACTGCTGGCCGAGAGCGCCACGGGCTGATCCACCGATGGAACGAGCGGGGAGTTGATGCGTAGTTAGGGGACAGGTGGTTCTAATCAGGAGACATGCGTGTTTTTCGCCCCAGAGCTAAAGTAGTTTAGCCGGGGCGACAGGCACTTGTTGCGCCCTCGGCGCACTCGCGCGTTCTGATGGAGGAATCCGAATGCACTGCAACACCATCGTTCGTCTCCTGCAATGCCGGCCCCGCCGGCCACATCACCTATCACCTATCACCTATCTCCTGGTGGCCCTGCTCATCCTCTGCTGCGGCTCCGCCTCGGCGGACTACACCGCCACAGCTACGGAGTCCTCGGATTGCACCTGGAAAGGCTGGGGATGCTCCCTCTCCTGGTGGGCCAACGCCGTCGCGCTCACCTCGTACGGATCCACCTATGCCGACATCCTCTTCGGCAACGGAGGCACGGTCACGTACAACAACACCAACGTCACCCTGCCGCCGCTCCATCTCAATGTGGTCCGCTACAACATCGGCGGCGGTGGATCGGGCAACACCCTCTACAACAGCACCCCCTGGTACAAGGATATCCAGGGCTACTGGCCTGGCGTCTGGAGCAGTTGGGACCCCACCACCAGCGGCTGGAACTGGAATGCCGATTCAGCCCAGCGCAACATGATGTGGATGGCGCGCGACCGTGGCGTCAACCACCTCCAGTTCTTCTCCGACTCCCCCATGTGGTGGATGACCAACTCCAAGAGCACCAATGGGGCGCAGACCCGGGGTGACAACCTCAACAGCACCTACTACAACTGGTTCTGCAACTACCTGGCCCAGGTGGTTAAGTTCGCGAACGCCAACTGGGGCGTCAGCGTAGAGTCCGTGGAAGCTTTCAACGAGCCCTCCGCCTACTGGTGGGACATCGCCGACGGCTGCTCGCAGGAGGGCTGCACCTTCGGCTCCGGGTCGCAGGCAAGCGTAATCCCGCAGCTCCGCAGCGCGCTGAACGGGGCCGGGCAGACCGGCGTGAAGATCGCCGCGTCCGATGAGAACGACCCCGGCACGGCCACCAACACCTGGAACAGCTTCGGCAGCACCGTGCAGGGAGACGTGGGGCTGGTAACCACACACAGCTACTACGGCAGCTCGCCGTACCGGGACAATACCGGACGCCAGAACTTCCGTACGGCTATCGGCAGCCGGGAGCTCTGGTGTACGGAGTACGGGGACAACGACGGCAGCGGACAGGCGCTCTGCACCACCATCACGGAGGACGTGAACTATGAGCGGCCCACGGTCTGGTGTTACTGGCAGCCCGTTGAGTCGTCCACTTCCAACTCGCCCGCGTGGGGACTCATCAACGCGGACTACTCCTCCGGCGCAACCACCTGGGTCTACACCAAGTACTACGTCTACGCCACCTTCACCCAGTTCATCAAGCCCGGCCAGCACATCTGGAAGAGCAACGATACCAACACGATCTTCGCCTACGACCCCACAGCGGGCCAGTTGGTCATCACCACCGTGAACTATGGGACCGCGCAGAACGTAACGTACGACCTGAGCGCGCTATCGAGCATCGGCTCCTCGTACGACATGTACCAGACCAAGTTCGACGGCTCCGCGCTCATCGCGCACTACGGTCCGTGGAGCCTCACGTCCACCCAGCAGTCGCAGAAAAAGTTCACCACCTACTATCCGGCCAACTGCGTCTCCGTCCTGCACATCAACGTGACACCGTAGTCCGGGGAGTCGGAAGTGATCCCGAACACGGGTGAGCCGCGTCTTGGCCGCGAAAGCGGACAGCGGCGAGGGCCGGGCCCTGGGGAGGGATCTGCTTTACGGTAGCTGTGCGTACTCTGCCGGAAAAAGCAGATTCCTCCCTTGGGTCGGAATGACATTCGGGGCGCAGGAACAGGGCCTCCGGATCGCCAACTCAGGGACTCGGAGGCCCAAATGAACCGAAGAGATTTCATCAAAGCCGGCGCGGCCGCGGGACTCGCGCTCTCCGCGGCCGGCAGCTACGCCGAGGAGTTCGCCGACCGTAAGTACCGCGTCGGCCTTATAGGCAGCGGCTGGTACGGTAAGTGCGACCTTTTCCGCCTCATCCAGGTGGCGCCGGTGGAGGTCGTCTCCCTCTGCGATGTGGACCGGCGCATGCTGGAGGACGCGGCGGACCAGGTGGCCCAGCGGCAGGCCTCCCGCAAGCGGCCCCGCACCTACCACGACTACCGGGACATGCTCAAGGAGCGGGACCTGGACATCGTCCTCATCGGCACGCCGGACCACTGGCACGCGCTCCCGATGATCGCCGCCGTGGAGGCCGGCGCGGACATTTACTGCCAGAAGCCCATCAGCGTGGACGTGCGCGAAGGGCAGGCGATGCTCGCCGCCGCCCGCAAGCACAAGCGCGTGGTGCAGGTAGGCACCCAGCGCCGCTCCACGCCGCACCTGGTGGAGGCGCGCGATACCATCGTGCGCGAG
>CAYNFH010000151.1:0-4438 GCA_964396385.1 uncultured Chthonomonadaceae bacterium | reverse complement strand
AAGCCGGCGTCGCACAACCTGATCGAAGGCCGGCGCATGGTCGAGGCGGCGCGCCAGCGCGACCGGGTCGTCCAGGTGGGAACGCAACGGCGGAGCGGCGAGTACCTCGCCCGGGCCGGGGAGTTCCTGCGCGAGGGCAAGCTGGGCAAAGTCGCCCTGGTGGAGACCTACTGCTACTACCACATGCGCGCCACGGACAACCCGCCGGATACCGACCCGCCGGACGGGTTGGACTGGGAGATGTGGACCGGCCCCGCCCCCATGCGCCCCTACAACCGTCTGGCGCACCCCCGGGGCTGGCGCGCCTTCATGGAGTACGGCAACGGCATCATCGGGGACATGTGCATCCACATGCTGGACATGGTCCGCTGGATGCTGGGCCTCGGGTGGCCGAAACGGATCTCCTCCACCGGCGGGATCCTGGTGGACAAGAGGAGCAAGGCCAACATCACGGACACCCAGACCGCCACGTTCGACTTCGGCGACATGCAGGTGATCTGGCAGCACCGCACATGGGGAGACCCGCCGGACCCCAAGTACGGGTGGGGCGCGACGCTCTACGGCGACAAGGGCACGCTCAAGGCCAGCGTCTACGGCTACGACTACATTCCGTCCGGCCGCGGCCAGCCCATCCACAAGGATGTTACCTATGAGCTGGAGCAGTACCCGGAGGACAAGACGGAGAAGGACCTTGAGCGGCACGTGGCGCCTGCCATCCGCCACCACATGCAGGACCTGCTGCGCTGCATCGAGACGCGCGGTCGCCCCGTGGCGGACATCGAGGAGGGGTACATCTCCACCGCGAGCTGCATCCTAGCGAACGTAGCCATGGGCCTCGGCCGCACCCTCACGTGGGATCCCGTCAAGGCTCAGGTGGTCGGCGATGACGAGGCCAACCACCTCCTCGCGCGCCCCTACCGGACGCCCTGGGTCCATCCCAGAGCGTAACCATGTTCGCCGAATGCTGTAGGGGCCGGGCGCCGTCCCGGCCCGTCCGGAACGCGTAAATGGACCCCCTACCTCCGTCAGCAGTCGATAGCTGGCACCGGCTCACGACGCCACCGTCGGAGCTCCGCAACGACTTCGGCGCGTACCGGTCGCCGCTGGTCTTTGATGATGGCCGGCGGGTGGAGACGGCCGCGCAGTGGGCGGAGCGGCGCGCGGAGCTCTTGCGGTTCTGGCACGGGCTGCTGGGACCCTGGCCGCCCCTGGTACGGCATCCGCGGATCGCCTACATCTCGCGAGAGCACACCGAGGGATTCACACGGCACAAGGTGGAGGTCCAGATCGCCCCGGACCGGACCACCACCGCCTACCTGCTGGTCCCGGACGGCGCCCGCCGCGCCCCGGCGGTGCTGGACGTCTTCTACTATCCCGAGGACGGAGCGGGGCTCAACCCGGAAGAGCGGGGGCAGAACGACTTCGGCTACCAGCTCGCCCGACGCGGCTTCGTGGCGCTCTGCGTCGGCCAGCAGCCGGGGCTGGAGGGCTCTCCCATCTACTATCCGTCCTGGGAGAACGCCCAGCTCCAGCCGCTCTCCTACCTGGCTTACGTCGCTGCCAACTGCTGCAGCGTGCTGGCCGGTCTGCCGGAGGTGGACCATAAGCGAATCGGAGTCGTAGGCCACTCCTACGGCGGCAAGTGGGCGCTGTTCGCCGCCTGCCTGTGGGACCGCTTTGCCGCCTGCGCCGTCTCCGATCCCGGCATCGTGTTCGACGAGACCCGCCCCAACGTCAACTACTGGGAGCCGTGGTACCTCGGTTACGAGGCGGGCAAGCCGCCCCGCAAAGCCGGCGTGCCCAGCGGCGACAACCCGCGCACCGGTCCGTACCGCCGGCTCGTAGAGGAGGGCAAGGACCTGGTCCTCCTCCACGCGCTCCTGGCCCCACGCCCGTTCTTCGTGGCCGGCGGCTCGGAGGACCCGCCCTCCCGCTGGAGCGCCCTCAACCACCTGGTCGCCGTCAACCGCCTGTTGGGCCACGAGCGCCGCGTCGGCATGTCCAACCGCCCGGACCACCCCCTCACCCCGGAAGCCAATGTCCAGATATGCAGCTTCTTTGAGCGGTTCCTGTTTGACGGCCACCGATAACGCCGCTAGACTCACGAGCGGAGGTAAGGGAATGTCGCAGACCAACCGGGAGGACGGGCCGCCGCGCATTCGGTGGACCCGCAAGCGTGTTCGCTTGCTCGAGGAGAGCGGAGTCATCGTTGGTGAGCGCTTTGAGCTGGTCGAAGGGGAGCTTTACAACAAGAAGGGCCAGACCCCAGCCCACGCCACCGGAATAAACAGGCTGAACACGTGGCTCAGCACTCTGTTTGGAATCACCTGTGTGCGGATTCAGGCGCCCATCCACGTTGCTCCAGAGGATGATGAAGATAGCAAACCGGAGCCCGACGTTGCGGTTACGTTGGAAGAGGAAGATGCCTATGTGGCCCGGCATCCCGGCCCGGCAGATCTTGCATTGGTGGCGGAGGTCGCGGATTCCACGGTCGCATTCGACCGGGGCACGAAAGCGGCTCTATACGCCCGCGCCGGGATTTCCCAGTACTGGCTCCTCGACCTGAAGTCGCGCCAACTCATCGTCCACCGAGAACCGAAAGACGGACTCTACACGGCCATTCTCGTGTGCCAGGAGAATGACCTGGTTGCTCCTGCCAGCCAGCAGAGTGTGCCGCCGGTCCGTGTAGGCGATCTGCTGCCACCAGCTTGACAGTCGGAGGCTGAATAGCGTCCCCTTGGGCTGCGCAGCGATTCACCTGCCAAGCAGGAGCCGGCGGTCCTCATGAAATCGGAAGTGGTCCCCGGGCACTCCGCTCAGTGATACCCCGACCGTCTCAATTGTCTCCGGGCGCGCACCGTTCCACACATCAACCACATCGAGATAGTGCCCTTCTTCTACAATCCGACTGAAAACGTCGTAGGCCGCCACTGTAGCGGCGACGTCGTCCTCGTCTTCCGGAAGCCAATCCTGTGGCGGCTCGAACTCGACAATTCGGTCTCCAGTACGCGAGTCGATGGCCATGCTGTGCCGGAAATGGCAACTGCAGCCGCCGAACTCACGTGTTAAGAACCACCGGCGCGGGTATTCCAGCAGCGCGAGGATGGCTGGATCATCGCGGTCCGTAATTGGCTCGAACCGGACGCAATCGGATACAAGCGCCCTCAAATCTTCCTCACATGTAGTCGACAAATAGACCATGTGACACATTAGTCGCCTCGCAAGGACGGCGGCCGGGACACCTGTTTTGACCAGCTCAAGGACTCCGAGACCTGTCTACAGATCATCCCCCGCCAGGACCTCGTCGCGGGCTTTGCAGGTGCGCAGGTAGACCGCGTGCGGCGGGTCCTCGTAGCCCTTCCAGGCGTAGGGATCCACGCCGGCCACGGGCATGATGCACCGCCGGTCCGCATTGGCCGGCCGCTCCCCCTCCTTCAGGTTCCAGGGCAGCAGCGACCACGCGTTCATGTAGTGGCTCACCAGCACGCGCCGGAAGATCTCGCTGCGGTTCTTGAAGGAGCGGTGCAGCAGGTAGCCGTTGAAGAACACCACGGAGCCGGTCTTCACCTCCACCGGCACCTCCGCCGATTCGTCGAAGCCGTACGACTCCTGCGCGAAGTCGAACTCGTCCCGGTTATTGTGGTCCCTCTGCGGGTAGAGGTAGCCCATGCGATGCGAGCCGGGGATCACCCACAGGCAGCCATTCTCCACGGTAGCGTCGTCCAGCGCGATCCACGCCCCGATGAGGGAGCGGTCCCGCGTTGGGATGTAGATCTCGTCCTGATGCCACGCCTGCCCCTGGAATCCCGGCGGTTTGACGAACAGCATGGTCTGCATGCACTTGACGCTGCCGTCCCAGAAGGGCAGATGCGCCGCCGTGATCTGGCTGAGCACGCCGCAGATGCGGGGGTGCCGCGCGTATCGCTCCATCACGGGGCTCACGAAGTGTGGCTGGTGGATGCAGAGGATGGCGCGCAGGGCCTCTTCGTCCGTGGTCTCCGCCGGCAGCGGCTGGAGGGAATCGCACGGATAGCCGCCGCGCGCGATGTGCACCGTATCGCGCCGGAGCTCCTCGACCTCCTCCATGGTCACCAGCCCTGGAACGGCGAGGAAGCCGTCCTCTACAAAGGAGCGGACCTGCTCCTCCGCCGCCACCTTCGGAACCTCAATCCGCTCCCCCGCCGAGGGAGCAGCCGAAGACTCTATCTGTATCGTAGCCATAGCCTCTCTCTTGCCTCCACCCCAAGTTTCGTCGCGCCCACCCTCTCCTCCTTGACTTTCCCAACACCTGAACACCCGAACACCTGAACACCCACCCACACAGGAACCCGGCCGGCGCACATGGAACCGGATACCCGCAGCAGATTATGTCCAGGAATACTGTTATGCCACTATCGGAAGAGCAGGTCCGCCACTACTACCGCGAAGGCTACGTCCT
>CAYNFH010000150.1:0-16880 GCA_964396385.1 uncultured Chthonomonadaceae bacterium | reverse complement strand
CGGCTTGCGGAAACGTCCGTACATCAGATAGGACGCCAGGGCCACACCCGCGGCGGCCGCCACCGCACCGATTACAACGGCCACTCTGCGGTTGTCGTCTTCCACAAGCCTTTCCTTTCCCGTTGCTGTCCGCGCGGCCTAGATGTTGTACCGCTTCTCACCGTCGCCGCCATCCTCGTCCAGCGACTTGAAGATGCGCTTGACGAAGGCGATGAGCTCCATCGGGTTGAACGGCTTGGTCAGGTAGCAGTCCACGCCGGACTGCCAGCCGCGGAAGACGTCCGCGTCCTGAGCCTTGGCCGTGAGCATGATGACCGGTATATCTCGCGTGCTGGGGTTCTTCTTCAGGTTCTGCAGGACCTCAAAGCCGTCCATATAGGGCATCATGACGTCCAGCACCACCAGGTCCGGACGCTCTGACTCGACCTTTTCCAGAGCCTCTTTGCCGTCGTACGCGGTAACGACTTGATAGCCCTGCCGCTCCAGGTTGACCTGGACCAACCGGACTATGTGTCGCTCGTCGTCAACGGCCAGGATCTTCTTGGGCATGTCTCGTTCCTGTCTCCCTTCGCGCTCTAGACACGCGGATTTTACGCCGAATCGAGCGTAGAATCCGTCCGGACAGCGGGTCCTCGGGGCTACGGGCAGTATATCACAAGCCCGAACGGCTGTCAATTAACGTAAGGGGCTTCTGACGCGCCGCCAGGGCCGCCGCACGCTCCGTCTCCCAGGCGCTCAGGTCCCCGGGCTCAAGCGTGACGGCGAGCGCGTCCTCGAAGCCGGCCACGAGCGCGTCGCACAGCTCCTGCGAGCTCACTTCTGCCAGCGGATAGGTCTCATCGCCGCACGGCCCGAGGAACAGGTCCGCCGCCGCTACAGGCCGCGGCACGTGGCGGACCGAGGACTGCTGGAGGATGGCGCCGCCTCTCCGGTACTGCGCGCTGCCCACCAGCTTGCGGCCGTCCTCCGTCACCACGTCCGCGCGCGACCGAACGGCGAAACAGTCGCCGTAGGCACGTACGGCCCGGCGCTCGCAGGCTCCTGAAGCAGCATAGACGCCCAAGCTGGACAGGCCATGGAGCAGGCCCCGTGATAACGCGCGATAGGAAGTGATCACGCTCTGGGTCGTGGGACCAAGCTGCTGCAGAGGCACCGCCACGGAGAGCGTCTGGTCGCCGCCGTGGAGCACACCGCGTCCTCCAGTGGGGCGGCGGACCACTTCCACACCCAGCCTCCGGCAGGCGTCCAGGTCTAGGCCGCGCGCCACGTCCTGGAATCGGCCCACGCTTACGGCCGGACTGTCCCACCGGTACAGGCGCAGCGTTGGGGGCGCGAGGCTGGCTTCCACCGCGTCCAGCATGGCCTCATCTACGGCCATGTTCCAGGCGGCCCCACAGGGCCCGTGCTCCAGAAGACGCCAGGTCCGTCCGCGGCCCATGGCTCCTACTGGTCCAGGCTGTCCACAGGGGGGCAGGAACAGACGATGTTGCGCTCGCCGTACACGTTGTCCACGCGCGCCACCGGCGGCCAGTACTTTCCCTCTCGCAGCCACGGCACCGGATAGACGGCACGCTGGCGCGAATAGGACCGGTCCCAGGAATCGCTCGCGATACTCTCCGCGGTATGGGGGGCGCGCTTGAGGAGGTTCTGCTCCTTGTCCGCCTGACCGTCCGCGATCTCCTGGATCTCCTGCCGGATGGAGATCATGGCCTCACAGAACCGATCCAGCTCCGCCTTCGATTCGCTCTCCGTCGGCTCAACCATCATGGTGCCCGGTACCGGGAAGGACACGGTAGGCGCGTGGAAGCCATAGTCGATGAGGCGCTTGGCGACGTCCTCCACCTCCACGCCCGTCGACGCCTTGACCGGGCGGACGTCCAGGATACACTCGTGCGCCACATAACCGTTGGCGCCCCGATACAGCACCGGGAAGTGGCTATCGAGCCGTCGCGCCACGTAGTTGGCGTTCAGGATGGCTACCTGGGTGGCCCGTCTCAGCCCCTCCCAGCCCATCATGCGGATGTAGGCGTAGGAGATAGGGAGGATGCTCGAGCTGCCCCACGGAGCGGCCGATATCGGCTCGATGGCCTTCTCGCCGCCGCACTGCACCACGGGGTGGCCCGGCAGATAGGGGGCGAGGTGCGCCTTGACGCCGATAGGCCCCATACCCGGCCCTCCCCCACCGTGCGGGATGCAGAAGGTCTTGTGCAGGTTCAGGTGGCAGACGTCGGCGCCGAAGTCCCCGGGGCGGCAGATCCCCACCTGTGCGTTGAGGTTGGCGCCGTCCATGTAGACCTGCCCTCCGAAGCGGTGTACGATGGCGCAGATCTCCCGGATCGCCTCCTCGAACACGCCATGAGTGGAAGGATAGGTCACCATCAGCGCCGCCAGGTTGGCGGCATGCTCCTCGGCCTTTGCGCAGAGGTCGCCCACATCGATATTGCCCGACTCGTCGGTGCGAACTACTACAATCCGCATGCCGGCCATGGCTGCCGTCGCCGGATTGGTGCCGTGGGCCGACTGCGGGATCAGGCAGACATTCCGGTGAGCTTCGCCGCGCTCGCGATGGAACCGCCGGATGACCAGGAGGCCCGTGTACTCTCCCTGGGAGCCGGCGTTCGGCTGCATCGAGACCGCGTCGAATCCCGTGATCTCGCCCAGCATGGTTTGCAGCCGCCCGATCAGCTCCTGGTAACCGCGCGCCTGCTCCGCGGGCACAAACGGGTGCAGCCTGCTGAACTCCGGCCAGGAGACGGGCACCATCTCCGCGGTGGCGTTCAGCTTCATGGTGCAGGAGCCGAGCGGGATCATGGAGTTCGCCAGAGAGATGTCGCGGTTGGCCAACTTGTTTATATACCGCAGCATCTCCGTCTCGGAGTGGTAGCGGTTGAACACCGGGTGTCTGAGGTAGGCGCTGGTCCTCCGCAGGCCCGGAGCGAACCCGGGGTCCGCCGGCACAGACAGGTCCCCTGCGCTTGGCGCCGCCGTGCCGAAGGCAAACACGTCCAGAAGATCCTGAACGTCGCCTGGAGTGGTCGTCTCGTCCACAGAGACGGTGATGGTGTCCGCGTCCAACACGCGCAGGTTGATCCGCCGTTGCCGCGCGGCTTCCACGATCCGCCCCGCGCCCCGGTCCCCCAGCGGCACGCGCACGGTATCGAAATAGGGCGCGTCCCCTACCCCATAGCCAAGGCGTCGCAGTCCGGCGTCCAGGAGCCGCGCGGTCCCGTGTACGCGCTCCGCGATCTCCCGGATGCCCCGCGGACCGTGGTAGACCGCGTACATGCTGGCGATCACCGCGAGCAGCACCTGGGCGGTGCAGATGTTGCTGGTGGCCTTCTCGCGCCGGATGTGCTGCTCGCGGGTCTGGAGCGCCAGCCTTACGGCCGGACGGCCCTCCGCGTCGCGCGACACGCCCACGATCCGACCTGGTGCCTGCCGGCGGAACTCATCACGGGTTGCCAGATAGGCGGCGTGCGGCCCCCCGTACCCCATCGGTACGCCGAAACGCTGCGTGCTGCCGACCACGATGTCCGCGCCGGCTTCGCCGGGCGGCGTCAGCAGCGCGAGGGCCAGGATGTCCGCCGCGACCACCGCCAGGCCGCCGGCGGCGTGCACCTTTTCCACAAAAGGAGCCAGGCTGTGGATCACCCCGTCGGTCGCCGGGTACTGCAGGATCCCGCCGCACAGCGGCCGGTCGAACGCATAGGAGCGATGGTCTCCAACGATCACTTCGACGCCGAGGGGTTCCGCGCGCGACTGCACCACCGCGATGGTCTGTGGGTGGCAGGTGTCCGATACGAAGAAGGCCCGGCCTTCGTGCCCCTGAATGGACAGGCACATGCCCATCGCCTCCGCGGCGGCAGTCGCTTCGTCCAGCAGGGATGCGTTGGACATGTCCATCGCGGTGAGGTCGGCCACCATGGTTTGGAAGTTGAGCAGCGCCTCCAGGCGCCCCTGGGACACCTCGGACTGGTACGGCGTGTAAGGGGTATACCAGCGCGGGTCCTCCAGAACGTTGCGCTGGATGACGGGTGGCGTGATGGTGCCGTAGTAGCCCATGCCGATGAAGGAGCGCCAGACCTGGTTCTGGGAAGCAAGCTCGCGCAACTCCGCCAGGACCTCGTGCTCGCTCATCCCCTCCCCCACCGCGGGCATCGTTGGGAGGTCGTTTTCCCGGATGGAGGAAGGTACGGTGGCATCGACGAGCGCCTCAAGCGACGGGAGACCGAGGTACTCCAGCATCTCCTCGCTCTCCCCTTGCCGCGGCCCGATATGTCTATCTGCGAAATTGTAGGTTGAGCTCATAGGGTCGGGTGTTCAGGTGTTCAGGTGTTCAGGCCGCCGACGGCTCGTTGACCATCGCGATCAGCCCGCATCTCAGTGGCCCGCTTCAGCGACCAGCTTCTCGTAATCCGCCGGGCTGAGCAGGGAGTCCGGCTCCGCCGGATTGGACACGCGGATGCGGATCATCCAGCCCGCGCCGTATGGGTCGCTGTTCACGGTGTCAGTGGCGTCCGGCAGGACCGAGTTGGCCTCTACGACCTCACCGCTTACGGGGCTGTAGAGGTCCGATACGGCTTTGACCGACTCCACGGTTCCAAAGACGTCGTCGCGCGCCAGAACACGGCCCGGCTCCGGCAGCTCCACGTAAACGACGTCACCCAGCTCAGACTGGGCGTGATCGGTGATTCCCACGGCAGCGGTGTCGCCTTCAACCCGCACCCATTCGTGGGACTTGGTGTACCTGAGGTCCGCAGGCACAGACATGAGAGCGCTCCATTTCGTCCGGCGAGGGAGTAACAGTCAGGGAGGTTATCCCAGGAGGTCCTTCTTTGGCACGACGGTGGCGGTAAACCGGTTGGCCCGAATCTGCACGTCCACCTTCGTGCCCTTGCGGTTGTACGGGTCGTCTACGTACGCCATGGCGACGCTGTGGCCCACCGTGGGAGAGAAGATGCCGCTCGTAACGGTTCCAACGGCCTCGTCGCCCGCAAACAGAGTATACCCCTGCCGCGGCACGATCTTCTCAGCGAGCGTGAGGCCCACCAGCTTCCGACCGGCGCCGCGTTCCTTCACCTCCGCGATGCGGTCACGCCCGACGAACGGCCCTTTTTCGAGCCGGACCACCCACATCAGGCCCGCTTCCACCGGAGTTGTCGTGTCGTCGATCTCGTGACCATAGAGGGGATATCCGGCCTCGATACGAAGAGCATCCCGCGCCCCCAATCCGCACGGCACTCCCCCACCCCGCAGGAGCTCTTCCCACACGGGAACGGCGTCTTGCGCCGCGACGATGAGCTCGAAGCCGTCTTCGCCGGTGTATCCGGTCCGGCAGACGATCGCCGGGCGGCCGTCCAGTAGTGCCTGCGCGTAGGAGAACCGGTCCAGCGCCAGGATGGTTGAGCCCACCAGGCCACCCACCAGATCGGGCGTCGCGGGGCCCTGGACCGCGATCATGGCGGTGCGATCCGTTGCGTCCACAACATTGACTTCCGGGCCGGCATGTGAGCGGATCCACTCCAGGTCCCTGGCTGTGTTGCTGGCGTTTACCACGACGAGGAACTCCGCGTCTTCCGTCCGGTAGATGATGATGTCGTCGATTATGCCGCCTTCGGGGTTGGTGAGGAGCGAGTACTGCGCCTGGCCGGGCGCGAGGGCCGCGACGTCGTTGGTGGTCACCTTCTGGAGCAGATCGAGCGCGCCCGCGCCGTCGAGCTCCAGCCTGCCCATGTGGCTGATGTCGAAGAGGCCGACGGCCGTGCGGACGCTGCGCGCCTCCTCCAGGATGCCGGCGTACTGCACCGGCATCTCCCAGCCGGCGAACGGCACCATCCGCGCGCCAAGCGCCTTATGGGCCGCGTTGAGCGGCGTGATTCTGAGGGTCGCTTCAGACATCAATGTCCCGTCTTAACCAGGGGAATCCGGACCTTTCCCTGCACCGTGAGCGTTCCCTCCCCTATTTCGGCGTCCGTCACGTAGAGCCAGTCGCCCAGGTGGAGGTCCTTGTCTACGTCGATAATGGGATTGAGCGTCTTGAGAAGCTGGTCCGTGACCGCGGGAGCCAGCGGCTTGCCGTTCAGCAGCACGGTGGCGTCTACCGCGTTCAGGTACCGGCCTTCCGCAACGGCGACGCGGGCCGTGGCCTCCACGGGGGCTAGCCCGACGAGGACGGCCGCCATCGCCGACACGTGAGCCTGGCCGCCCGTGAGGCGCAGCTTCAGGTCATGCAGCAGAGGCCGCTTCTTGCTCAGGTACTCCGCCAGTCCGGCTTCCTGGAGCACGGCCACGACGGTCCCCTCCCCTGCCCCCCGGATCCGCAGGTGGCCGCCGAACAGGGCGTAGGGCCCGTCGACGCGGACGTTCGGAATCTCCGCGCGGAGCGAGTGCACGGGCAGATCGCTCAGGACGATGTCGTGCAGGTCTAGGTCAAGGTGGCGCAGGTCGCCGAGCAGTCCTCCGCCGGGCTGCTGCACGAAGGGCAGTCCCAGGGTGGAGAAGCCGCTGCCGCTGATGCGCGCGCGATAGACCTGACCGACCGCCGCGTCCCAGGGCGTCTGCGTGATCACCTTCACGCTCAGTGTACCGCCTGGCACGGCGCGGCGCACGTCCCGGCGCGCCGCCGACTGTACGCGCGCCCCTGCCAGCGCGGAGAAGAGCGCCAGCCCCAGTAACGCCCAGCCTGTATCGCGGAGGGAATCGTCCAATTACCACTACTCCCCCAGATATGCCTTCTTCACCTCTTCGTTCTGGAGGAGGCGGTCGGCGGTGTCCTGGAGCACCACGCGGCCGGTCTCCAATACGTAACCCCGCTTGGCGACGTGAAGCGCCTGAAAAGCATTCTGCTCCACCAGGAGGATAGTGGTTCCCTGAGTATTGATGTCCCGGATAATGTGAAAGATCTGCTGCACTAGAAACGGAGCCAGGCCGAGCGAGGGCTCATCGAGCATCAGGAGACGCGGCCGGGACATCAGCGCGCGGCCGATGGCCAGCATCTGCTGCTCGCCGCCACTCAGGGTGCCGGCCGGCTGACTTATGCGCTCCTTGAGCCGCGGGAAGAGCGTCAGCGCCCGGTCCATACTCGCCCGGTTGCCTGCCGCGTCCTTTCGGCGAAGGTAGCCGCCCAGCTCCAGGTTCTCGCGCACAGTCAGGTTGGCAAAGACGCGCCGTCCCTCCGGCGACTGGCAGATTCCGCGCTGAACGAGCTTGTGCGGCGGGATGCGCGTGATGTCCTCGCCTTCGAACAGGATCCGACCGGAGCGGGGCCGCACCAAGCCGGAGATGGAGCGAATGGTGGTGCTCTTGCCCGCGCCGTTCGCCCCGATCATGGTGACGATCTCGCCGGCCTCCACCGTCAAGCTGATCCCGGCGAGCGCGTGAATTGCCCCATAATAGACGTCCACGTTCTCAACCGTTAACAACCGCCGTCTCCTCGCCAAGGTAGGCCGCAATAACCCTCGGGTCCTTCCGGATCTCCTCCGGCGTGCCCTGCGCGATGATCTCGCCATAGTCAAGCACGTAGATCCGCTCGCAGATGCCCATCACGACGCGCATGTCGTGCTCGATGAGCAGGATGGTGAGCCCGAACTCCTTGCGGATCTCCAGGATGTCCCGCATCAGCTCAGACTTTTCCTGCGGGTTCATACCCGCCGCGGGCTCGTCCAGCAACAAGAGCTGCGGATTGGTGGCCAGGGCGCGGGCGATCTCCAGGCGTCGCTGCGCGCCATAGGGCAGGCTGGAGGCCGGCTCATCGGCAAGCTGGTCCAGATCGAACCTGGCGAGGAGGCCCCGCGCCCGCGCGGCTACCTCCGCATCCTCGTGCTCCATGCGCGCAGTGCGGAACAACGCGTCCAGCAGGTTCGTGTGCCGCCGCACGTAGGCTGCAATCATGACGTTCTGCAGCACCGTCAGATCCGGGAAGAGCCGGATATTCTGGAAAGTGCGCGCGATGCCCGTCTTGGCGAACTGAAAGGGCCGGTAGCCGGGATAGGAGCGGCGCCGGCGCGGAGCAACTATCAGAGACCAGACCACGGCAGCGATCACAAAGACCCAGGTGACATGCGCGTTGATTGAGGTTGAAACGATGCTGCCGACGAGCCAGCCGCCGAAGGCCGCCAGCAGCGTATCCCAGCCAAGCAGCGCGAACCGCCTGGCCGGTTCGTAAGGGCGCGCGCCAGCCTGCTGGCGGCCACAGAACTGGATGGCGCCCCCAGAGACCTCGTATACGCCGGTAAGGAGATTGAAGACCGTGGTCTTGCCAGCGCCGTTGGGGCCGATGAGCCCTACTAGCTCTCCCTGGTTCAGCCGAACGTTGAGGTCGTTCACGGCGGTCAGGCCGCCGAACACCTTGGTGACGTGGTCTACGTCCAGCACCACGGTCAGCGGCGACCGCTCGACCGGCGCCGGGGGCTCCGGCTCAATCTCGGGCTTAGGACGTCCCCTGCGCCGGAAGAGCGAAAGCTCAGAGCGGCCAAAAATGCCCTGTGGCCGGACGATCATCATAATGACCAGGAGCAGGGCGTAGATGGCCAGCCGGTACTCGTCCTTGTAACCGGGGATATGGGACCGGAAAAGGTCGGACTTGAGCAGCTCCGGTATGACGGTAAGCACCACGGCGGCCACGGTCGCGCCCGTGATGCTCCCCGTGCCGCCCAGCACGATCATGACTACATAGTTGATGGACAGGATGAAGTTGAACGTCTTGGGCACGAAGAAGTAGGAGTGCGCGTAGAGCGCCCCGCCCATCCCGGCGAAGAACGCCGCCAGTGCGAATGCTGTTACCTTTACACCGGTGGTGTTGACGCCCATGGCGTCCGCCGCGATCTCGTCCTCCCGGATGGACTGGAATGCCAGTCCATGGAGCGACACCTTCAGGTTGCGGGTGAGCGCGATGATGAGGATCGCCCCCCCGTAGACCACCGCGAAGTTGGAGAGCTTGGGAATCCCGTAGAAGCCCACGGACCCGCCGAGGAACCCCGCCGAGGGGCTGATCTTGTTGGCGTTCTCCAGCAGGACGCGGATGATCTCCCCGAACCCGAGCGTCACGATGGCCAGGTAGTCGCCTCGGAGCCGGAGGCTGGGAATGCCGACCGCGATTCCGAACAGGGCCGCGAGCGCGCCGCCCACCAGCATCCCCACCAGCAGCAGGTACCAGTGCCCGGCCCAGAAGGCGGCCAGCACCTGATCGCTGCTCCACTGCGGGTGAGCGGCGGCAATAGCGGTCTGAGCCTTGTTCCATACCAGGTAGGTGACCGCTCCGCCCGCGTAGGCGCCTACCGCCATGAAGCCGGCGTGACCGATGGAGAACTGGCCGGTGAAGCCGTTGACGATGTTGAGGCTCACAGCCAGGATGATGGCTATGCCGCACTGGATGACAATGTCGGCGAAGTAGTCCTGGAGGTTGCCGAAGAAGGCGTTGACAGCGAGGAGAGCGACAACGATGACCAACGCCCACACGCCCCGGAGGAGCAGCCGCCGCATGGGCTAGACCTTCTCCACCACGTTCTGTCCGAGGAGTCCGGCGGGGCGGAACAGCAGCACGACGATAAGAATCCCGAACGCGAAGGCGTCTCTGAACGGCGACCAGCCCGCCGATCCTCCGACGAAGGACTCGGAGAGTCCCATGAGCAGGCCCCCGAGCACGGCGCCTGCAATGTTGCCAATGCCGCCCAGCACGGCGGCTACAAATGCCTTGAGCCCCAGGGCGATGCCGGTGAGCGGGTCGAAGGTCTGCCGGGTGAGCCCATGGTTGAGCAGTCCGGCCGCGCCCGCCATGGCGGATCCGATGAGGAAGGTGAGGGAGATAATCGTGTCGGTGTTGATCCCCATCAGCGCGGATGCCTCGCGATCGTACGACACGGCACGGATTGCCTTCCCCACCGTGGTATACCGGACGACGTAGACGAGCAGCAGGGTGAGGAGGACCGCCGCGATGAGGACGATGGTCTGGCCCTTATCGAAGCTGAGGTGCAGCCCACCCGCATTGAGGTTGAGAGGCTGCTCCACACCGGCGATCTGGTACGCCTGGGGCGTAGACCCCACGACGGCCTGCCACCCATTCTCGATGAGGAGGGACACTCCGATGGCGGTAATCAAGGCGGCCAGGCGCCCGGACCGGCGTACAGGTCGGTAGGCGAGGCGCTCGATCACCACCCCGATGATCCCACACCCCACCATGCAGATGATCAGTCCGCCAATGCCCTGCAGGACTGGCGACTGGTGGCCCAGCAGCCCGGTAACCGCAAAGAGTCCGAAATAGGCGCCCAGCATGTAGACGTCACCGTGGGCAAAGTTGATAAAGCGGAGGACCCCATAGACCATGGTGTAGCCTACGGCAATGAGGGCGTAGACACTGCCTATCTGTATTCCGTTGATGAGCTGTTGGAGGAAGAGCTGGAGCGCCTGCAAAGTAAAGTTCCAGACTTGGTGAACGGGTGATCGGCAGATGACTTGGTGACCTGGTGACCTGGTGACCTGGAGGGAATTCGGTTCACCTTGTCACATTGTCACCTTGTCACCTTGTCACTTATTTCCCTGCTACCTGTTCAGGGGTGACCCGCTGCTTGAACTTGAACTTGCCGTTGGCCACCTCGATTATGACAGCGGATTTATCGGCGTTGCGGTCCTTGTTGATCGAGATCTTGCCGGTGACGCCGTCGAAGTCCTTGGTGGAGGCGATGGCGTCGCGTAGGTCCGCTCCGTTCAGGCTTTTGGCGCGGCCCATAGCATCCGCCAGCAGCTTGGCGGCGTCGAAGCCCAGCGCGGCCATTGAGTCCGGCAGCTTGTTGTACTTCGCCTGGAACGCTTTCACAAAGTTCTGGACCGTCGGGTTCGGGTCGTCCACGGACATGTGGTCCGAGAAGAAGCAGTTGTTGACGTTGGGACCGGCGTACGTGAAGAACTCCTGGGCATCCCATCCGTCCCCTCCCAGGAGCGGCTGGTTGATCCCGAGGTCGCGCGCCTGCTTTGCGATGGTGCCCACCTGGGTGTAGTAGCCCGGCACGAGGATGACGTCCGGGTTCGAGGCCTTTTTCTGTGTGAGCGGCGCCTTGAAGTCCTTATCGTCCTTGGTAAAGGAGGCCTCGGTCAGGATCTTGCCACCCTTGGACTCGAAGTACTTCTTGAACTCGTCGCGGAAGCCGGTACTGTAGGCCTGGCCGGCGTCGTAGAAGATTGCTGCGGTCTTTGCGTGCAGGGTGTTGAGGGCGAAGTATCCCACCACTGCCGCCTGGAACGGATCAATGAAGCAGACGCGGAAAATGTAGTCGCCAATCTGCGTGACCTTGGGATTGGTGGACGATGGGGAGATCATCGGGATATGGTTCTGCTGGCAAATCGGCCCACCCGCCATGCTGTTGCTGCTGGCCACCTCTCCCAGGACCGCCACTACGTGCTCGCCCAGGAGCCTCTTGACGGCTACCTCCGCCTGCTGAGGGGTGCTCTGGTCGTCCTCTACAGGGGGCATGGCTATTTTGCCCTTGCCGGGCACTCCCCCACCGCTATTGATCTGCTGGACGGCGAGCTGGATGCCATCGTCCGTGGAATGCCCGAACGCGGACTGATCGCCGGTCATAGAGCCGTACTCGCCGACCGAAATACCGCCTGCATTCCCGCCTGACGGGGCGCCGCCTCCGGTCCCTCCGCCTCCAGTGCCTCCATTGCCGCCACTATTCTTGCAGCCGCCGGCGAGGCTAAGCGCCAGTACGCCACTTATCGCCGCGACTATCCACCGTGACCTGTACATCTCCGCACCTCCCAAAGACCTGACGGAGGACGGGCGACGGATGACGGACGGAACGTAGGTCCGTCCGCCGTCCTCCGTCTTCCGTCTTCCGTCCTCTATGGATTCTCCAACTGCCGTTCCAACAGCGCCTGGCAGACGTCTATCCGGTTGATGACGCCCACCACGTGTCCTTCGCTGACCACGGGCAGGCGCTTGAGCTCGCAGCTCAGCATGATCTCTACCGCTTCTCTCACGTCGGCGTTCTCGTCGATGCCGATACCCGGCACGCTCATGATGTCGCCTACGCGGCGCCTGCGCGCATCTTCCATCGCATCGGACGCCTTACCGGGCGCATCGGGCCGGAGCCACTCCGGAAGCAGCGCCTGCACCACGGTGCGCTCGGTGACCACGCCCAGTAATCGGCCCTCGGGGTCTACCACGGGGATGCTGGTGAGCTGATACAGGTCCATCAAATCGACGATGTCCGGGATGGTGGCATCCGGTTCCGTCTTGATGATGTGGGTCTTCATCAGCTCCAGGACCTTCATGGTGCCGCACTCCTGACCGCGCCGGGATTCCGGCGGTTATTTCGCCAATGGCGGACCATTTCCTCTCTAGGCGCCCTTCCCCTGCGCCAGCGCCGGCCGTGCCACCGCGCCGAACCCCAGGCCTCCGGCCATAAGTGCCAGCGCAATGAGTGAGCCATACAGTCCTACCTGAAATGCTGCCGGTCGGTATTGGAGAAGTACGTTGTGCTGCCCGGGAGTCAGCGCGATTCCCCGGAACGCATAGTCTGTCCGCTGTATGGGCGTCGTGCGCCCATCCACCGTTGCGTTCCAGCCCGGATAGAACGTATCGCTCATCACCAGAAGCCCCGGCGCCGCACCCGCGTCCACCTGGGCCCGCACCTCACCCATCCCCTCCTGTACCTGAACGGCTTCAGTGCCCTGACGACGTGCGGAAGGAGGTCCGAAGTCCGAAGTCAGAAGTCCGCGGGCGGCCTCCTGCCGCCTGCTTGTTGCTGCCTGAAGTCCATCCGATCCGGAGACGAGTGCCTCGCGCCACGGGTCGAAGTCGCGCCGGGAGAGCGCCGCTAAGACCCGGCGCGGTCCGTCCACGCGCCGCGCGCTCCGCACCAGCCAGGCGCGAGCCGGGGCCGGCCGGAGGGTGTAGGTTGCCGTCCCGCGGACTGGCCAATAGCGCACCCTGTGCTGTACCGAACGCTGGAGTGCGGGAATGAGCAGCGACTCCACGTCCAGGAGCCGCAGATAGACGGGGAGCCGTCGCCCCTGCCGCTTGGCTGCTTTTTCGGCAAGACCGGCGACCTCCGTTTCCGCGCGGACAGGCACGGGCTCGTAGCCCAGCGCCTCCTGAATGCCGAAGCGCATTCCCACATTCGGCGTGAGGGTGTCCCGGAGTCTGCCGGCCCATGCAGGCGTTCCAGGTCCAAAGTCTTCGTAGTTGATGAACCGGCCCCACACCTCCTCGTGCAGCGCGGACAGGGTGCGGCCGGGGCCGACCGAGTCGGCGGCGACCGGTACAGGAAGAGGGCTCGGCAGCCGTGCAGCAGGGTTCAGGCTGGAGGAGAACCACCAGATGTTGACTGCCGCAGCCGTGATGAGGGCGGCGCGCCAGCGGTTAGGGAGGTGACGCTCCCGGAGCCGTCGCAAACCGATGGCTGACAGCGCAGCGATACCAAAGGTGGTGAGGAACAGGAACCGAGCCGGATCGTGGAAGCTGGCGAGGCCCGGCACGGTGAAATAGGCCAGCCAGTAGAGACCGCCAAACCGCCCAAGAGCCAGCCAGAAGGCGCTAACGGCCAGAAGCCCGTAGAACATGACGGCGGGGCGCCGGGTGCGGGAGAACATCGCGTACAGCGCCAATGCCAGCGGGAGCAGCCCCACATATACACACGGCTCCCACATGTTGCCTGGTCCCCAGTAGTCGCGCCGGGCGGGGTTGCCGAAGAAGTTGGGCAGCACGAGATTGACGACCTGCTCCGGGAGCAGAACGAACCGGTTCGCCTCTCGCCAGCCAAGGTGCTCACGCGTGGATTCCGCGAAGAGCTGGAGCGCAGGCAGGAGCTGGACTGAGGTGGACAGTATGCCGACGGCGAACGCGGCGGCCAGCTCCGCGGTAGCGCGGAGAAGGCGGTCTCGATGCCGCCGGAGCTGCGCCAACCGAGCGACTGTGTAGATGGCTGAACAAGCGAAGGTCATATAGGCTATCTGTGGATGCGCCGCCAGAACGGTGAGCCCCACCGCCAGCGCCAGCAGTGCGCCGTAGTATGGCCGCGGCCGCTCCACGAGCCGGTCCACCAGAAGCAGCAGCCAGGGCAGATAGGCAGCGGATTGCACCATGGTGGGAAACTGCAACCTGGCCACAATGAAGCCACCGCCGGCATAGGTGAGCGCACCGAGGAGCGCGCTCATCCGGTCGCCACAGATGCGCCGTAGGTAGAGGTAGGTCCCCCACCCTGCCGCGGTCAGGTGCACTACGGTGAGCACCGTAAAGTACAGGTTCAGTGGCACAACGTATAACAGCAGCGTCGAGGGGTAGAATATCCAGCTCTGGGGATTGCCCACCATCGGTTGCCCACAGCTTACGTAGGGATTCCACAAGGGCAGTCGGCCCAACCGGAGCTGTGCCCGGACAAACTCCTCCATGGGGTAGAAGTAGAGGGACAGATCGCCCCAGTAGAGGCTCATTCCCTGGAGCGTTAGAGGGTACAGAATGGCAGTCACGAAGAACAGGATCAGGAGCAGCGGAGCGGCACGGCGAATACCAGTAGGCAGTCGCCAGTAGGTAGTCGGCAGTAGTCTAGGGTGGCGGTGCTGAGGCAAGGGGGGCATGGGCACTGCGGAGTGTACCTGAGTCCCATCAGCAGCGTCAACGAGTGGAACGGAGCATGAGCGGACTTGCCATCATTGGGGGGACGGGACTGGAGACGCTGCCGGCGGAATATGCCTTGGAAAGGTTCAGTGTTCAGACCCGTTTCGGACCGGCGGCGGTGGCGCGCGCGTCCCGCGCAGGCGCCGAACCCGTCATCTTTCTGTCACGTCACGGGGAGCAACACGGCATCGCGCCGCATGCCATCAACTACCGCGCGAATATCGCGGCGCTGGTGGAGCTGGGCGTCACTCGCGCCCTGGCGACCAACGCGGTCGGCTCGCTGAGATTGGACCTACAGCCAGGCTCTCTGGTGCTTCTGGACGACTTCATCGACTTTACGCGCGGCCGGCCCACGAGCTTCTGGGCGGACACCGGCGAGGCGGACTCCGTGGTTCACACGGATTTCACGGAACCTTACTGTCCGGAGCTGCGCGGAATCCTCCAGGCCGTCGCGTCCGAGCGGGATCTAGCGCTCCTTCCGCGGGGCACCTATCTTTGCGCCGAAGGGCCTCGCTTCGAGACCCCGGCAGAGATAAGCCTGTTTGCATCGTGGGGAGCGGACGTTGTGGGAATGACAGGGCTCCCGGAAGCGGTTTTCGCGCGGGAGGCGGGGATCTGCTACGCGGCCATAGCCATTGTCACGAACTTCGGCGCGGGACTGACTCCAACGCCCGTGGCCCACGAACAGGTGCTGGTCAGGATGGCGGAGAGCGCGGCGGCCGTACGGGAGCTTCTCATCGCCGCTGCGGCGCGTATACCTGCGCATCGGACCTGCGCATGCGGGACCGTCGCGGGCTAGCTCTGCTCCCCTACAAGTGCCTTGAACTCCTGCACGTTGCCGGCTTTCTCCAGCGCATCCTCATAGTTCACCAACCCCGAGTTGACCAGGCCGGCGAGAGACTGATCGAGGGTCATCATGCCGTGACGCTGGCCGGTCTGAATCATGGAGCCTATCTGGTAGGTCTTGGCCTCCCGGATCAGGTTCCGAACGGCGGAGATCGCCACGAGGGTTTCGAACGAGGCCACGCGGCCCGTCCCATCCTTCCTCTTGATCAGGGTCTGGGAGATTACCCCGATGAGGTTGACAGCCATCTGCATGCGGACCTGCTGCTGCTGATGCGGCGGGAAAACATCTATAACGCGGTCAACGGTCTGCACCGCATCGGTCGTGTGCAGGGTCCCGAACACCAGGTGCCCGGTCTCGGCGGCGGTGATGGCGAGATGTATGGTCTCCAGGTCCCGCATCTCACCGATGAGGATGACGTCCGGGTCTTGGCGGAGCACCTGACGCAGCGCGTTGTTGAAGGAGAGTGTATCGGTCTCCAGCTCGCGCTGGTTGATCAGGGAAACGCGGTCTTCGTGGATGAACTCGACCGGGTCCTCCACCGTCACCACGTGCAGCGGGTACTGGCCGTTTATGTAGTCGATCATCGCAGCCTGCGTGGTGGACTTGCCGGAGCCGGCCGGACCGGTAACCAGCACGAGCCCGCGGGGCCGCTCCGAGAAGTACTTGCAGACCGCGGGGAGACCCAGCTCGTCGATCGTCTGGATGTGGAGGGGGATGACGCGGAACGCCACCTGGACCGCGCCGCGCTGCTGGTATATATTCCCGCGAAAACGCGCCAGGCCGGGCATCTCGTAGGCGAAGTCCAGCTCCAGGTCCTCTTCGAACCGCGCCCGCTGGATGTCGCTGAGCACGCTGAAGGCCAGCCAGCGGGTCTGCTCCGGCGTGAGTGGCTCCATCTCCAGGTGGATGAGGTCCCCATGAATTCGGATCATGGGCGGACTGTCCGCCTTGATGTGCAGGTCAGAGCCCTGGTGCGCGACCGTGGTGTAGAGGAGCTGATCGACCGTAACCATGCCGCTACCGTCCCTCTGAAGCGGAGGGACCGCGTCCAATGGCCCGGTTGTAGCGCAGCTCGAAGTCGGCTGGATTCGACGATTTGGCCTGCGCGGTCTCGAAGTCCACGATGCCGTCGACCGCCAGCTTCAGCAGATGCGTGTCCAGGGTCTGCATCCCATACTGAGCCCCCGTCTGGATGTCGGTATACATTTGGTAGGTCTTGCCTTCACGGATGAGCGTGCGGATTGCCGGAGTTGCAACCATGATCTCAAATGCGGCGACGCGGTCCCTGCCGTCCGACCGGATCAGCAGCGTCTGCGAAATAACCGCCTGGAGGGTGACCGAGAGCTGCATCCGGATCTGCTGCTGCTGGTCCGGCTCGAAGACGTCAATGATGCGGTCTACGGTCTGTGGGGCGTCCGT
>CAYNFH010000149.1:0-16893 GCA_964396385.1 uncultured Chthonomonadaceae bacterium | reverse complement strand
CGCGCGGCTGCGTCACTCGCCTCGCGATTCGGAAGCTCGCCCGGCCCGTAGAGGACGGCCACCCGGCCCCTACAGCCTCCGGCTGTATTGGAGGGGAACCCGGCTGGGAAGGGTGAGGGGGTGACGCGTTATAAGAACGGCGTTCATGCAGGAATCGTGTGTCCGGTAGAGAACGGCCGCTTATGGCGCAGACAGAGCGGCTTTATTGGATCGACGCGGAGATACGTGCGGGGCGTTACCCTAATGCCCGGTCCGTGGCGGAGCGGTTCGAGGTGTCGCTCCGGACGGCGTACGCGGACCGCGATTACCTGCGGGAGCGGCTGCACGCTCCCCTGACCTACGACCGCCGGCGCGGCGGGTGGACGTACTCCGACACGATCTACTCGCTGCCGTTCCTGGCGTTGGCGGAGCCGGAGGCGGCGGCGCTACGACGGTCGCTGCTGGCGGCGCACGAGTACCTCGGACCTCAAGATTCGGAACCTCTGGACCTTCTCCTTCATTGGTTGGGCGAGTGGGCGCCGCTGCCTTCGGCGGAGCACGAGCACGTGCGCGGGGCGGTGCACCTGCTGCCGGGCCTTAGCCATGAGCGGGCGCGGGCGTGCACGCAGGCGGTGCGGCGGAGGCAGAAGATGCGGCTGCTGTACTTCAGCGCGAACCGGGGCGAGGTGAACGAGCGGGTGGTGCAGCCTTACGACCTGGTGTACTGGCGCGGAGAGCCGCACCTGGTGGCGTGGTGCGAGCTTCGGGAGGACGTGCGGCAGTTCTTCCTAGGTCGGGTGCGGGAGTGGTCGCTGCTGGAGGGGGAGGCGGCGTTCGCTCGGGATCCGGAGTTCGACATCGACGCGTACCCGCTCTTGCGCGGAGAGCTATGGCGGCTATTCTGCAGGAGAACGGTGTGGAACGCTCAAAGAGAATGAATACGTGACGCTCTCCACCGATCACCCAGTTTACCGGGCTATCGAACGAGCGCACTGAGGAGGCCGTGACGAGCTTTAGTGCGTGATCAGTTCTCACTAGTAGGCGATGTCCGAACTTAACTTTCATAGATCAAACACCCTATATGCCACCCATGGCATCCACGCATTCGCGGCGAAGTGCCCCCCTCAGCTCGCAAACTGGGCCATCCAGAAGTACAGTCCGCCTGGAGGAGCAGTCCTGGACCCGATGTGTGGGAGCGGAACGACACTGATAGAAGCGTGGCGGCTTGGCCGGACATCCTACGGAGTTGATCTGGATCCTCTGGCGTGTCTCATCGCGCGCGCGAAAACGACTCCCATTGAGCGTCTTGCCCTGACAGAGGCCAACGGTACGCTTCTGAAGCTGATCGCTTTACTGCGACACGCTCATGGTACTGCCCATCCCGCTAACCTACCAGTCGCATGGGTAGAGCGCTATCTCCCGCGCGATCTTCCTAACCTGGATTACTGGTTCTTGCCGGAGGTACAGGCTGCTCTTTGTCTCCTGCGGGCCGCCATTGAACAAGTAGAGGCAATCCCGCAGGTGAAGACACTCTGGCATCTGGTGTTTTCGTCATTGATCGTCGCCCGGACGAGCGTAGCCAATGCGCGAGACCTTGTCCACTCGCGCCACCACCATCATGTTCACGCGGTACCGCCCGATCCGGTGGCGCGCTTCGAAGAACGACTCAAGCGGGTCGAGCGGTCCCTCGGCGAGCTTTCTCCAGGCCCTATGCAGCCGGGATTTCCTCCACCTTTTGTAGCTTGCGCGGACGGACGCCGCCTGCCCCTTACCAATCGCTGTGCCGACCTGGTCTTTACGTCTCCTCCTTACTGCAACGCGCTGGACTATACCCGGGCCCATACCTTTGGGGTGGCCTGGCTCGCAGATGTGCTCGGGGTCGACCTGAAGTCTTACGTCCGGCGTGGTCGCGATTACGTGGGAAGTGAACGTGGGGCAAAGGGACAGGGCTGGCCGCCGACAGGGGTTTCGGAGGTGGACCGCATTACGGAACAGGTGCGCTCCGTGGACGCCGGGCGCGCAAGGCTGGTAGCGCGATACTTCGTGGACATGCGCCGCATTCTGGATGAGGTTGGCCGAGTCCTTAGGCCAGGCGGTCACGCCGTGTTTGTAGTCTGTCCCTCCAACATCCGGCGCATCGCCATCCATTGGCACGAAGCTTTCGCCGCGCTGGCACAGGCCGGACATGCGGCGGTTCGTCTACACGAGGCGGAGGTGTTTACCCGCACGATAGACGACAGCCGGCGCCTGATGCCTTACCTGAACGGTGGTCAGCAGTTCTCAATGAGGATGAGCGCCGAGCACGTGCTGGTGCTCAGGAAGCCCCCCGGGCAGGAACAGCGGCAGGATACGCCCCATGCTGAAGCCACCCGCTGAAGTACAGGCCCGGATCTACCTGCGGCTCCTGGCACGAGATGTCTCGGCATCCTCGGAGCTGATGGGAGCCTACCTGGTCCCGCTCCTGGAGGAGGTGAAAAGGCGACTCCGCCACGTGCCGGAGCCCGCTCTTCTCGAAGACGTAGTGGATGAGGCGGTAATGGAAACGCTGCTGCGTTTCCCTCACGAGCCGGAGAAGTGCCGGGGGCCGGAGAAGCTGTGGACCTATCTCGTTATGGACGCCCTGGGGGATGCCCGCAACGCGCTCGACAGTCAGCGCAGGAAGCTCAGCGGGCTCAAGCTCGTTACATTGGATGTCGCAGAATCGATTCCGGCTCGGAATGAATCTATAGAGGATGAGATCGTGAACCGCGAGCGGCCGCCTTACGTGCCGGAGGGAGTGGACATTATCGCACTGCGACGTGAAATAGAGTCCATTCAGGAAGACCCGCTGGACCGACAGATTCTGGATCTGCTGACCGAAGGCGTGCGGGCTTACGGACCTTACGCCGCGGTACTGGGCGTCACGCACCTCCCGGAAAAGGAACAGCAAGAGGAGGTCAACCGCGCAAAGGGCCGGATTCGGGCCCGCCTGCGCCGACTAGGAGACAGGCTGCGATGACCCGGACTCCGGACCCCACCGCGGACAGGCTCTTGCGCCGCGCCGCGGAGAGGGCCGCTGCTCACCCATTCTATCTGGCCCACGCACTTAACGCATACCGGGAGGCCGAGCGCCTGGGTGAGCCAGAACTCGCAGGCTGGCTCGGTTGTGCCGAAGACGACATGCCGCGACTGGCCCTATGTCGGCGCCCCGGCATCCTGTTTCCACCGGAAGCTCCGGAACACGAGGAGGAGCTCATGCGGGACGTGATACTGCTGGCGGACCGATTTGGGCTCCACGCGGAACGCCTTGCCAGCCTGCTCCGGCGGACGGCGTTCCTGGACGCGGCCGCTCAGCCGCTGGCGGAGGATGCACCTGGCGGCCTCCTCATGGCTGCGCGTGATCGCGAAGAGGAGCCTCCTTCGGAAACAGACGGCGAGGAGGCTCCGGAGTGATTCCACTTTGGTTGGAGCAGGCTGCGACCCGATTCTGGCGGAACCAGGGCGGCCCTCCCGACGGCTTCCCCCGGGAGCTGGAATCTACTCTGCCGGTCTACATTCCGGTCGACATCGCCCTGGTATCGGGGCTAACCGGGCACGCAGTGGACGAGTGGATGGCCGCCCGCAACAGCGCCGTGCGGCTGCCGTGCGCCAATCGGGCGTTGCGGGGTGCCGTGGTCGCCGTGCGGGGACACGGCATCGTTTTCCTGGACGCGGACGATGCTGCTGACGACCGGCGCTTTACGGCAGCCCACGAAGCCGCTCACTTCCTGCTGGACTACCTGCTGCCGCGCGAGCGCGCGCTGGCGCTCATGGGCCGCGCCATCCTGCCAGTCCTGAACGGCGATCGCCCGCCCACCACGGACGAGCGCATAGACAGCGCGCTGGCCGAAGTACGGCTGGGCCTCTACGTTAACCTCATGGAGCGCGGGGCGGGCGGGCGGATAGAGAACGCGGTTACTGTCCGCGCGGAGTCGCGCGCGGACGTGCTGGCCCTGCATCTGCTGGCGCCAGAGCAAGCCCTCTTGTCCCGCTTGCCATCGGCGCATGGCTCCGCGTGGCGCGAGGAATTCCAGCAAGCAGCGGAGGCCCTGCTCTGCCGCGACTTTGGTCTCCCATTCGACGTGGTGCAATCCGTAGCCACCCGGCTTGCACTCGAGCATTGCCGCTCCTCCGCCCGAGACTGGCTTTGAAATGCAGCAAATTGATTAGGTCCTGTCACAAATGGCGGGAAAGGTCGGAATGGTGATCAGAGGAGGATGCCCATGACGGCCGACTATAGCGATCCGATGATGGACGCCGCGTCCTTCGAAGCCGCATACGGCGAGCCGCTGGACGCGGTGCTCAACCTGGATTCCTGGGCGCCGGATCCCTCGCTGTCCGACCTCTTCCGGCGTGTGGAAGAGGAGGTCTGCGCGGCGGTCGAGGACGAAAACCGCCTGAGCGAGGAGACCCGCAGCCGAATCTTCGCGCGTATAGCGGATCCGAAGCGACCGGGCGCGCCGCCCAACGCCGGTGTGTACAGCGCTACCCTGGAGCAGATTCAGCGCCAGTGGAAGCAGATTCTGTTCAACGGCGCGGTGGAAGTATGCGATGGCACTCGCGTGGAGCACGAGACCCTCGCCGTTACCATCACCCAAATTGGTGTGTGTCTGGCATCCTACCAGGGCAATCAGCAGTCCTACGTGCACCGGCTCTTTCAGCGCGACCTGCGCATGAAGAGCGAGGATCCGGTAAAGGACCTGATGGCGGCGCTGGACAGCCGCATGGCGCAGGGCGAGCAAGAACCGGACCCCGAGCGCCGGCCATCCGAGCTCTTCCGCCGGGGCATCATGACCTACGCGGAGCGCGCCGCGCTGGTGGAAAAGTCCAACGCTATCTGGCGGATGGGTCACGGCCATCCAGCGCCCTACGAGCTGCTGACTGGCTCCGGCAGTATGAAGCTGCTGCGGGCGGGCCTGGGCGTTGTGCGCAAATTAGTGGAGCACGAGAAGTTCGTCTTCGTGCCGTCCGGCACCACCGCAAAGCACTTGCTCATGGTGGGCTACGCCCTTCCCCCTGGCTGGTATGCAATTGTCCAGACGGCAGAAGCGCCAATGGAGCGCGTTGTGAGCACGGGCAAGTACAGTCCGGAAGACGCAGACTTCGCTCTGAAGTTCTGCAAGGAGGTGGGGCCGCAGATCGCCATGGGCGTGTACCGGGCTTCCGCCTTCGCGCCGCCCTACCTCTTTTACAGCCACGTGGAGCACAGCCACGAAGCCGCGCTCATCGGCATAGCAGACAGCCTCCTCCAGGAGCACCGCGGCTTCCCGCTCCTGATCGATCTGGCGGACCGCCTGTGCCAGGCCGCCTTTGGCAACGACATCTTTGAGGGGGCGGTGCAGAGCGCGTACGCCCGCGCAGGGGCGCCCTACCGGTTCCTGGGCGAGAGGCAGACACGGCGCTGAAGCAGTTTGGAGAAATGGAGAGACAGATGGACAGCACGCTTTCAGACATTGTAAAGCCGGTGCCGCAGGAGGCTCTGGCGCGGCTGGGCGAGGTGGCGGAGGAGGCCGGCGGCGAGTTTCAGGAGCCGGCGGAGTACGCCGGCTCTATGGCGCGCACCATGTTCGACACGCCCCAGAGCAAGGACAACGCCCTTACGCTGGTGCTCCCTGCGCAAAACATCCAGCGGATGCCGGCCCAGTCCCTGGTTCGGATCCGCAGCGTAGACCGGCGCAGCTATCTTGGGGTGGTGGTGGAGGGTCCCTTTGCTGAACCCGACGGCCTCCGCGGGGACTCGCCCATCGTGGTAACGGTGACAGTCTCCGGCAGCATCTTCATGCCCAAGTACCACGGTCGCGTACACGTGGCCATCCTAGGAGAAGAGACAGAGGATGGCATCGTCCCGCCTCGCTTCCGGCCACTCCCTAACAGTCCCGTATACCCGCTGGACGAAGAGGAGACGGCGGCCGTGCTGGGGATCGACCCGCCGGAGCCTCGCATCCGGCTGGGGCTGGCGGTTGGCCATGAGAACCTGCCCGTCGCCGCCCCGGCGGAGCGGAAGGGTGTAATGGGCCGGCACATGGCGGTGATGGGCACTACGGGCGGCGGCAAGACCACCACCGTATCCGGCGCCATCAACAGTATGCAAAAGGCGGATATGGCCGTGGTCCTGGTGGACACGGAAGGCGAGTATACGCGCATTAACGAGTGTACGGACGACTCGAAGATGCTGCGCCTGCTGGAACGGCGCGGGCTGCCGGCGGGGGGAGTGAAGCAAACCCGCCTCTACCATCTGGTGGGCCGCCGGACAGCGAACCCCGCGCATCCGGATGTGCGGACTTTCTCACTTCAGTTTCAGAACCTAGCTCCGGACGTGGTGGCCGAGATTCTGGAGATGACGAGCGCGCAGTCGGACCGCTTCCACGAGGCTTACGACATTTGCAAGCGGGTCATGGCGGACCTGGGGATCTTCCCTTCCAAGGAGCATTGGAAAAAGGACGAGGAGGAGCTCCAGAAGTGGGACGAGATGGAGACCGGCTATCCGAGAATGCGTCTAGCGTACGTGTACGACATGGTGCAAGCGTGCGGGCTCATGGCTAAGAAGGAGACGGACTCGATCTCCTTCACCGCGGCCGACTTCAAGACGCGCCCGGACGACGTTCTCCAGGCCATCCACAAGGCGAAGGGCAACCTGTCCGGGGACTGGCGAAGCTGGCGTGCGCTGCAGGGGAAGCTGGGACGGCTGCGGCGGATGGGCATCTTTGACGTATCGCGGGACGCGGAGGGGAATCCGGCTCCCGCGCTGGACGCGGACGCGCTCACCGCCCCGGGGCACGTGTCCATTCTGGACCTCTCCGACACGGATTCGCCGCAGGTGAACAACCTGGTGATCGCGGAGCTGCTGCGCGCCGTGCACGACCGCCAGGACCTGAACTTCCGCCGCGTGGAGGAGGGCAAGGAGGAGCAGCGGAGGACGGTAGTGGTGATCGAGGAGGCCCACGAGTTCCTCTCTCGGGAGCGCGTCCAGCAGATGCCGGTGCTGTTCCAGCAGGTGGCGCGAATTGCGCGGCGCGGCCGCAAGCGCTGGCTGGGACTCGTGTTTGTGACGCAGCTCCCCCAGCACCTACCGGATGAGGTGCTGGGCCTGGTGAACAACTACATCCTGCACAAGATAGCGGACGAGGGGGTGATCAGCCGGCTCAAGCGTTCCATCGGAGGAATTGAAGACAGCCTTTGGGGGCGCTTGCCGAGCCTGGCGCCGGGACAGGCGATTGTGACCATGACCAGCCTGACCCGGCCATTGTTGGTGGCAATAGATCCCACCCCCTGCAAGCTGCGGATGGCGGAGTAGCGCGAGTGAGCTACGAACTGGGATGCGCTCACTCTATAGGGTGCTGAGAACGAAGTTGGACACATCGAATCCACCGTATGCCCACACGCCGCCCGGTGACGACCCAGACCGCTGGCACCTGCTTGAAGAGCACCTGCGCGAAACCGCTCGACTAGCAGCAGAGTTCGCCGCTCCCTTCCAGGCGGGAGAGCTCGCCCGCTGCCTGGGTCAAATACACGATCTGGGCAAGATCAGCCCGGCATTTCAGGACTACTTGCGGCGCTGCCATCAGGCCCGATTGCGCGGCCAGAAGGGCCGGGTGTTCCCCGGCGGAGGCGATCACAAAGGGGCGGGAGCGCTGCTCGCCGCTCGTCTCTCGGGCGGGGAGCGGCATAACCCTATGACTTTTGCGGTATGGGGCCACCACGGGGGATTGCCCGCGAAGAAGGAGGTCGCGAACGGCGAGGCGTTCCCATGGCAGCCTGCTTCGGACGAAGCGGTCAGTTTGGCCGAAACCCGCCTGTCCAGGCTGACGAACCTTCCCGAACGCCTTCCGCTGCCCGCTACATTCGGCGTGACCGAATGGGAGCAGGAGATGTTCGTGCGCATGCTCTTCTCGTGTCTGGCAGACGCGGATAGCCTGGATACGGAGCGGCATTTTAACCCCGAGACGGCCGTCGGCCGCGAAGCTACCGTCTCCCTGGAGGCGTGGGGAGAACGCTTACGCACGGACCAGGCTCGGCTGCAGGAGAAGGCCGCGCGAGAGGCAGACACCGATCTTGCCCGCACGGTGAATCTGGTGCGGCGTGAAGTATACGAGGCCTGTCTCAATGCGGCCGAGCGGCCTGGTGCCGTCTTTCGTCTCACCGTACCGACCGGCGGCGGCAAGACGCGCGCCTCTCTCGCCTTTGCCCTTGCTCACGCGAATTGCGCGGCGCATCCGCGCCAGCGCGTCATCTACGCTATTCCCTTCACCAGCATCGTCGACCAGACGGCGCGCGTCTTTACCGAGATACTCGGCGAGGCCGCGCCGATTCTGGTCCACCACTCCGCCGTTCCGGAGGAGGAGGGGGACGCGGAGAAGGGCGGGGCGGTAGGCGACGGCCTCAGCGAGTGGCGGCGGCTTGCGAGCCAGAACTGGGATGCTCCGCTCGTGGTGACCACCACCGTTCAACTCTTCGAGTCGCTGTTTTCCAACCTGCCGGGCAAGTGCCGCAAGCTGCACAACATTGCGGGCAGCGTGATCATTCTGGACGAAGCGCAAACGATTCCCCTTCCGCTCCTCAAGCCCATCGTAAACGCGCTACGCGTGCTTGTGAAGCACTATCAGGTCACGGTTGTCTTCTGCACTGCAACCCAGCCGGCGCTAGAGCAACCGACTGAGGAGGAGAATGAATCCTTCGCGTCTGTTCTGGGTGGATTCGATGAGATCACCGACATCGTCCCGCAACCGGCCCGTCACTTCGAGAAGATGGTACGAGTCACATACCGCGTGGAGTCAGAACCGTGGACATGGGGGCAGGCAGCGGAGCAGATGCCCCTCTCGCCCAGCCGCCAGTGCCTCGCTGTAGTCAACACGCGGGCGGATGCTCTCGCTCTGCTGGACGCCCTGAGGGACCCAAACGCGCTGCACCTCTCTACCCTCCTCTGCGGCGCCCACCGCGCACACCTGCTGGAGGAGATCGGCAAGCGGCTCCGAGCGGGAAGTCCCTGCCTGCTCGTCTCGACCCAAGTTGTGGAAGCCGGCATCGACCTTGACTTTCCCCGCGTCATGCGAGCCGTCGGCCCTTTCGACCGAATAATCCAGGCGGCCGGACGGTGCAACCGAGAGGGGAGGATCGAGCGTGGCGAGGTCGTCATCTTCTTTCCGGCGGAAGGCGGAATGCCGCCAGGTCCCTATCGGATCGCTGCGGAGGAGACTGCCCGGCTCCTCCGCAGAGGGAATGTGAACTACGATAATCCAGACATGGTCCGCGGCTACTTCCGCCGCCTCTATCAGAACGTGAATCTGGACGCCAAGGGGATTCAGAAACTCCGCAAGGTCCTGGACTATCCGGAAGTTGCCCACCGGTTCCGCATGATCGAGCAAGATACGCGTCCCGTTCTGGTGCCCTACCGGCCTCAGATGGCGCTCTTTGAGGAGCTTGAGCGAGAGGCTGTTGCCGGCCGCATGACCCGTGCCGTCTGGAGGCGGGCGCAGCCGCTCGTGGTCAACCTGTTCAAACGCGACGTGCAGGAGAATCTACGGGCCGGAACGGTGGACGATCTTCTGCCCGCCAGCCCCGACACGCTCTACGTTTGGCGCGGTCCCTACGACGACAAGACACATCGCGGTCTGGCAGCCGTAGCGAGTGACCCGGGAGATCCTGACTAGCCGAGCTATTACTCTATCCGGTACTGGAACTTGACAGGAAATACCGTGGCGTCTATACTGTTTCAGCCGGACAATAGACGGCTTGCGCCCACATCGGCGAGGATTGAAATCAGTAGCGGATGGAGTAAGTGGATGAAATGGTAGAGGCAGGCGAGCTGGTCCCTCACCTGCCTCGGAGCGAACCAACTTGGAGTCGTCGGGTCGCGTTTCCAGGCTTAGTCTACCTCAGCCCGCTCGGCGACTCCTCTTTCCGCCGCGTTCCGCGGCAAAGGAGGAGAAATGTCTACCGCATCTCAGCAGGACCATGAGCGCCTTATCAGATCAGCAATAAACCAGATTCAACGCGACGGCGCCACCCAAATCAAAGCCGACCACATCCCGTCCTTCGCAAAGCCAGCAGTGATCGGTGGCTTTGTCCCCGACGTGACCGCCTGCTATGGGTCGAACATGGCCATCATCGAAGCAGAGTCACGCGAAGGGCTGACCGCCCAACACACCGCGGACCAGTGGCGCGCGTTCTACAGAGAAGCCACTCGCGTACACGGGTACTTCATCGCTGTCGTGGCCAAGGCAGACGAGGCCGCTGCGAGTGCCCTACTTCGAAAGGTCTGTAATAGCGCCCAGAACATTCGCCTATGGGCCTTCTAGCCCCGGAGAGGCGAGGAACTCCCGCCTCTCTCCGCTGATCAGGCCACTTACTGCTGGCGCGGTACCGCGCCAGCAGTGCCTAGAAAGGAGGTTGTCTTGGCCGAGGTCTGTTCGCCACTCCGAGTAAGGGTCTGGGGTGATTGGGCGTGCTTCACACGTCCCGAGCTCAAGGCGGAGCGCGTTAGCTACCCCATAATGACGCCGGCGGCGGCTCGGGGCGTACTAGAAGCCATCTTCTGGAAGCCCGAGTTTCGCTGGAAGATCCAGCAGATTCACGTACTGAACTCGTTGCCGGCGCTATTCACCCTCCCGCTTCGGCGGCCCGCCGCCCCCACGTCTGAGCCGGTACGGCCACCTGCCGGGGAAAGCCCCCGCGGGCTCTATCGGCCGTTCTCGATCCTACGTAATGAGGTTGATAGACGGGCTACCTCTACCCCTATTGACATCGGAGAATCGCGGGCGCAGCGTCACACGCTCGGACTGCGTGACGTGGCGTATGTGATTGTCGCGGACGTCGAGGTCCTGCCGGGCACCGACGCGGTTCCCTCGAAATACCGGGACCAGTTTCGGCGGCGCGTAGAGCGCGGCCAGTGCTTTCAGCGTCCCTACCTCGGCTGCCGCGAGTTCGCCGCGGACTTCGCACCGGTAGATGAAACCGACGCGCGCCGCCGCTTCCACCACGCCGAGCCCATAGACCTCGGGCTTATGTTCTTCGACATGGCGCACTCCAGCGCCGATCCAGCGAAGCGGCCCCACCGGTGCGGGCCCGGTTGCACCCCCGTCTTCTTCCCAGCGCGGCTGGAGGACGGCATCCTCAACGTGCCGCCGTCGCTCTACGGGAGGCTCTGATGATCCTCCAGCAGCTTGAACGCGATTATGAGCGCATCCTGCGCTATGGAAGCCTCGCAGAGGATGAAGAGGAGGACGCAGATTCCGGATCGCCCTCCATGTACGACCGGAAGCCCGTCCGGTGGAAGCTGATGCTGGATAACCACGGGGGCTTCGAAGGGTTTGGTCTCCTCTCCGGCGGCGGCAAGAAGGATAAGGGGCTTCCTGAGCCGGTGCCGTCGTTGGTGAGGACTGTCAACGTCCGCCCCCTGCTATTCGCCGATACGCCGGCCTATGTGCTGGGAACGGACCTCGAGGACGGGCACGCGGCCAGGAAGCATGCGGCCTTTCGCGCGCTGGCAGAGAGCTGCGACGAAGCCGTCAGCAGTCCCGCGACGCGAGCCGTCGTGGCATTCCTGCGCTGGTGGGATGGCCTGGAGCCGGAAGACCGGCCTTCGCTGCCGCCGGAGATCACCAAGAGCGATCTGATCACCTTCGACGTAGAGGGAGTCTGGCCGATCCGCCAAAGTAGCGTGCGCCGTTTTTGGGCTGCGTGCTGCGACGAATCGCGCTCAGCCTCCGAACCCAAACAATGTCTCGTCTGCGGTGAGGTACGCCCGGCCGTCGAAAGCATGCCCTTCATGCTCAAGGGGCTGCCGGGTGGACAGACTTCCGGTACCGCCCTGGTCTCGGCCAATAGCGACGCGTTCGAATCCTACGGTCTTCGGCGCGCGACGACATCGCCCATCTGTGCGCCATGCGCCGAGCGGTTCAGCAAATCCCTGAAGGCGCTGCTGGCCGGAGAGTCTACTCACAAGCGAATCGGGCCGCTGGTCTACGTGTTCTGGACGGCTGCGGGTCCGTCACTGGACCTCGCTAAACTGAGCCGCCCGGAACCAGACTGGGTCAAGTCGCTCATCGAATCCTACCGCGAGGGCAGACCCTACAGCCTGGAAGACGAAACGGCGTTCTATGCGGTGGTACTTTCTGCGAGCGTGGCGCGGGCAGTAGTGCGCGATTGGCTCACGACCACTGTAGGTCGGGTCCGCCAGAACCTGGCGCGCTGGTTCGCCTTGCAGCGGGTGACCGACGCCTTCGGGCAGGAGGGGCGCCCCCTGGCGGACTGGCAGCTTGCAGCAAGCATCTATCGTAAGGCCGACGACGTGGAGGCGCGGATTACGCTGGAACTGATGCGATCCGCTCTGCATGGAGAGCCACTGCCGGTTGACCTGCTGCATCGGGCCGTGCTGAGAAATCGTGCTGCGAGAGATGTCACCTACGAACGCGCCGCATTGATAACCGCGGTCTTGCGCTCCCAGCAGGACGGGCGGAACGGACGAGAGGAGAGCACCATGACGGATCTGGAGGAAAGGATTACGGAGGGCGATGCGTCACTAGTCGGCTCGGTGAAAGACCGGCAGGCCCGCCTGCTCGGCCGGTTACTCGCGACCTTGGAGGAGCTTCAGCGGGCCCAGGCGGACACAAAGATCACGGCTACGCTGGTGGACCGCTTCTACGGAGCGGCCTCCTCCGCACCGGGAACGGTCTTCGGAACGCTTCTGGCAGACGCGCAAAACCACCTGGCGAAGCTCCGCAAGAAGAACGAGCCAGCGCACGGGCGGCTCCAGCGGCAGATGGAGGAGATACAGGACGAGCTCTATGGCCTGGGTGACATGCCCACCACGCTGACGCTGCGCCAGCAGGCGCTCTTCTCCCTCGGCTACTACCACCAGCGCGCGGCGATGCGGGCCGCGACAAAAGAGGCGGCGGCGGCGAAACGCGCCCGCGCGACGACCGGCGCAGCCGTGGACGACAACCAGGCAGATCAGACCGCGCTCGACGTGATGGATGATACCGACGATCAGGAGGACTGAACAATGTCAGCTCTTACCGAGATGCTGGAGGTGTGCGGGGATCCAATGCGCCGCCACGACTTCCTGCTGGTGTTCGAAGTGACGGATGGCAACCCCAATGGCGATCCCGACGCCGGCAGCATGCCGCGCGTCGACCCCGAGACGATGCAGGGGCTGGTGACCGACGTCTGCCTTAAGCGCAAGGTCCGCAACTACGTTGCGCTCACTCAGCCGGGCAAGCCCGGCTGCGAGATCTACGTCAACGACCGCGGTGTGGCTCTCAACACGCTGCATCAGCAAGCGTACGATGAGAACCCGCCAATCAAGTCGACCGGCAAGAAGCAGGATCCCAAGGATGTCGAAACAGCCCGCGCCCGGATGTGCCGCCGCTTCTTCGACGTGCGGATGTTCGGCGCGGTAATGACCACCGGCGTCAACGCCGGGCAGGTGCGCGGTCCGCTTCAGATGACGTTTGCGCGTTCCGTCTCACCCATCGTACCGCTCGACGTAGCTATTACGCGGGTCGCCATCACCCGTCCAGAGGATGCGCAGGTGGTGGTCTCGGACGAAGAGGGCAAAGAGAGCAAAGGCAAGACGACGGAGATCGGCCGCAAGCCAATGGTTCCCTATGGTCTCTACGTGGGCAAAGGCTTCTTCAATGCCGCCTTCGCGCAGCAGACGGGCGTGAACCGGGCCGACTTGGAGCTCTTCTGGACCGCCCTGATGAACATGTGGGACACGGACCGCTCAGCCAGCCGCGGCCTCATGGACTGCCGGTGCCTGTACGTCTTCAGCCACGAGAGCGCCGTAGGTAACGCCCCTGCGCACTCCCTGTTCAACCGATTCGACGCGCGCCTGAAAACCGGCGTAGAGGCTCCGCGTCGGTTCGAGGACTATGGAGTCCATCTCAATGTCCATGATCTGCCGGCCGGAGTCACGCTCTCAGAGCTGGTGAGCCACTGAGAGAGCCTTCGGAGGGCTCTGCCATGTGGAACGATGATGAACTGGTGATGATCTCCGCGCTGCAGCATTGGAGCTACTGCCCACGCCAGTGCGGGCTTATTCACGTGGAGCAGGTGTTCGACGAGAACCTGTTCACAATGCGCGGCCGGATAGCGCATGAGCGCGCGGACGAGCCAGAGTCCGTCGAGACCCACGGCCGGCGCATCGAGCGGGCGCTGCCCATCTGGAGCGACCGGCTGGGGCTGCAGGGCAAGGCGGACGTGGTGGAGTTCCACGATGACGGCCGCATCGTGCCGGTGGAGTACAAGCACGGCCCCCGCCGCAGCCACAGGCACGACGACCTCCAGGTCTGCGCGCAGGCGCTGTGCCTGGAGGAGATGTTCCGGTGCGCCATCGCTGCGGGCGCCGTCTATCACCACAGCTCCCGCCACCGGCGGGAAGTGGAGATCACGCTGGAGCTCAGGCAAGACGCCGAAGAGACTATCCGGGCGGTCAGGCAGATGCGCCGGCTAGGCGTTCTCCCGCCCCCGGCGGATGACGCTCGCTGCCCCAACTGCTCGCTCATCGACGCCTGCAGCCCGTCCGTGGTCGCCCGCCTGGCCGGGCGCAGCGCGCGGGCGATCTTTAGACTCAGCGATTCAGAAGGACTGGCATGAGGAGGTAATAACCATGCGCCAGGGAGTGCTCGCCGGCACCCGCGAGCTGCTGAACACACTATTTGTAATGTCCCCCAACTCCTATATCCGCCTGGAGACGGAGAACGTTCGGGTGGAGGCGGACGGCAAGGTGCTGATGCAGACTCCCCTGCACCACCTGGGGAGCATTGTGCTGTTCGGGGCGAATCTGATCACCCCTCCCTTACTGATGAAGTGCGCCGAGGAGGGGCGGACCGTCACGTTCCTGGACGCGAACGGCCGGTACCGGGCGCGGCTGAGCGGCCAGACCACCGGCAACGTGCTGCTCCGTAAGGCGCAGCAGGACGCCTACCGGGATCCGGAGCGCACCGCCGGCATCGCGCGGGCGATGGTCGCCGGCAAGATGCAGAACGAGCGCGCGGCGCTGCTGCGGGCTGCGCGGGAGACGAAGTCCGAAGAGGACTCGGTGATGCTCAAAACCGGGGCGGAGCAGATCGGCATCCTGATCCTGGGGCTGCCGGGGGCGAAAACGCTGGACGACATCAGGGGCCACGAGGGGCAGGCGGCGAACCTCTACTTCGACCTGTTCGACCGGATGATCCTGGCGCAGCGGACCCACTTCGGCTTCCACGCCCGGAGCCGCCGGCCGCCCCGGGACCGGGTGAACGCCATCCTCTCCTTCCTGTACGCGCTGCTGGCCAACGACTGCACGGGCGCGCTGGAGGGTGTGGGGCTGGACCCCCAGTTCGGGTATCTGCACTCCATCCGTCCCGGGCGGCCGGCGCTTACGCTGGACCTGATGGAGGAGTTCCGCACGCCGCTGTGCGATCGGCTCGCGCTGACGCTGATCAATCGGAAGGAGATAGGTCCGGATGCGTTTGACGTGCGGCCCGGAGAATCGGTGCTGCTCAACGACGCCGGCCGGAAGCTGGTGATCCGGGCCTACCAGGAGCGCAAGAAGACGGAGGTGGAACATCCAGTGCTGGACCAGTCCGCCCCGCTGGGGCTGTTCCCGCACCTTCAGGCGCGGATCCTGGCGCGGCATCTGCGCGGGGACATACCGGCGTATGCGCCGTTTGTGCCGAAGTGACGGGTTGAAGGTTGAAGGTTGAGGGACCGGAATCTCAGGACAGGTGAGGGAGATGCGGGAGGACATCCTGATAGCGTACGACGTGAATACGGAGGACCTGGCGGGTAAGCGGCGGCTGCGGCGAGTGGCGAAGGCGTGCAAGGCGTATGGGCAGCGGGTGCAGTACTCGGTTTTCGAGTGCACGGTGAACGAGATGCAGTACGAGAAGCTCCGTAAGCGGCTGCTGGAGGTGGTGGACCGGAACCTGGACAGCCTGCGGATCTACCGCTTGCGTGGGGAGAGGAGGGAGTATCTGGAGCAGTATGGACGAGACCTGTACGTAGATTTTGAGGAGCCGCTGGTCGTATGATGGGACGGCTCTGTAGGAGTGCGCGCGGACCTGGAGCGATTCCGTTCCACGAAGGAGGTCCGCGCGCGAGTCTGAGCGTGGAGTGGGGCGGAATCCGGTCCGGACTGCGAATCCGGGTGCAGGCGGCCGGGCGGCGGATTTCGGCGGATCCGGTCCGATTCACGCTCAAACCCTGCCTTTCCGCACGGAATTAGGCAGGGGCGCACCGCTCTCTCGGGAGCGGTGAGGATTGAAACTATATTCGGACGTCGAGCTCAGCGACTACTGCCACTCGGCGCACCGCTCTCTCGGGAGCGGTGAGGATTGAAACGCTGCGCGATGGGCTATGGCGCGGTCGCGATGAACCGGCGCACCGCTCTCTCGGGAGCGGTGAGGATTGAAACAGGGCGGGAAGTCGGTGGTTCAAATCCACCCCGGGGCGCACCGCTCTCTCGGGAGCGGTGAGGATTGAAACAATGCCCAGATCATCTGCATGGACTGTGACGAGGAGGCGCACCGCTCTCTCGGGAGCGGTGAGGATTGAAACATCCACCGGATGGAGACCGGGCGGTCCCAGCCCACCGGCGCACCGCTCTCTCGGGAGCGGTGAGGATTGAAACTTCGGAACGCGGGCAGCGTGACCAACGAGCAGGTGTTGGCGCACCGCTCTCTCGGGAGCGGTGAGGATTGAAACCCACTGTCGGCCTTCGTGGCCGGCTGCACGCGGCCTGCGGCGCACCGCTCTCTCGGGAGCGGTGAGGATTGAAACCAGCAGCGGCGCCTCGCCATCCTGGGGAAGCACTATGGCGCACCGCTCTCTCGGGAGCGGTGAGGATTGAAACGACAGCACCCCGAACGGGCTCGCCATGACGCCCACCGGCGCACCGCTCTCTCGGGAGCGGTG
>CAYNFH010000148.1:0-16920 GCA_964396385.1 uncultured Chthonomonadaceae bacterium | reverse complement strand
TCCGCGCCAGCTCGTAGTCGTCCATCTCAGCGACCTCGATGCCGTCGAGCTGGTAGGAGCCGGAAGTGGGCGCGTCCAGGCAGCCGATGATGTGCATCAGCGTGGACTTGCCGGAGCCGGACGGCCCCATGATGGCGACAAACTCTCCATCATGGATGTCCAGGTCGAGGCCGTCCAGAGCGCGCACCTCCTGGTCGCCCATGGTGTAGACCTTGTATATGTCTCTCAGGCGGAGTGTGGGCCGCCCTGCCGGAGTGTTCGCGTTGCTGTTCATGGTTTCTCTGCCCGGTGTATAGGCTGTCATTCCGACCGAAGGGAGGAATCTGGCCTCGCCGCCGGAGCCAGATTCCTCGCTGTCGCTCGGAATGAGACTGGCGACTGCCACGTTCGTTTAGCCCTTGCGGCCTCCGCCGCCCTTCTTCTGCTGCGGTCCGAAGGGGTTCCGCGGTCCGAAGCCGCCCTTCCGGCCCTCTTCGGCCCCTGCCAGAACCACCGTGTCGCCTTCCTTGAGGCCATCGCGGATCTCCGTATTGACGCCGTCGCTGCCGCCGGTCTTGACGCGGCGTGGCTCGATCGCTTTCTTGCCGTCCTTCGTCACCAGCACGCTCACGGTGCTGCCCTTCGTTCCTACTTTAACCGCCTCGGAAGGCACCAGGAGCACGTTCGGGCGGGTGCCTGTCTGGATGGTGACGTCGGCCGTCATGTCCGGCTTCAGCCGTCCCTTGCTGTTGTCGATAGCGATGCTCACGTCGTAGGTCACCACACCCTGCTGGATTGTCGAGCCCGACGCTATCTTGAACACGTGCCCCTTGAACTTGTGGTGGGGAAACGCGTCCACCGTGACGTCCGCGGGCTGGCCGAGCCGCACCTTGCCGATATCCGTCTCGTCCACAAACGCGTCCACCTGGAGCCGGTTCAGGTCCGCCACCACGATGAGGGTAGGGGCGGAGAGGCCCGCGGCCAGCGTCTCACCCTGCTGCGCGGCCATCTGGAGCACTGTGCCGTCGATGGGAGAACGGATAACCGTCTTGTCCACCTGCGCCCTGTAGTAATCCACCTGTGCCTGAGCCTGGGCCACCGCGTCGCGCGCCTGCTGGATGTCCTGCTGCTTGAGCGTATTCTGCGTGGTGTTGCCTCGCGCCTGGGCCAGCGCCGCCTCGGCCTGCCGCACCTGGGCGCGGGCATCGTTCACGGCGGCAGCTTTGTTCTGGTCGCTGTACTTCTCCGCCCGGGCGGCATCCAGCGCCGCCTGCGCGGACGCGACGTTCTGCTGCGCCTGCGTCACCTGATCCTTGGCCGACTGGAGGTCCGCGGCAACTTTCTGCTTCACGAGCTCCAGGTTCTGCTGCGCGGACTTGACCACCGCCTGGTTGATCGTGTCGGTGGCCCGCGCCTGGTCGACGAGGCTGGTCGCCACGAAGCCCTTGGCGTTGAGCTGAATTTGCCGCTTCAGGTTGACGGCGGAGTTGGCGGCATTCGCCTGCGCCTGCGTCAACTGGTCCTGCGCGTTGGCTACCTGCAGTTCCGCGCCAGCCTGGGTCTGCTGCAGGTTGGACTTGGCAGTTGAGTACGCTGCCTGCGTTGCGGCGAGCGCCGTCTGCGCGCGCTTGATGTCGTTGGGCGTCTGCGCCACCTGGAGCCGCGCGGCTGCATCGGCGGAGGCCACCCTGGCCCGCGCGCTGTTCAGCTCGGCCTGCGCCTCATTCACGGCACTGCTGGACTGCGTGTACTGCATGCTCAGCCCGGTCTCTTGCTGGATGAGCTTGGTGCGAGCGGCGGCGAGGTTGGCCTGCGCCTGATCGAGCTGCGCCTGGATGTCCGGCAGGTCCAGCTCGGCGATGATTTCTTTTGCTTTCACCTGGCTGCCAACATCGGCATGGAGCTTCTTGATCCGGCCCGTGATCTGCGAGCCAATCTTCACCTCCGCGCCGGTCTGGGCGGTCACGCTCCCGGTCGCCGTCACCGTTTCGACGAGGTCTCCCCGGGTCACGGGGGCTGTAATGAGATTCGAGGTGGTGTCGTCCGCCGGATGTGTTCGCGCCCAGCCCCACCAGCCCAGTCCGCCGGCCAGCAGCGCCACGACCAGGGCAGGAACCGCCCGATTGCCCCTACGGACCCGCCGTCTGACGGCCGGCTGCGAAGCGATATCGACGGATGCCATTATCTATCGGTCCTTTCCGACCGGCGCCAACCGCGCCTTTGGAGTTGGAATATCGTTATGCGAGGATGCCAGAGGATCAGACGGTCCCTGGCGCTCCGGAGTGACAGTTTCCAGGAGGCTCGTCGCGCGCTCGAGCACCCGCAGGGCGTAAACCAGCTCGGGCCGATCGGCGGGCGCTATCAGGTCCCACATCCGGCGTATGGTGGCCCGGCGCCGAGCATGGCGGGCCGCGATGCATTCGTGGCCCGTCCGGGTCAGTCGCAGCCGCACCACGCGGCGATCATGAGGGTCGCTGAGCCGCTCCGCCATGCCCTGGCCTATCAAGCGATCCGCGGACTGCGTCAGCGCGCTCATCCGCACGCCGAGCCGCGCGCTCAGGCGGCTCATGGTCTCGCCCGCGCTGGGGTTCTCCGAGCTGAACAGCGCCTGGGCCAGCCGGAGCTGGGCCAGCGGAAGCTGCAGCAGAGGGGACTCCATCCCTTCCGATTCGTTCAGCCGCCGGAAAACCCGGGGAAGCGCCGCGGCTAGCCAGTCCACGTCCGGGTCGACTTCGTCGACTGCCGCTGGCGGGCGCTCCAAGACTCGTTGTGTACTCACGACCCCTCCTATCGCCTGGGCCTCATCCTAAAAGGATATTTAGCTCTGTGAATAGTTCATGGCCGTGAACTATTCTACCACATGAACGAACGTTCGGGGACGGCGTGACAGGCGATTAGCCGCGGAGTATGGCGCGTACGGGAGAGCCATCCGCGCCGACGAGGCGAAGCGGGAGGGCGATCAGCTCGTACCGGCCCGGAGCCACCCTGGATAGGTCCAGCGACTCCAGGATGTGGATGCCCGCGGCCGCCAGGGCGTGGTGGTTCGGCAGCTCCTTGCTATCCAGCGCGTCCACGGAGGGCACGTCCACGCCCAGCAGCACCGCGCCGGCATCCGCGAGTCGGCCGATAAAGTCCGCCGAAACGGTCGGGATGGAGGAGGGGAATCGCGAGTGGTCGGACCATGCCGCGGTCCTGAGAAGCACCCGCGGCGTCGCCGCGAGGTCGACATCATCCAGCGCGGCGGCGGGAATGGGATCCTTTCCGCTCACGTCAACCACTACGGCAGGGCCAATGTATGCGTCCGGAGGAATACGGTCGACGGACGAGCCGCTGTCCAGGAAGTGGTAGGGCGCATCGGCATGGGTGCCCGTGTGCGCGCTCATGGAGACTGCGCCGAGGTTCACGGAATCTCCGTCGGCGATCCGGCAGGTGACCTCATACTGGTATGGCGCGTCGCCGGGCCAGTTTGCCAGTGACGGTTGCAGCGGGATTGTGATGTCCCAGATCTTCACGCGATTTGCTCCCGTCCCGGTGGGTAGTTCTCGTACGCCCGAGAATCCATAACGCCTCGGAGCACGTCCATGGCCGTCGCGCAGTCCGCAAAGGAGACGTAGAGTGGGACCGGCGCGAGCCGCACGATGTCCGGCGGCCGATAGTCCGGGACCACGCCCGCCGCGCGAAGCGCCTTACAGATGCGCGCCGCCTCCGGATGGGCGAGGGCGACATGCCCGCCGCGCCGGTGCTCGGCTCTCGGCGTTACCACCCGCATTCCATACGCGGCGAGGACCTCGTCTGCAAACCAGATAATCTGCTCCGTCAGCGCGACCGACTTAGCCCGTATCCGCGCGATTCCGGCCTCCCCCAGTATCTCCAGACTGCCCATCAGAGGCGCCATGCTCAGGATATTGGGACTGCCGATCTGGAGCGCCCCCGCTCCGTCCCCTGCCTCCAGGGTGGGGGACATGTCGAACTGGCGCTCCTTGTGGGACCCGAACCAGCCGGCTAGCCCCGGCTCAGCGTCGAAGTGGCGCCGGTTCAGGTAGAGCCCCGCGGCGGCGCCCGGGCCGCCGTTGAGATACTTGTAGCCGCACCAGAACGCAAAGTCCACTCCCCACTCGGAAAGCCTGTGAGGCACCACCCCTACGGAGTGCGAGCAGTCGAACCCTACGAGCAGGCCCCGGCGGTGGGCTTCCTCAGTCAGCCCCGCGATGTCCAGAAGCTGGCCGCTCGTATAGATGACCGCCGGCAGTACCGCGATGGCGACTTCCGGCGTCATCGCCGAGACAATGTCCGCTTCTTCCAGCGTATAACCGTCGCGGCTCTCCACCCGGATGAAGTGTCCCTCCGGGTCCAGGCCTCGAACTCGCAGGTGGCTGCGGATGGCGTATGTATCGGAAGGGAAGGAGAGCGAATCCGAGAGGATCCGCGTCCGGCCGCCATCGGGCTGGAAGAGCGTGGCTAGGAGCTGGTGCAGGTTGACCGTGGTGGAGTTGGTGACGATGACCTCTTCCGGTTCGGCCCCGATGAGCGGCGCGAACTCCGCGCCCAGGCTCTCGGCGAGCCAGTACCACGGCGGACTGCCGCCTGACCAGCCGTCTATCCCCAGGCGCTTCCAATCTTCCAGCACGCGCAGGACCGCCGCCTCCGCCGGCCGGGAAAGGAGGCCCAGGGAGTTGCCGTCCATGTACACTTTGCCCCGAGGAAGATAGAACTGCTCTCGGAATGGCGCAAGGGGGTCGCGCCTGTCCTGGTCCGCAACGACCTCCTGCCATGAGATGCTATGCATGCGGCTACACGTACCGGTCGGTTCGAGGACGAACTCCGGATTCCGTCAACCGTCGTCCGTCCGCCGCCTCCCCGATCTGCGGGCGGTCGTCCCGCGGGTAGACGCCGGGCACGCCCAGGATGGAACGCTCCCGGGCCGTGAGCCCCTCGTACGATTCCACGTCGTAGTAGCGGCGGCTCCACGCTAGCGGATGGGGACAGTACTTGAAGAAGACGGTTCGCCGCTCACCCGGGGCGTTCCAGGGGAGTGTTCCGTGGGTGAGCGCTTCCGTGAACAGGATGGCCGTGCCCGCCGGCCCACCCACGCGCGCCACAAACGGATGGTCCTGCTCCAGCTCCCGCCACTCCTCCGGGAACCGGAAGTTACTCTTGTGGCTGCCCGGCACGCAGGCGAACCCTCCCAGGGCCGGGTCCACGTCCCGCAGGCTGTACGCCACCACGGTTAGCCCATTGTGGAGCCGCCCATTGTGGCAGTGATAGTATTGCGCGGGATCGAACGGCGTCGCTCCCCCATGGAGCCTGGTTCCGATGGGACCTTTGCCGCTTCGGATAAGGTCCGCGTAGTCGTGGTCCAGGCGGAACCGGTCCCCTAGCAGCTCATCCAGGTACGGGCTGATATTGGGGTTGTCGGTCAGTCTGCGGTACGGCTCGCCCCACGTGAGCAGCCGGCCCCAGCGGTGGCTGGTGGCGTCCGGGAGCACGTCCGCCGCGATCCGCTCGTCCAGGATCGCGTTCAGGGCCGCGATGTGGTCCCCGTCCAGGGCGTTCTCAACCACCAGGAAGCCCTGGAGGTCGAACAGGTACTTCTCCTGTTCCGTCACAGCCGTCTCCCTGCAACCTTTCCGCCCGCTCGCCGTCTCACCCATAGGGGCTTATTCATGAGAAGTTTACCCAGACGGCCGGGAGAGGACTTGCACGCTTCCGGGAGAACTGTAGAAATACCGGGAACTCCGGCGGGACTCGTTCGTATGATGGAGAACAGTAGGCGGATAGGCGCACCGGGTACATCGCTATGAATTTCCCTATCTACCTGGATCACGCCGCAACCACACCTGTCTCCCCGGAAGTCCTGGCGGAGATGCTGCCGTACTTTTCCAATGCCTTCGCTAATCCCTCAGCCATTTACGGTCCGGGTGCGGAGGCGCGAGCGGCAGTAGATGCGGCACGAGAAACCATCGCAGACCTGATTGCGGCACGGCCGGAGGAGGTCTTCTTTACCTCTGGTGGAACCGAAAGCAACAACTGGGCCCTGAGAGGGCGTGCGAGGGCCTCTGGCGCCGGACACATCCTGACCACTCCCATCGAGCACCGCGCCGTCCTGGAGCCCTGTGAGACGCTCGCGGAGAGCGGCTTCGAGGTGGAGTACATCCCCGTTGACGGGCAGGGGAGGGTAGATCCGGCCGACGTCCGCGCGATGCTCCGCCAGGACACGGCGTTGGTCTCCGTGATGCTGGCGAACAACGAGGTGGGCACCATACAGCCCATTGCCGAAATCGGCGCGATTTGCCGGGAGAACGGCGTGCCGCTCCACACCGATGCGGTCCAGTGTGCGGGCAAGCTTCCGGTAAATGTGCGGGAACTAAACGTCGACTTATTGAGTCTTTCCGCCCATAAGTTCTACGGCCCGAAAGGAGTCGGCGCGTTGTACGTCCGGCGCGGTATCCGGATAGCGTCCTTCATGGAAGGCGGCGAGCAGGAGCGAGGCCGCCGCGCCGGAACGCTGAACGTACCGGGAATTGTCGGCATGGCTGCCGCTCTACGCCTGGCGGAAGAGGCGCAGCCGGCCGAGAGCGCCCGGCTATCTACCCTCCGTGACGACCTTATTTCCCGGATAGAGCCGATACCCGGCGCGCGCCTCTGCGGCGCCCGCAATGATAGGCTGCCCAATAACGTCCATTTCTGCTTTGACGGTGTAGAGGGAGAATCGCTGCTGCTTTCTCTGGACATGGCCGGCATCTGTGCCTCGGCAGGCTCCGCCTGCTCGGCCGGCTCGACCGAGCCGTCCCACGTTCTGCTCGCAATGGGCCTTCCCGTGGAGACGGCGCGCGGAGCGCTGAGGCTCACCCTGGGAGCTACGACAGACGAAGAGACCGTTCAGTACGTTGCGGAGGAGCTGCACAAGACCGTCCAGGAGCTCCGCTCGCTCTCATCCAGCGGGGCCGCTATAGGTGCCTAGATCGATGCGGACGTGCAAATCGTTGGTTGACACAATAACCCGGCCGCCCTATAATATTGAAGGAAACAGGTAACCGCCGAAGCCGGAACACGGCACTTTGTGAAAAAAAGCATAATCTCGGCCTCATTCTTAGCCGTTTCACGGTTGCTCGATGTGGTTGTGCCTCGCCGCGGCGTGCCGGGTGCGCTCCCGGATCCAGGCAAGAGTGCAGGCTTCCGCCGCCGGAATTCATTCCGTGTTCGCAAGTTCGCAGGCGATTAGGCCGTCCAATGTCGCGCGTCCTTCAGGCTGCCAGCATCGAAGCCCGGCCGTTTGTGAAAGACGGAACGTAGTCCGTGCGCAGGTGGACATCGCGAGAGAGCTACATTGACCATTCCAGGTCGCCCAACACCAAGGAGGGGTACTAATGAGTAGCACCACCGCTGTCCTAGAACGACCGGTATCCAAAAACGATGAGGAAGCGCTCGAAGAGCAGGGCCTCGAGGCGGGCATCCTGTCCCCGGACGCGGAAGAGCCGAATGACGACCTGCTCGCCATCTACGAGCGCGGGGTAGCCGGCGAATCCGATACGATGGAGGAGGACAGGTCTGCCACGGCGGATTCCGAAGATGCGTCCCACGACGAGTATGCCGCCGAGCCTGCCCGTACAGATAAAGACGAGGACCTCCAGCTCTGGATGAGCCGCGCCCGCGTGGCGCAGCTCCTCACGGCAGATGAGGAGATCCGGCTGGCGCGCGCCGTTCAGCGCGGGGACAAGCGGGCTAAGGATAAGCTTACGGAGGCGAACCTCCGCCTGGTCGTGAGCATCGCCAAGAAGTACAGCGTGCGCGGGATCCCGCTGCCGGACCTCATTCAAGAGGGCAACATCGGGCTTATCCGCGCGGTAGAGAAGTTCGACCCCAACAAGGGCTACCGTTTCAGCACCTACGCCACCTGGTGGATCCGGCGCGCCATCGCTCGCGCCATCATCAACCAGGGCCGCACCATCCGCATCCCGGTCTACGTTGCCGAGATCATCCACAAGCTGGTCAAGGCGTCCGGCCGGCTTCGCCAGCAGCTCCAGCGGGAGCCCACCGTGGACGAGCTGGCGCGCGAGCTGGAGGTGCCCGTGGACCGCGTGAATGAGATCATGCGGATCGCGCTGGAGCCGCTCTCGCTGGAGACGCCGGTGGGGGAGAAGGATAACAGCCAGCTCTCCGACTTCATCCAGTCCCACACCGCGCCGTCGCCGTCCGAGGCCACGCTGAACCTGATCCGCCGCGAGCAGATCGACGAGGTGCTGAACAAGCTCACCACGCGCGAGCGGGACGTGCTGAAGATGCGCTTCGGCCTGGACGACGGCTACGCGCGGACGCTGGAGGAAGTGGGCAGCCGCCTGCATGTGACGCGCGAGCGGGTGCGGCAGATCGAGCTGCGCGCCCTCAAGAAGCTGCGCCACATCGGTCCGGCGGAGCTCATCCGCCATTGAGCCGCGCCGCAGATGAAACGTGAGGAGGGGCGATAGCTCCTCCTCTTTTTGTGTACTCATATACCCTCAAGTTGCTTCACCATGAGCTGGGTCCCGCGATTGCGGGACACGCGATTGATAACCCGTGGCAGCCATCTCTCGTCAGGCAGTCCACGGTAGCCCTGCCGTTCATACAGCGCTCGGGCCGGCGCGTTGGTGCGTACCACGTGCAGCGCGATAGCAACACACTCCGCCTCACGGGCCAAGACCTCGCAGTGGTCCAGCAGCGCCGTTCCAACGCCCCGCCGGCGCATAGACTCCGCCGCCGCCAGCGTATCGACGTACGCCATGTCGCCGCGTGGGGCGCGACCCCCGAAGATGAGCGACAGCATGATGCTCCCCAGCATCGCCCGCACCGCCCGAGCCCGACCGACGTGGTCCACCAGCGTACTCCAGAATGCCTGGATATCCGGCGAAGCCTTGGGCTTCCCGATCCGCAACGAGACGAACCCTCCAACCTCACCGGCGACATCGGCCACGAAAAGTCCGTCCAGCGGGAGTACCTTGAGCCGGTAGAAGTCTCGGAGCAGGGAGACGGAGTCTCGCTCGCCAAGGCCCAGCGCGAAGCGGAAGAGGTGAGGGAACGCTCCCGCGTATATCGTGGCGATCGCGTCGGAGTCTTCGAGGGTGGCAGGCCGGACGTAGACGTCGGAAGACATGGCGTTCGGGCTACGCCGCTAGCTGCTCCTGATCGGCCGACGCGGCGGGAAGCCACAACACGATGCGGGCTTCCACACCGGAGGCGGTCTCGACCTCGATGCGGCCGCCGTAGGGCGCGATCAGCGCTCGCGCCACCTCCAGCCCTACGGGAGAGGAGCACTCCTTCCCCCCCAGTCGGAGCGGGGTCTTGTACATCGCCGCGGTAGCCCAGAGAACAATGCGCACGCCCCTGTCCCTGAGCCCGGGAGGCGCCACACTCACCGTGATCCCGGCGGGGGAGTTGCAGGCGCCCGCGAGGTCCAACAGCAGGTGAGTAATCGCATCCTGAACGGCGCCTCGGGAAACGGCTACGGGTGCCGGGGCATCGCTCAAGTCCAGGTAGACGTGGATGCCGCAGTGGGAGAGCCAGCACGAGAACGGCTCTACGCACTCAGCCAGCACCGCGGGCAGATCATCGCACCTGCCGTTGCTCTTGACAGGGGAGTCGATCCGGCGCATGGCGTTGAGCAGTCGCATCCAGTCCTCATCGGAGATACTGGGAAGGTCGTCGCTTGCCATCCGGCCGATGGCCGCCAGCCGCGCGACCCCGCCGGCCAGCGACTCGCCCGGAAGGTATGGCGCTCCCTCCGCGGAGGCACGGAACGCGTCGTTCTCGCGGCTGAGGCGGCGGCGCTCCAGCGCGGCTCGCGCGGCGCGCGCCAGGTCGCGGAGGTCCCCACCGGGCTTCAGCCGGCACGCACACACGTGCTCGGTAATTCGGGCGTCCAGGTAAGCCGCCAGTCCCGGGTCTCCATACAGCAGGATGCACTCGGCGCCGGCGGCCTGGCAGGCGTCTGCCACCTCCAGGGCGGGATCGGCACCGGCATCAATGGTCACAATCGCGAGGTCGATGCGGCCGCTCGCGATGGCGCGGAGCGCATCCGCTCCACGGGATATCTCAATACGGCAGGGAAGGCTGTCCAGCGCGCGCTGCACTGCGCGGCAGTAGATACGGTCATCGTCGACGATCAATACGCTGTCCGGCTCCATAGCAACATCCTCGTTGGTGGAATAGGAGGCTTACAGGCGTATTATCGGCAACGACCGCAGAGACTCATATCCGATTCTGCCGACCGCCATCGTGCTCTATCGTGCCGCCAAGGCATTCCGCTAGCTTCTCAGCGAAAGAGGGTGCTGCGATTGCAACCCAGGAACCGGCGCGGTTGGAGTGGTACGACACCCACGTTCGGTTTTGAGCAGGCCAGCAGGTGACTTCGAGCGTACCGGGCTCACCCGGCCGACGGAGGTGCCAGTGCGTTGATCCGGGGTAGAGCCTGAGCGAGGATTTCAGCGAAACGACCAGATTGAGCGATGCGGCGCAGTCGAGAACGGCTACGCTTACGTCGCCCGAACAGCTTCTGACGGGAATCTCAAGCACGCCAGATCAACCCGTGCCTTTCATGACCTCCCTCTAACCCTCTCCTTCGAAAGGAGGGGGAACCGCTCCGCACGGCGGTTGGAGCTCCCTCCCCTTTCGAAAGGGAAGGTTAGGCAGAGGTTTCTCCAAGCCGGGGGCGACCGGTTCGCCCCTGCCGGCGCGCTGGCGGATCCGGGCGATCTCCTCATCGGACACGGCGCGCTCGAAGGAGCGGAACCCGTCGATGACAAATCCGTGGCTCGCGCAGATAGCGGAGATACTATCCACCTGCTGGACGGTCACCTCCTTGCCGAGCGTAAAGCTCTCGTACCGCCCCTCCAGCGCCAGGGCCATCGTCTCCGACATGCAGGCGTACGCGGTTCCGGCCGGGAAGCCGAAGCTGAACGGCTCGCCGGTCTCCAGCTTGCGCGACACCATGGACCCGGGCACGCGCACCACGCCGCCTTCGATCACCAGAACGTCGTCCCGCTCGCGGGCCACCGCAACGGAAACATCGCGGGGCCGCGCCACGTCACAGACCACGGCGCCCCGCTTGATGTGCTCGGGCTTGACGATGGCCTCCACGGCGCTGCTGACCGTGATGACGATGTCCGCGTCCCGGAGTCCCGCGGCTATATCGGTGAATACGGCAACCTCGGCGCGGCCCGCCTGCCGCACCCGCCCCGCTGCCGCCTCCAGCCGCTCCCGGTTCCGGCCCACGAGCCCGACCGAACGGGTCCTCCGAGCCAGGATCTCCGCGCAGGTGGCGCCTATGGAGCCGGTCGCTCCCACCACGGCCACGTTCGCCTCCGGCAGCGCGATGCCCATCTGGCCTGCCGCGATGACCGAGCCTTCGACCGCTGTGGCTACCGTGTACGAATTGCCGGTTGTAACCGCGATGTTTAGCCGCTTCGCCAGCGTCACGCCGCCGTCCCCGACCACGGAGGTAAAGGCGCCGAGGCCGATGATCTTAGCCCCCAGCTCCTCCGCCATGCGGCCGCACCGCTCCAGCTTACGGTAGACCTCCTCCACCGGCAGCTCCAGGAACATCCGGGGGGTAAACGGACAACCGATGAACCACCCCTCCGCCTCCTCTCCCGTAACGGAGTGGATGCCCGTGACCTGCGCTGCCACCACGGGCTCGTGCCGCTTCATGTACCACTCAAGCAGGCGCGTGGGCACAAACTGCGCGATGGGATACCGCCTGGCCACGTCGCGCCGGGCGTTGATGGGATGGATGATGAAGGCGAATCGGTGGGTCATGCGTCCGGATTCAACTCCTTGATCCCCGGCTTCCAGCCTAGCTGGCGTAGTGTACCCAGGTACTCCTGCGGCGTCAACTCATCGGGCCGCCGGCCCAGTAGCGTCACCAGGACCGCCTCCATGACGTTGGTGGCGAACGCCTCGCCCGCGATCTCCGGTGTGGTGGTGATCAGGGTCTTCACGCCGCGGGACCGCAGCAGCTCCACCTCCGCCGCGCGGCTGGAGTTGGTCAGCACGATCTTTCCGTCCATGCGCTCCGGCATGTAGCGGCGGATGAAGTGCCAGTCGCCCGCGATTACGTCCGCCTGATGGAAGTACTTCGCGAACTTGGGCGTGTTCACTTCCTGCTTCTCGCCCGTGGGGTAGAACCATTGGAACGGCAGCTTTGTGATAATCGGCAGGGTAACGCGACCCAGCCAGCGTACCGTGGACCAGGACCGTATTGGCACCGGCAGACCGATGCCGAAGAGGATGTCCCCGTACACCACGGATTTGGCGCGCTGGGCCAGCGCCTCGCCCATGCCAAACCGGTCCACCGCCGAGACCAGGAGCACGCTCTTGGTGGAGAAGTCCACGATGCCGTTGTCCTGCAAGTAGGCCACCGTCTCCCGCTCCAGCGTGTGCTTTAGCCCGCTCCCGTCCACCCACGGCGTCTTCTTCGCCGTCTGCATCATGAGCAACGGCTCTCGGAAGGCGTAGCGTCGATCTCCTGCGTAGAGATAGACGTCCATGCCGCCCACGCCGAAGCAGTCCACCTTTCCATCCAGCTCTGATACTAGCTCCCGGTAACGCGTCGTACTCCCATCCGTCCCGCGTCGCTCCACGAGGAAGGGAATGCCCAGGAACTCTACCTCCGCCCGCTTATCGCGCTTGGAGGTTCCCAGGCTTACGCTGACGACGTGCTTCTGAGCAGGTGAGAGGTGAGGGGTGAGAGGTGAGGGATCGGACATTCTGTGTTCAGGTGTTGCCCCCTCCCAGGCGCTCGGACCAGTGGCGCGCCTGGGCACCCCCCGCCAATTCTGGGGGAGGAGGTGTTCGAGTGTTCAGGTGTTCAGGAAATCCAGAACCGAAATCACGAAGCAGTCTCCAAGGCGCGAGGCCCTACGCTGCAGAGGATGTCCCTCACCTCGTCGATGCGGGTGGCGTGGACGATTTGCTCCCGTGCCCGCGAGGCGCCCGCTTCGCCCTTGATGTAGTGGGGGAGCTGTCCGCGCAGGTGGCGCACCGCCGTCTCCTCTCCCAAAGTTTCCGCCAGGTCCGTCACGTGCACCAACGCGGTAAGGATCCGCTCCTCCAGGCTGGGCGGCGGCAGGTGCTCGCCCGTGCGCAGGTAGTGGGATACCTGCCGCAAGATCCAGGGGTTCCCGATGGCCGCGCGCCCGATCATCACGCCGTCGCAGCCCGTCTCCAGTAGCATGGCCGCCGCATCCTCCGGCGTCCGGATGTCGCCGTTGCCGGTCACCGGTACGGAGACCGCCTCCTTGATGTCCCGAATCCAGCGCCAATCGGCGCTCCCCTCGTAGCCCTGCTTCGCCGTACGGGCGTGGAGCGCGAAGGCCCTTGCGCCGAGCTCCTCAAACCTGCGCGCAAGCGACACGGAGGTCAAATTACTGCAGTCCCATCCCGCGCGCATTTTCACGGTGACCGGCACCGGCACCGCGTGGATCACGGCCTCAACCACGCGGCAGGCGGCCTCCTCGTCCTTGAGCAGCGCCGCGCCCGCTCCGGTCTTGCACACCTTTGGCACCCAGCAGCCCATGTTGATGTCAACGATGTCCGCGCCGTGGTCTACCACGAGCCGGGCGGCTTCCGCCATGATGGCCGGGTCCGCCCCGAAGAGCTGGACGGAGAGCGGCCGCTCCTCCTCCGTCCAGTCGAACATCTTCATAGTCCGCTGGTTGCGGTAGTGGATGGCCTGCGTGCTGATCTGCTCCGTGCAGACCAGCCCCGGCTGCCCAATCCGCTTGCAGACCCGCCGGAAGGCGCCGTTAGTCACGTCGGCCATCGGGGCGAGGACTACCGGAGGATTGATGCGGATGGGTCCAATAAGAAACCTATTTTCGATTTTCGATTTTCGATTTTCGATTTTCAATTGCCTGAACGCCCGAATTCCGCCGCTCCCAGAGGAGACGGATGCCCACCAGCGTGAGGTCGGGCTCAATGCGGCTCAAGGAGCCGGTGAGCGGCGCCAGAAGTGGCGCGTCGCCTCCGGTTGCTATGACCGGCGCCTGGCTGCCCAGCTCCTGCCGGAACCGCTCCACCAGCCCGTCTATCAGTCCCGCGAAGCCGAGCAGGAGCCCCGACCGCAGCGCCTCCGGCGTGCTCCGGCCGATGGCGCGAGGCGGCGGCTCCAGCGGCACGGAGCGCAGCTTCTCCGCGCGCGCGTAGAGCGCAGCTGCGGACGTCCGGAGCCCCGGCGCGATAGCGCCTCCCAGGTATGTGCCGTCGGCCCCGACCGCCTCCACTTTAATGGCGGTCCCGCAGTCCACCACCACGGCCGGCCCGCGCACCGTCTCATAGGCCGCAACCGCGTTTGCCAACCGGTCAGCCCCGAGGGAATGAGGCGGGTTGTAGGTAACCGTGGCCGCTGCGGACTCGGGACGAACAAACCAGGGAGTTACCCCGAAGAGCTGCTCGCAAAGCTCCACGATTTCGGAATCCACGCGCGGTACAACGCTGGCCGCCGCGACCGCGGAAACCGCCGCCGAGCCCGTGGACGAACCGGCTCCCAAGAGGCGCGGCCCGCCCTTCAAAACGGTCTTGATGCGGCGTGTGGCCAGAAGGGCGTCGCCGTCGAACAAACCGACCTTGATGTAGGAGTTGCCGATATCGAGCGCCAGGAGCATCCCCGCGTGCCTCGGCCACTATCTTAGCACAGCCCCTTATGCTCGCCCGACTGCGGTGGAACTTAATATTGAAAACTGGAAATTGAAAATCGCTCCGTCTTGCCTTTCGGAACACCGCCCCTGGCCGAGCGTCTTATTGGTAAACACCAGGAGGTGTGTACCATGAAGAACTTCCTGTTCGGCATGCTGATCGGAGGCTGCGTGGCGCTGATGTACGCGCCTGCTACCGGGCGCCGGACGCGCTCCCTGATCCGCGACAAAGCCAACAAGCTTGGCAACGACATAGAGGACTTTACCGAGGGCAAGAAGCGCCATCTGATGAACAAGATGGAAGGCTACAAGGCCAAGATGCGCAACATGTCCGAGACGGTTCGGACCGCCATGGCTCCGTCCATCAACGAGGAGCCGTCGATGAACGGCCCGAGCATATAGCGGGTAGTCGGTAGCGATGTCTGCAGGGGCCGGGCGCCGTACCGGCCCTTTGCTTTGCGTGGACCGAGAGCGCTACAACGAGAAGTCGAAGGCGTCGTTGGTGCGGACGGTGAAGTAGCTGACGGCGGAGAGGGCGCTGAAGCACGCCAGCCAGGTAAGGCCCACCTGGCCGTTGTCCGACACGTAGAGGTGGCCGAGAATCCAGATGGTGCCGATGACCAGCCAGACCAGCAGGCTGCCAAGAGTCATGACCCAGAAGAGCACCTTGCAGAAGACGTGGCGCATGAAGATGAGGAAGCCCGGGATGCAGACCACCACGCCGGTCCAGAAGTAGTCCGCCCAGGTGTTGGGGTGCTGCGGGTCCACGTGGAGCAGGAACTGCTTGGAGAACATCGCCGCGAAGCCGAGCAGGATCCACATCACGCCGAGTACGTCGAATCCCCAGGCTCGCGCGGGCATCGCGATGTCGTTGAGGGGCTCCAGCACCACCTCCAGCGGTAGGCGGCAGCGCTGGCAGGTCTTCACCCCCTCCTCGTTCTGGAAGCCGCAGTTCTTGCAGAAGGTGAGGACCATCACGTTCGGATTCGGCTCGGCGGCAATCGTCTCGCCTCCGATCGAAGCGGCGACACATGTCCCGTTGGCGTTCGGCGCGGGCTCATCGAGCTCAACCACCTCGCCCGTGAGGGTCACCATGGTGCGCTTCTGCGGAGGGAGCTGCGCGGCGGTGGGGCCGGTGAAGGTGATCGGCACGCCATCATTCGATGGAGCGGATTGTGCGGGCTCGTCCGGGGGCTCCGGCGGCAGTTTCAGGAGGGTGCCGCACTGCCAGCAGGTGACCTCCTGCTCCATGCACTCGGCACTGCACCTGGGACAGTTGACTCGGCTAACGGTCGACACGCCTGCTCCCCGCCGCGCCGCGGCCCTCACCCCCCTGCCCCCTCTCCCAAGAACAGGAGAGGGGGAGAATCGTGATGAGCCCGGTCCGGCGCCCGCACCCTAACATTATACGACGATTAAAGCACCCCCTCCCTCGGCAGGTTACAGCCCGCCGTGCCCGGCCCACCCGCGGTGCGCCCTATCTGTTGACCGAGTCCGTCGCTCTCTCAGATAGTGAGGGGAGCTGCGTCGCGTGACCGGTCATGCCGGGTCGGGTCGCAGGATCATACGGATCGTCCGCAGCCGCCTGTATGGCTCTGATGGCAATCCGCTACAATGTGAGTGAATTCACTCACATTGTCGCTATTTGCTCCCGTCGCTAGGCGCGTCAGCGAACCCGGGGCGTTGCGATTTCCGAGCTCAAAGTGTGCAGCGCTGCACGAATTGGCCTGAATGGGCAGGCGGCGCGGGGCCAGTAGTCAGTCGTCAGCAGTCAGTCGGCGGGCGACAGGAGGCGGGGCGGTGGGTCTGCACCCAGTAATCTTCGTGAGATCGTTGTCTCAAATATGGCGCGACGGCGCCACATTGCATGCAGAGTTGTAGGTCGTGAGTCGTGAGATCGGATTGCGGGGAGGCCGGAGTGAGACATTGTCTCAAATTGTAAGTTGGCGCGGCGGCGCCAAATTCGGAGCAGGCACTCCAGCAGCTCGGCACGAGCGTCTTCGAGGTAATGGCCGAAGGTTGCGCAGTAAGCGCAGAAAGTGCAATAAGGGGGTCGCACCGCCCTTCCCAAGCTCAAAAGCGGCAGGACTCCGGTCCTGCGCGGAAAGCGCAATAAGCGCAGTAAGGGTGCAGATTCCGGGGCGTTGCCCTTAGGTTCCCGATCCGCTGGCAGATTCTAAGGGCAGATTCCGAGGGCTCTGCCCTCGTGCTTCTGCGGCCCTGTTCCGAGGGCTCTGCCCTCGTGCTTCTGCGGCCCTGTTCCGAGGGCTCTGCCCTC
>CAYNFH010000147.1:0-16928 GCA_964396385.1 uncultured Chthonomonadaceae bacterium | reverse complement strand
CTGTCAGGCCGGTAGCAGTGGCGGGCGTCATGGGTGGCGCGGACACGGAAGTAACCGAGGGCACCCGGAACGTCCTGCTTGAGTCCGCGCACTTCCATCCGCTCTCCGTGCGCCGGACGGCCCGCGCGTTGAGTCTGCGCACAGAAGCCTCGCACCGCTTCGAGCGGGTGGTGGATCCCGCCGGAGTGGTATCGGCGGCGGACCGGGCCTGCAGCCTGATTCACACCCTGGGGCTGGGGGAGGTCGTCCCCGGCGTCGTCGACGTCTATCCGGACCCCATCCCGCTGCGCAGCCTCACCCTGCGCCCCGAGCGGGTTAGCGAGCTCCTGGGCATAACCGTGGAAGCGGCGACGGCCATGGATTGCCTTGCGCGTCTCGGCTTCAGCGTACTGGAGGCGGATGGCGCGCTGGCGGTCGGCGTGCCCACGTGGAGGCCGGACGTGGTGCGGGAGATCGATCTTGTCGAGGAGGTGGGCCGGGTCCTCGGCTACGAAAAGCTTCCCGAGCGCCTTCCCGCCGGCACCACGCACCAGGGTGGCGACAGCGAGTGGGGTAGGTTCACCACGAGCGTGCGGGACGTAATGGTCGGCTTCGGCCTGCAGGAGGTGGTGTCGCACAGCCTGCTCGCGGTGAGCCCGTTCGAGGACCCGCGGGACGCCGCTCGGCGCGTCGCCGTGCGGAGCGCTCTGTCGGCGGAGCTATCCGGTCTGCGGCGGTCTCTGATTCCCGGACTCATGGCCGCCCTGGACCGCAACGCGCGGCGCGGTCAGGGGCCGCTGGCGTTCTTCGAGATCGGGCATATCTTCCACGCGGAAGGGGACGCGTACCTCGAAACCTCCTCCGTCGCGGCCGCGCTCTGCGGCGAGATCGCGCCCAGAGGGTGGCAGCACGAGTCGGGGAGGGAAGCCGACTTCTACCTCGCCCGAGGCATCGTCGAAAGTGTCTGCGAGGCCCTCCGCGTTCAGGACGTCACGTTCGACCGAAGCGACGACCCGCGCCTCCATCCCGGCAGGGCGGCGCGCGTGCTGGTAAATGGGCACCCGGCGGGCTTCGTGGGGGAGCTGCACCCGGACCTGGCGCGGGACCTGCACGTGCGCAGCCGGGTGGTCACGCTGGCGCTCTCGCTCGAGCCGCTCAAGGTGGCCGCAGCACAGCGCCCGCCCTTCCAGCCGCTCACGCCCTACCCGGCGGTCACGCGGGACCTCGCACCGCGCGTTCCTGAAGAGCTTCCGTTTGGCCGCGTGCGCGCAACCATCCAGTCGGCGACCCTCCCGATTCTCGAGAGCGTGGACCTGACCGACGTGTATACCGGCAGGCCGCTTCCAGAAGGGGTCAAGAGCCTTACGCTCACCTTCACGTTCCGCTCGCCCGAGCGCACCCTGACGGACGAAGAGGTGAACGCGGCACTCGACCGCTTCCGCTCCGCGCTGGAGACCGCGTGTGGGGCAACCTTCCCCGCCTGACACGGCGCAGGAGGGTCCCCACGCGGGTCCCTCTACTCGGGCAGAGACAGCCCCTTACGGCTGGCTGGTCCTGATCCTCCTCCTCGCCCTCGCGCTCCGGCTGTGGGGCATCACCTGGGCACTGCCCAACGCGCAGCACACCTTCTCCTACCATCCCGACGAGGGTGTCAACCTCGTGAACGGCCTGCTGGCAGGCGGCTCCTTCCGGTTCCACCTGGACCTGGGCTTCTACAACTACGGCAGCCTCTACTTCTACCTGTGGCAGGCCGCCGTGGCAATGGCGCAGACCTACACCCATGGCGCAGGTTCCATCGCCGGTTACGTCCTCACGGGCCGCTGCGTATCCGCCCTGTTGGGCGCGGCGACTACTCCACTGGTGTACGTAACCGGCCGAAGGCTCTTCAGCCGGCCGGTCGGGCTGGTGGCTGCTCTGCTGTACGCCGTGATGCCGCTGGCCGTGGTCCACGCCCACTTTGCAACGGTCGACGTAACGGCCACCTTCTTCGTGACACTTGCGCTGGCAGCGGGATCCCGGCTGGTTGATCGGCTGGGGCTGAGAGAGTCCGTAGTGGCGGGCCTATGCTGCGGCCTTGCGGCGGCCGCCAAGTACAACTGCGGCCTCGTGCTCGCCGCGCCGGTCGCCGCCGCCGTGATCCACAAAGAGAGCCTACTGACGCTCCGGCTCCGTGCCGTAGGGCTGGTGATCGCCGGTGCGGCGGCGGGGTTCCTCATCGCCTGTCCCGGCGTGTTCCTGAACAGCGGGAAAGTTTGGCAGGACTTCGGATACGAGCTTCACAAGTCGCAGGAGGGAATGGGGCTCCTGTTCGTCAATACCGCTTCTGGGTGGGTGTACCACCTTACGGAGTCGCTGCGCTACGGTCTCGGCTTGCCCATGCTGCTCCTGTGCCTGGCGGGCGCGGGATGGGCGCTGTGGCGGCGCAGTCCGACCGACATCTACCTCCTGGCCTTCGCGCTGCTCTACTACGCCGTGATTGGAGCGGCGCAGGTGAAGTTTATGCGATACGTAATCCCCTTGATGCCCGTTCTGGCGCTTTTCGGCGGCCGGCTGGTGATGGACCTGCGCTGGAACCGGTTGAGCTCCCCCTATGTCACAACCATACCGCTCCTTCTGGTTGTGCCGTTTACCGTCATACTGACGCTGGCGCTGGACCGCCTCATGGTCCTCCCGGACGTGCGAGACGTTGCCCTGAGGGGCATCCACACGTTGGTCCCGGCGGGCTCCGTCATCGGCTTCGCCCGCCTGCCCTGGTACGATGTGCCACCGCTCTCTCCAGACTTCACGGCGCCAAACGCGGCAACCCGGAAAGAGACGGCGCAATCGGTAGTCGGATATACCCTGCGAGTGCCGGAATCAGACCTCGAAGCGGCTTACGTCTTCGCGCCGCCGCCGCCATCTGCGGTAGTACTTTCAGACATCGCCACGGAGGATTGGGCACGCCTGGACTACCCCGGATGGAAGCCCTTCAAGTCGCGGCTGGACGCGGAATACGTGCCCACCGTCTACCAGAATCTGCCCTCCTTCGCGGGCATCTCTTTCGGCAAGCCGGACTACGTGCCGAACGACCTTCTCTACATTTATCCGCGCGTTACTCTGTACCGCCATCGCTGAGGAGCCCATGGACCTGCAGGAACGCATCGACGACTTCACGAACCACTTGACCGCCGAGCGAGGACTGAGCCCCAACAGCGTCGCTGCCTACCGCCGGGACATCCATCAGTTCGCGGACTTTGCCGCTGCCGCGGGCGCGTGGCCTCCAACCGGAGGCCATGCCGTCGAGTTCCTCCAGTGGCTGAAGGCGCAGGGCCTCTCGGACGCGAGCATCGCGCGGAAGCTGTCGGCGCTCCGCACCTTCGCACGCTTCCTGGTCTCGGAGGGCGCCCTCGTGGAGGACTTTACGGAGGCCCTCGAGCCGCGCCGGGCCGAGCGCAAGCTTCCCGAGCCTCTGTCCGTAGCGCGCGTGGAGCGCCTCCTGGGCGGTACCGCCACCGCCCGACCGATGGAGCTGCGGGATCGCGCCATGTTCGAGCTGATGTACGCCAGCGGGCTGCGCGTCTCGGAGGTAGTAAATCTGCGGGTGATGGACCTGGACCTGGAGCGCGGTTTCCTCCGAACGGTAGGGAAGGGGAGCAAGGAGCGGATGGTGCCGGTGGGCGAGGTGGCATGCTCCTGGGTGGCCAGGTATCTTCGATCCCGAGGCGCGCTTGCCGCGGATTGCCTGATCTTCCCGGGCCGCGGGGGCAGGCCGCTCGTCCGGCAAGAGGTCTGGCGGCTCATAAAGCGGCACGCGGCGCGCGCTGGCATCGCGCAGCGCGTCACGCCGCATACCTTGCGCCACTCCTTCGCCACACACCTGCTGGGGCGGGGAGCGGACCTGCGCGCCATCCAGGAGATGCTGGGCCACGCCCGTCTCACTACCACGCAGATCTACACGCACGTGGACATGGAGCGCCTCAAGAAGGTCTACCGTGACGCGCATCCTAGAGCGTAGCGGAACCACGAATTAACACGAATGCGCACGAATGGCTGCATTGCCTAGCAAGAACCCATTCCCGTCCATGAGCGTTCATTCGCGGCTATTGGATCGCGTGTTTATCGTCGTGCTGGATGGCGTTGGCGCCGGCGAACTGCCGGACGCCCATCAGTATGGCGACGAGGGCAGCAATACGCTCGTCAACACGGCGCGCGCGGTGGGCGGCCTGCGGTTACCCAATCTGCAGCGTCTTGGCTTGGGCAACATCGTGCCTATTGAAGGGGTACCGTCCGCGTCGCGGCCCATGGGCAGCTTTGGCCGGATGCGCGAGCGCTCACCAGGCAAGGACTCCGTGACAGGCCATTGGGAGATGATGGGCATCGTTCTGGAGCGGCCGTTCCCGACATACCCGCATGGCTTCCCGCCGGAGGTGATGCGGCCCTTTGAGGACGCCATCAGTACGCGGACACTCGGGAACGTCCCCGCCTCCGGCACGGAGATCATCCAGCGGCTCGGGGACGAGCACGTCCGCACGGGCTATCCCATCGTCTACACGTCGGCCGACAGCGTCTTCCAGATCGCGGCGCATGAAGAGGTGATCCCGGTCCAGCGCCTGTACGAGATCTGCCGAATCGCGCGCGAGCAGCTTAGCGGGGAGCACGCCGTCGGGCGCGTCATCGCCCGGCCCTTCATCGGCGCCTCCGGAGCCTACCGCCGCACGGAGAACCGCAAGGACTTCCCTCTGGCCCCGCCTCCGAACGACCTCGACACGCTGTGTGAAGCTGGCCGCCGCGTCCACGCCATCGGCAAGATTTCCGAGTTCTTCAACGGCCGCGGCATCTCCACCTGGGACCACACGACCAACAACGGAGACCATACGGCCGCTCTTATCCGCGCGGCCGAGAACAACGAGAGTGATCTCGTCTTCGCCAACATGGAAGACTTCGACATGCTCTACGGGCACCGCAACGACCCCCGTGGCTTTGCGGACGCGCTGGAATCGTTCGATCGGGCGCTCCCGGACGTCCTCGAGCGGCTCGGTCCTCGGGATGCCATCTTCTTTACGAACGACCACGGCAACGATCCCACCACGCCCTCCACCGACCACAGCCGAGAATACGCCTTTCTGCTGGCGTACGGGCGCGCGCTCACGTGTGGAGTGGACCTGGGAGTGCGGGACACTTTCGCTGACCTGGGCGCCACCACGCTGGACGCGCTGGCTGCCGTCGGGGCCCAGAACAGGACGAGCTTTCTCCCGGTGCTGGAAGTGGCAGGGACCTGACCGCTATGCGCCCAACCGACCTCATCGCCAGGAAGCGGGACGGATGCGAGCATACGCCGGAGGAGCTCCAGGCGCTCGTGCGGGCGTTGGTCGACGGCTCCATGCCGGACTACCAGACGGCGGCGTGGCTCATGGCCGCGTACCTGCGGGGACTTTCGCCCGCAGAAACGCTCAGCCTCTGCGCCGCCATGCGGGACTCCGGCCGGACCATTGACCTATCCTCCATCCCCGGCGTCAAGGTGGACAAGCACAGCAGCGGTGGGGTGGGGGACAAGACGTCGCTGGTGGTCGTCCCGATTCTGGCCGCCGCGGGCTGCCCCATCCTGAAGATGTCCGGCCGCGGTCTCGGTTTCTCCGGCGGCACCATCGATAAGCTGGAGGCCATACCAGGCTTCCGCACCGACCTGCCCGCCGAGGCCGCTGTGGAGCAGGTCCGCCGGATCGGCGCGGCCATCGTGGGGCAGACCGCCGACCTCGCTCCCGCCGACAAGAAGCTGTATGCGCTGAGGGACGTGACGGCGACCATTGACAGCATCCCGCTCATCGCGGCCAGCATCATGTCCAAGAAGCTGGCTGGCGGAGCGGACGCCGTGCTGCTGGACGTAAAGGTGGGCCGCGGCGCGTTCATGAAGACCCTGGAGCGTGCGCGCGAGCTCGCCCGGGCGATGGTCGATATCGGGGTGGGAGCAGGAGTGAAGACCGTTGCGGCGCTCACAGCCATGGACGAGCCGCTCGGCTACGCGGTGGGTAATGCGGTGGAGGTGGCGGAGGCGGGCGCGACGCTCACCGGCCGCGGCCGCGTGGACGAGCGGTTCCGGGACCTTTGCGTCACTCTCTCCGCCAGGGCGCTGGTGTTGGGCGGCAAGGCGGCTGACGACGAGGGGGGCCGCCGGCTCGCGGAGGAGGCGCTGCATAGCGGAGCCGCTGCTGCCAAGCTGGAAGAGGTCATCGCGGCACAGGGCGGCGACCACCGCGTGGTACAAGAGCCGGACCGCCTGCCGCGAGCGCCCGCCATCCGACGGGTCCGCTCGGAGACCGAAGGATACGTCCACGCCATCGACGCAGAAGCGGTTGGTCGGCTCGCGGTCGCTCTGGGCGCCGGCCGCCAGCGCAAAGAGGACAGTATTGACCCGGCGGTCGGGATCGTGCTGATGAAGAAGCGGGGTGACCACGTTGAGGCTGGCGAGATATTGGCCGACCTCCACCTGCGCGACGAGCAGAGCGCCCCGGACGGCGCGGATACCCTGCGAGCGGCCTACAGCCTCGCGCCGGACCAACCACGGCCTGAGCCTATCATCTACGAGTTCGTGGAGTAGGTCTTCAGGATAACGGCCCTGAACACCGGAACACCGGAACGCCCATCACGGAGGACTCGATGTCCGTTCGCTACACCGTCGCCATCAAGGAGCTGCCCAGCGAAGAGCGGCCGCGGGAGCGCCTCATGCGGTACGGGGCGCAGGCGCTCTCCACCGCGGAGCTGCTCGCCATCGTGCTCCGCACGGGCACCAAGGAGCGGTCGGCCATCGGGCTGGCGGAATGCCTGCTCAGTGAGCACGGCGGGCTGCGTGGTGTAGCCAATGCCAGCGTCGGCGAGCTGACCAAGACGAAGGGACTCGGCGAGGTGAAGGGGATCCAGATAGCGGCGTGCGTGGAGCTGGGCAAGCGGCTCGCGGCTCACAACTCAGACCAGCGGCCGGTGATCCGCTGCCCCGAGGACGCCGCGCTCCTGCTCATGCCGCACCTGCGCCACGAGACCAAGGAGCACTTCCGGAGCCTCCTCCTGGACACCAAGAACCGCGTCCTCAAGGAAGTAACGGTCTCCGTCGGCAGCCTGGATGCGAGTGTGGTACACCCCCGTGAGGTGTTCAAGGACGCTATTACGGCCAGCGCGGCGGCCATCCTGGTTGCCCACAACCATCCCAGTGGCGACCCCACGCCCAGCCCCGAAGACCGACAGGTTACCGCCCGCCTGGTGGAAGCCGGGAAGATCATTGGGATTGAGGTCCTGGACCACCTGGTCCTCGGCGACGGCCGCTGGGTCAGCCTCAAAGAGCGTGGGATGATGTGAGGATGACCACGGACGGCAGACCACTCCGGAATATGTGGTCCGTCGTCCTTGGTCTGTGGTCATGACGAGGTGAATCTTGGAAACATTTGAAACTATCGCCGCCCGCCTTCGGGTCACGTTGGAGGCCACCAACGATGCGAGAGAGAGGGCGCTCAAGGAGTCGCGCGAGATCATCCGCGCCTCCTCTCGCGCCATCCGTGCCGTCCACCGGCAGGAGTTCGAAGAGGCGAAATCCCTGCTTCAAGAGACGCGCGGAAGGGTGGATGCCGTGCGTGGCCTGCTCGGCGATCATCCGGCCCTGTTCTACGCCGGCTACGTGCACGATTCGCAGAAGGAGTACGTGGAGGCGGAGGCCGTATACGCCATCGTGCGCGCCGAGCCGCTCCCTTCGCCGGAATCCCTGGCCGTCGAGCCGGCAGCGTACCTCAACGGGCTGGCGGAGGCCGGCAGCGAGTGCCGGCGCTACGTCCTGGACCGGCTCCGCCACGGCGAGATGGAGGGGGCCGACCGCGTCCTCCAGGCCATGGACGACATCTACTACGAGCTCATCACCTTCGACTTTCCGGACGCCATCACCGGCGGCCTCCGCCGCACCACGGACGCCTTCCGCGCCGTGCTCGAGCGCACCCGCGGCGATCTCACGCTCACCTTCCAGCAGCAGGCGCTTCAGCAGGCGCTGCAGAGGCACGGACCATCAGCCGCGAATGAACGCGAATGAATGGAAATGGGGAGTTAACCGCTTCCGCACACCGCAGCGGTGCACGAAGTAGGGGAGAAGCCGTATGTTATAGTACAAGAGCGGACCCGGTGGGCCGCGGAAAGGCGGCGCGCGGTGAGTCAGACCCGGACCGGAGTGAGGAGCGAGCGGCAGAGCCGGCCGCAGAAGAACGGCCATGCCGCGACCGGGCTGCTCACGGTTATCATGCCCGTGCACAATGAGCGCGCCACCCTGAGGGCCGTGCTCGACCGCGTGCTGGCCTCGCCCGTCGAGAAGGAGGTCCTGCTGGTGGACGATGCCTCCACCGACGGCACCACGGACCTCATCCGTACGGAGATAGACGGCAAGTACCCCGGCGTGCGCGTGCAGTACCTTGCACAGAACGTGGGGAAGGGGGCCGCCATCCGCGCCGCCATCCCTCATGCTCGCGGCGACTTCGTCCTGATCCAGGACGGCGACCTGGAGTACGATCCGGCGGACTACCCGGCCATGGTCCGGCCCATGCGGGAGGAGGACGCCCCCATCGTCTACGGCAGCCGGTTCATGCGGAGCCGCCCCCGGATGCGCCTGCCGAACCGCATCGTCAACTGGCTCCTGGCCCGCATGGTGCGTTGGCTGTACGGCGCTCGGCTCACGGACGAAGCCACCTGTTACAAGGCGTTCCGCCGGGAGGTGCTCCAGAGCCTGCCCCTCACCTGCCGCCGCTTCGAGTTCTGCCCCGAAGTCACGGCCAAGGCGCTCCGCCGCGGCTACAGGATCCGCGAGGTGCCCATCCACTACGAGCCGCGCACCCACGCGGAGGGCAAGAAAATCCGCTGGACCGATGGTGTGGTGGCTATCTGGACCCTCCTCCGCTACCGCTTCTGGAAGTAATCATGAGGAGTCCCGGCTCCGTACGTCCCCCGCGGCTGCGGCCCGGCATGACCATCGGCGTGGTCGCTCCCAGCAGCGGAATCAGGGATGCCCGTTTGGAGGAGGGGATCCGGCAGATGAATGCAGCCGGCTACCAGGTTGCTCTCGGCGATCACCTCTATGACCGGTTCGGTTACCTGGCGGGCTTGGACGCGGCCCGCGGCGCCGACCTCACGGAGATGTTCCAGCGGCAGGACGTGCAAGCCGTCTTCTGCGGAAGGGGAGGGTACGGCGCCGCCAGGATGCTGGACTACGTGGACTGGGACGTGGTCCGCGCCAACCCCAAGGTGTTCGTCGGCTACAGCGACATCACGTCACTCCACCTGGCTATGGAGCGAGAGTGTGGCCTGGTGACCTTCCACGGCCCCATGATCTGCTCGCACGGCGGCGGGCTGTCGGAGACGTCCGCCTCCACCTTCTGGCGGCTGCTCCAGGAGCCGGAACCGTTGGGGACATTCGACACACGGGACGGCACCGTACGCACCCTGGTGCCCGGCACGGCAGAGGGAAAACTGGCGGGCGGCTGCCTCTGCCTGCTGGCGTCCGCCGTCGGCGCCCGCGAGCAGCCGGACTTCACCGGCCGCATTGTACTGATAGAGGACGTGGGCGAGGCCGTCTACCGGCTGGACCGCTACCTTACGCAGCTTCTCCGCGCGGGCATCCTGCAAAGTGCGGCGGGCTTCGTGATCGGTACGGCCACGGACTGGCACAAGCACGAAAAGGAGGATGCCGCCATTACCCCGGACGACCTCTGGCGCACCCTCGTCGCGCCGCTCGGCAAGCCCGCCGTCACCGGCTTCCCGTTTGGTCACGAGCCCAACCCCCTGACCCTCCCCCTAGGCTGCCGCGTGACCCTGGACGCCACCGCCCGCACGCTGACTTTCACCGAACCGGCGGTCATTTAGCCCTTCATGCACGTGAATAAACGGGAATAGGGCTCTACCAGTTCGTATTTCGGTGCGGGGTGCCTGGCATCATGCGCATTGGCAGAATCCCATTTCCGTTCATTCCCGTTTATTAACGGCCAATCTCTACGGTTCTGCCATTCGCTGCTGATTCGTATGCGGCGGCGATTACGTCCTGTACGTGCGCGCCGTGTTCGGGCGGTGAGGCGACCGCGGCGCGGCCCCGGATGGCGTCGATCAGGTTCGCCACCGGACCGGGAACGGACGCCATCTCATTCTCCTGGAAGGTCACCGGCTCGGCGTCGTGCGTGCGGACCGTGGTGAGGAACTCAAACCCCTCGACGGTGATCGTCCCGCGCGAGCCGCCGATTGTGTTCCGGACGCGGCGACCGTCGTGCCGGCTGTCGCCGAGCGAGCACACCGTCGCGAGGGCGCCGTTCTCCAGCTCGATGGCAATGACGGCGCGCCGGTCGGAGGGCAGCCGGTCCATGAGGCACGTGACCCGTATGGCCTGGAGTCCCGTGGTCCACAGGAGCTCGGAGATCAGGTGCGGCCCGCCATCGTTGAGATAGCCTCCGCCCACCTGCTCCGGATCCTCCCGGTAGCGCGTCGGCGGCACGATGCCCGGCATGTCCGCCGGCCTGGGCGCCTCGCCGAAGAGGGGCAGTGCATTTCCAGTCCAGTAGAAGGAGATCGACTCCACGTCGCCTATCGCGCCTCCCTGGATGGCGCGACGGATGCCGTGGCAGTGCGCCCAGTACGGCGGGTTAAGCGCCACCGCGAGCTGCACGCCCCGCTCCTTCGCGATGCGGCACAGATCCCACGCTTCCGCCGGGTCCACCGTCATCGGCTTCTCCAGCACCACATGGAGACCCCGTTCCATGGCCGCCCGGGCCGGCGCGTAGTGCAGATTGTGCGGAGTGGCGATGACCACCGCGTCCAGCTCGGTGCGCCGGAGCATCTCCTCCCAGCCCGTATAGGTTTCGACCGGGCCGAAATGGTCCCGCAGCCGCTGGAGCTCCGATTCGTCCCGGCGGATCAGCGCCACCAGCTCCGCCTCGGGATGTTTGAGGATGTCGGGAATGTGCCGGCGCGAGGCGAACCATCCCGCCCCGATCACGCCGAAGCGCAGGGGCCTCTCCTCCGTCATGTCTCGCTCCTATCCTCCGGCCACCGGGCACTCCAGAGGGCGATGTGCGCCGGCGCCTCCTCCACGTCATTCGGATCCGCCCGTAGGGAGCCAAGCCTGCGCTCCAATTCGGCGACGAGATCTCGGTGTACTTCCGCCGGCACGTGCCACAAATGGGAGTAAGCGTTGCGCCGAAGCATCTGGACCAGGTCGCGCACCTGGATAGCGGCCGTCCAGTGCAGGCCCTTGCTCTCGATGCGCACAACCTCCGCGCCGGTCTGCTCCAGGTGCTCCAGGATGGCGGCGAAGTTCGGAGCGCCGATGTGCGGCCGCATGAGCTTCCGTTCCTCGGCAATCCGGAAGTAGAGGCTTCGGGTGCGAAAGTGCTTGCCCTCCTCGAGGCCCATGTAGAGAGCTGCGCCGGGCCGCAGTACCCGGCGCAGCTCGCGCACAACTCCGTGCCAATCCGCAATCAGGTGCAGGATGTGCACGACCAGCGCCCCTCCCATGGAGGCGGTCCGCAAAGGCACTGCACGAAGATCCGCGCGGAGGAGTCCAAGGCGGGCGTCGGCCGCACGAGCCTGGGCGAGCATACCGGGCGAGACGTCTATCCCCACCACCTGCAGCCCCTCGGCCGCCAGCGGTGAAGCGAAGCGCCCCGTCCCTGCCCCCGCATCCAGGAAAGGGGAGGCGGCATCCATGCCGCTGTCCTGGAAGATCAAACGGGCCACGCAGCGGAGCACGTCCGGGGGAACGTACCGGGAGGTGTTGTACATGTCCGCCACGCGGTCAAACGCAACGTAGTCGGCGCGCGGCGTCTTAGAAACCATGGATTTCACTCGGTTCGGGAGGTACATGCCATTTCGGCCGCGCCGCTCCCGATTCCTGTTGAGTATCACGGATCTACTGCTCTGCCCCTCCCGTCAGGTGGCACACCAACAAGGTCCCGGATTGGACCTGCACTGCGGCCCGCTCTCGGATCATCCGATTGCTAACGCCCCGCGATCCCGGCAGCAGAGCCTCCCCGTGCAAAGGCCACTCCAGTCCCTCCGTCACCACCCCCTGGGCCTCTGCGAAGGCCACGAGCGAGACGAGGTCCCCTGGGCTGCCGGCAATCTCCAGCCGCGCGTCCGTGGCGCGGACCGTGCCGAGGTCGTCTACCAGGGCCATCTCCGCGTCGCGGAAGTACTTGACCAGCAGCGCGAAGCTGACCAGTGTATGGTCCACGCGTCCGCCCGCGTACCCAGCGATGATGATCCCCGATGCCCCCCGGGCGAGAGCAAACTGGATCGCCTTTTCCAGGTCGGACGCATTCTGGTCCGGCGCGGCTACGAGCGAATGGCCCGGTAGCGCACCCGCAGTGGAGGGGTCCAGGGAGTCAAAGTCGCCCAGCGTCACGTCCGCCGCGATGCTCATAGCGGACAGTTTGTTCGCGGCGCCGTCCGCCGCTATGAACAGGTCCGCTTCCGCACGCAGCCTCTTTAGCAGCGTGGGGATGGGGCAGTCACCGTTCGCAAGGATCAGAGCGCGCATGGCGGACTCGGCGTTCAGGCGTTCAGGCGATCAGGTGATTGGTCACCCGGACCATTTCGCCCTTCGAGGAACCGGCGCCAGAGTTCCCGGGTGGCGGTCTCCATATCCGGCGCGCAGACAACAGCCGAGACAACCGCAGCAGTCGCCGCTCCGGCCGCCGCGACCTCGTCTATATTGCCGATGTGGATTCCGCCGATGGCGACGATGGGATGTTGCGGAAAAGCTCGGCGGATCTCGGCGATTCGCGCCGTGCCGACCGGCGGTCCCGCATCATCCTTGGTCGCGGATCCGAATATCGCCCCCACACCCAGGTAGGAGGCGTACGCCGCGATGGGATTCGCTTCTTCCACGGTACTGACGGAGACGCCAATGATCCGCTCCGGCCCCAGCAGCCGCCTGGCGTCCGCCGGGTGCATGTCGTCCGGCCCTAGATGAACTCCATCGGCCTCCGACGCGAGCGCCACGTCCACCCGGTCGTTAACCAGCAACAGCCTGTGTTGCTCGCGCGCTAGCGCTGTTACCCGGCGGGCCAGCGCTATTAGCTCCGGCGTTGAAAGCCGCTTGTCTCGGAGCTGGACGGCCTTCGCGCCCCCGGCGAACGCCGCGCGGGCGATCTCTTCGTGCGATCGGCCCGGCATCTGGCCCGAGTCCGTGAGTACGTACAGACCTTCGACCAATGTTGCCAAGCGGTACCCGTGGCCTTGGCGGATCTCCTCGCGAACTTCGAGTGCAGCCGCGCCCTCCATGGAGTCCGGGTACCCACGTCCACGCCCCAGCACGACTGGCCAGCGGAGGGAATCTGTAAGCAGCGCCTTCGCCGCTTCAACAGCGTACTCCAGAGGCTCCCCGAGGGCGAGATACGCCGCGATGGCGCTGGACAGCAGGCAGCCTGTACCGTGCGTGTGTGGCGTTTGGATTCGCACGCCGGGATACTGCTTCCATCGACCGTCTGGCCATGCCAGCGTATCCTTAGGCTCTCCCGGAAGATGACCTCCCTTGATGAGCAGTGCACGTGTCCCCACGTCAAACAGCCGCTCGGCAGATGACTCTGTCAGCGTGCCTGCCAGCTCCTGCAGCTCACATAAATTGGGCGTAACCAGATCGGCCAGAGGAACCAGCTCCCGCAGCAGCGCGCGCCGCCCCTCCTCATCCAGCAGCGGCACGCCCCCCGCGGATGTCAGCACCGGATCCAGCACCACATTCGGTGGCCGGAATCGCCGGAGCAGCTCCGACACCGCATGCACCTGCTCCGCTCCGCCCAGCATCCCGATCTTCACCGCGGCCACCGGCGTGTCTTCCAGGAGCGTCTCCACCTGGTCGTACAGTACGTCGCCCGGCACGGGATGGACCGCCTCCACGCCGAGACTGTTCTGCACCGTCAGCGCCGTGATGGCGGAGAGGCCGTGGACTCCCAGCGCCTGAAATACGCGCAAGTCGGCCTGGATGCCGGCCCCTCCGGAGGGATCGGAGCCGGCGATGGTGAGGACGGCGCGCTTCATGCCGCGAACCGGTCGGGCAGGAGCGGCTGGAGGAGGGGCGGCGTCTCACCGCGCACGATTGCCCCGGTGAGAAGCTCTCCGGTGACAGGGGCGAGCAGAATGCCGTTGCGGAAGTGGCCGGTCGCGGCGAAGCCGTTCTCCCAGCGCGGCAGCCTGCCCAGGATGGGCAGGCCATCCTGAGTGGCGGGGCGCAGCCCGGCCCATACGCTGTCGAACGGCGCGTCGGCCAGGCTGGGAACGAGGTTTACGGCGGTCTGGAGCAGAGAGCTCATTCCCGCCACCGTGGGGCGGGTATCGAACCCCGCGGACTCCGCCGTCGCTCCGACGATCACGCGGCCATCTGTACGCGGCACCAGGTATCCATGGTGCGCGTACACGGTGTACCGGATGGGAGGCGGCACGCACCGGAGCGCCATGATCTGGCCCTTCACCGGAAACACCGGCAGGCGGCTCTCCAGCCAGCTCCCGATTTGGTCCGACCAGGCCCCTCCGGCCACTACCACGATGTCACACGGCACCGGTCCGGCCGGGGTCTCCACCGCATGGATGCGGTTGGAGGTACAGGTGAATCCCGTCACAGGCGTGCACTCCCGGATCTCCACCCCGCGCCGGGCGCACCCGATCGCAAGCGAGCGGACCAGCAGGCGCGGGTCGAACTGGGTCTCGTCCGGCGAGTGGACCGCCGCGACGACGGCGGAAGAGAGCTCCGGCTCCAGGTCCCGGGCGGCATCGCCGTCCAGACACTCCACGCGCTGGCCGGCCCGCCTTTGCCACTCCGCCGCGGCGCAGAGCGACTCGGCCGCCTCCGGGGTATTCGCGACCCGCAGCAGCCCCGGCGTCTCCAGCTCCGCGTTCAGCCCCGCCTCGTCGCGGAGGGCCTGGATGAACTCCGGATAGAGCCGGAGGCTGGCCAGTCCCAGTTCCGTGAAAGGTCCCCGACGGGGGGCTTCCGCCAGCGGCGCGAGCATCCCGGCCGCGGCCCCGCTGGCCCCCTCGCCGGTCTGGCCCCGCTCCAGCACCGTCACGGAGACGCCCTCCTGGACGAGGTTCCAGGCCACCGTCAGCCCTATAATCCCACCACCCACAATTACAATGTCCGGCATAACATGCTTCCAGAATGGTTGAAGGTTGAAGGTTTAAAGTACGCTGTGCGCATTCAGAGGCTGTACGTCCACAGCATCGTTGGCAGCCGGAGCGTATCGGAACGGCTCCGGCCTTCAACCTTCAACCTTCAACTCTCTCCGTCACCCTCCTGCCATCATCTGCACGATCTCCAGCCTATCGCCGTCCTGGAGACGGGTATCGGCATAGCGGTCCCGGGGAATGATGTCGCGGTTGTGCTCCACCACCACCGTCCGCGCTTGCACGTTGTGAAGCGCAAGGAGGTCCGCGATGGTCTGCACACCCTGAACGTCGCGGCTCTCGCCGTTGACCGTCAGCTCCATACTCTACGCTCCGGCGCTGTCCAGCGCCTGCCGGTATGCGCGCGCCGCCGCGCGCGGGTCCTCTGCTCGCATGATGCCGGACAGCACGGCGACGCCGGCGGCCCCAGCCTTCAGGCAATCTCTTGCATTCTTCGGCGTGATTCCACCAATGGCGATCACCGGAATCTGCACTGCCCGGCAGACATCCTCCAGAAACGGCAACCCGTTCGGCGCTATTCCCGGGTGCGACCCGGTCTCAAAGATAGACCCGGCGACCAGATAGTCGACGCCCTCCTGCTCCGCCCGCTTCACTGACTCCACCGAATGGACGCTCTTGCCAACCAGCCGGTGAGAGGGCACCACGCGCCGCGCGCTCACCACCGGCCCCCCGTCCTCCGGGAAGTGGATTCCGTCCGCCTCGAGCACATTCGCCAGCGGATTGACTACACTGTTGACGATCAGCAGCGCCCTGCCTCGCAGCCTCTCCCTCACCTCCAGGATGCTCGACGCCTCCTCGCGTGTTGGCGGCCGGCCCTTCCACCGCAACTGGACCGCATTCACTCCACCATCAACCGCAGCGAGCATTACCTCCGCAATCCGCTCACCCGGCTCCGTCACCAACATGAGCACCGGACGGGGAAGCGATGGCCGGGTCAGCGGACCACGCCTTCCGTGGGGCTGCTGGCCGACGCGTACGGAAGGACCGGCATCCGGCCGGCCAGATACGCCTTCCGTCCCGCCTCCACGCCCAGCCGCATCGCCTCCGCCATCAGCGCCGGGTTCTCCGCCCGCGCGATGGACGTATTGATCAGACAGGCGGAGGCGCCCAGCTCCATCGAGATCGCGGCGTCGGACGGCACGCCGATTCCGGCGTCCACCACCACCGGCACCTGCGCCTGCTCCACGATAATCCGGATACTGTCGAACGTCTTCATGCCCTGCCCGCTCCCGATGGGGGAGGCGAGCGGCATTACGGTGGCCGTCCCCACCTCCTGCAGCCGCAAGGCCAGCACGGGATCTGCGTTGATGTAGGGCAGCACCACAAATCCCTCTTCTACCAGCACCTTGCAAGCCTCGTACGTGCCCACCGGGTCCGGCAGCAGGTACTTGGGGTCCGGTATCACCTCCACTTTGATCCAGTCGGAGAGCCCCATGGCGCGGGCCAGCCGCGCCGTCCGGATGGCCTCGTCCGCCGTCCGCGCCCCCGCGGTGTTTGGCAGGATGTGGTATCGCTGCCAGTCGATCTCGTCCAGAATGGAGCGCCTGGGCTGGTTCAGGTCGATGCGCCGAAGGGCTACCGTTACAATCTCGCAGCCGGAAGCCTCCAGCGCCGCGTTCATCTCCTCCGCGGTGCGGTACTTACCCGTCCCCAGCATCAGCCGCGACCGGAACCGCTTCCCGCCGATCTCCAACTCTTCGTCGGTCCCCGGCTGCCGGGTGTGAAGATCTACGTCGGTTACTATGGCCGTCATCGTTGGATCTCCTCTTGCGTTTCCGACGAAA
>CAYNFH010000146.1:0-17150 GCA_964396385.1 uncultured Chthonomonadaceae bacterium | reverse complement strand
AGCGCGTCGGCATCGTCGGTCCGAACGGCGCGGGCAAGACCACCCTCGTCCGCCTCCTGCTCGGCCTGGAGCCGCCCACTCGCGGAGAAGTGCGGACAGGGGCGGGCGTGGAGCCGCTCTACCTCGCGCAGCAGCAGGAGCAGCTCAACCCGCAACTGACGGTGCTGGAGACAGTGGAGCAGATGGGCCGCCTATCCCACACCGACGCCCGCACCCTCCTGGCCTGCTTCCTGTTCCGCGAGGGCGAGGTGTTCAAGCGTGTCCGGGATCTCTCCGGCGGCGAGCGCGTGCGGCTTGCCGTGGCGGGGGCGGTGGTTTCCGGCGCAAATCTCTTGGTGCTGGACGAGCCGACCAACCACCTGGACATCGATACCCGCGAGCGCCTGGAGGACGCCCTGGCTGCCTACTCCGGCACCCTCCTGGTCATCTCCCACGACCGCTACCTCCTGGACCGCCTCGCGGACCGTCTCCTCATCGTGGAGTCCGGCCACGTCCAGGACTACCCCGGCACCTACTCGGAGTGGGAGGAGAAACGGCTATGGACCAATTAGAAACCGACCGCCTGATTATTCGGGCCTTTCTGCCCGAAGATCTTCAGGCTGCACACGCGATACTCGACGAAGACCTCGAATGGTCGGGGCCGAACTTCTCTCTTGAGCAGCGCCGTGAAAGGATGCAGCTTTACACCGCGCTGTCCCAGTGGGGCCACACGGACGGTCTCTACGGCTACCGCGCCGTGTTGCTCAAGCAGAATCAGGAGTTGGTGGGGATTTGCGGTTTCTTGCCCGGCCTCTGGACGTGGGCCAAACGGGAGCCATTCGGGCCCGACTTCTTTGGGATAACGGGCAATCAGCGCCTGGCCAATTTGGAGCTGGAAATTGGCTACGGGTTGTCATCTTCGCACAGAGGTCATGGCTACGCTACCGAAGCCGCCCGCGCCCTGGTGGCTTTCGCGTTCGACATCGTTCAAATATATCGCGTGCTCGCCTGCACAGACCGCTCAAATACGGCCTCGGCCAACGTGATGCGTCGGGTCGGTATGCGCACGGCTACGAACCCACGCTCGAACTGGCCGGGCGTGGTCGGGATTATCGACAACCCTGTGATGGGCGATTGACTCTACATCATCCAATGCCGCCCCTATCTCAGCGGGGCTTAGCCAAGAATCTCCTCGTCCGGACGCAGTAGGTAGTTAGATTCTTCGGATGGCCCCGCCGCAGGACGTACCAGAGAATTCGCATCCGGCGCCTCGGACGGCCTGAGAAGCTGGTCCTGCGCCTGGCGCGGTGGCGCTACGGGCTTCATGCTCCGGATGGAATCGAGCGGCAGATAGAGCGTCTCCCCGTCCAACTTGCGCAGCAGGAGCGCGTAGTCGTCGCACTCCTCCACGAGCCCGTACACAAGACTGGGCAACGCTACGTAACTGGGGAACACGGCGGGACCAGACCCGGCGCCCCACCGCACCTCCACCCACTGTCCCACCAGCGCCTTTATCTGTTCGCTCATAAGCACATCTTACTCCAACACCGCCCCCGCGCGGACCACGCCCGCCCGCTGGTGGCGGGCCGTGAGGCGCACGGTCTGCCCGGGCCGGGCGCGGACCACCCACTCCACCTTGGCGCGGTCGTCCGTGGAATCCGCGTGCCAGCCGAACCCGCCCACCGGCTTGTACGCCCGGCCCTCCAACTGGCCGATCTCTTCACGCGCCTTGCCGGTCTCCAGGCTGGCGCCCTCCGGCAGCTCTATCTCCACGATCACCGGCCGCACCGCCTGCCTCTCCACCGCCTTCTTGGTCACATACGTGGGCAGCCACCCCGTGTTCTGTACCACCAACCGCACCTTGTACGCGCCCCTCAGTCCGTCCTCCGTCCCCCGTCCTCCGTCGGCCTTCCCCAGTGCCACCACCTCCACCGAATGCAGTTCCAGTTTCGGCGAGATCAGCGCCTGCCACAACACCCAGTCCGGAAAGAGGCTCACCTCCTTCTCCAGCAGGTGCGGCGGCGGGTTGCGGAACGCGTAGAGCGCGTCCCAGCCGCCCAGCTCCACCTGGCCTAACTGCGGATGCTCGAACGGATACCAGTCGACGTAGCCCTTGCCGTCCAGCGCTTCGTCGTTCCAGCGGAGCATCTGAATGTCGTCCTCCGCCGGGTGCTCCCGGAACCAGGGGATGAACTTGAATCCGCCCTCCGGCCGCTCCGGACCGAAGCCGGTCAGCCCGGCCTGCCGCTGAGGACACCAGATCTCCACCGTCCAGGCAAAGACGCCCAGGTGGTCGTACATCCAGTCGTCGAAGACGCCCGTAATGACCTCTTTGGGATGGTATTTGAAGTCGTGGAAGACGGAGGCCGCCGGATAGCCGGTGATCTCCGTGCCCTTCTCGCCTATCTTCTGGAACGTCCAGAGGTCCTCCGCCGGAAAGCTCTCGTCGCTCTGTGTGCCATAGGGCCGGAGCAGCACGCCGCTGTAGGTGTGAAAGGTGACGCCGCCGGTGATGTTGGGGTGGCTTGTCATGAACGCGACGACGTTGCGGACCTCCGGCTCGCTGGTGGGGTAGGGACCCGCCCCGGACTGCTCGTGCTCCAACCGCCAGTGGGCCGGGAAGTTGCGGTTCAGGTCCAGCCGCTCCCTATTGGGCTGAACCTTGATCGTAACGCCGTCCCAGTTCTCCAGCATCCCCTCCGGCAGCAGCCGGTAGAAGGGTCCCTCCACGTCCGTGGGCTCCCGCCGGATGAGCAGCCGCGGCTCCTCAGGGTGCGGCTTCCAGGGCCCGTTCGGGTCCGCAATCCGCATCTGCAGGAAGCGGCCGTCCCCGTCCACGTCCTCCCGCTTGAGCCCTTCCAGCGGCTCCTCGTCGTACGGGTAGGGGCGCGTGCTGGATCGGAGGAACCGTGGCCGGTCCGCGAAAAACAGCTCCGCTCCGTCCGGGTTCACGCGGGGCGCCACATAGAGCACTCGCGTGTCCAGGCAGCGCGTGACCTCCGGATTGCTCCCGTACTCCGTGACCAGCTTCCGCAGCAGATATAGGCAGGCCGAAGAGGCGGAAACCTCCGTGGCATGGATATTCCCGTCCACCCAGAACGCCGGCTTCTCTTCCGCCGGACCGGTCGCCCGGTTTGTCGCAGTGGCGCACCACACATCCCGGCCCTCATAGCTCCTGCCGATGCTCTCCACCGTCACAAGGTCCGGGCGCTGTTCCGCCAGCGCACGCAGGTGCCGGGTGAGCTCTTCGTACGGGTAGTAGATGTCGAACCGGAGGTCGTCTGCCAAAACGTTCTCCTTCCCGCGGTAGATTGGCGTGTACGTTCGGTGCGCATTGCGATATATCCTGTGAGGACGGGAGACCGATTCCGGAGATCGTCCGTCGCCCGTCACCCGTCTTCCGTCTCCTGGGTGTCAAATCTGCTGCCTGTGGCGTAGAATCGCATCGGGAGGAATAGTCTATGGAGAGCCAGTTCCACGTTCCGGACATCCAGTGTGACGGATGCGCCAACAGTATCAAGCAGGCGGTCGGCCGCTTGGGAGGCATCAACGGCATCGACGTGAACGTTCAGACCAAGCAGGTCACCGTCATCCATGACGAGCGCACAGACCGCTCGGCCATCGCGGACGCCCTGGACCGCGCGGGCTTTCCCGTACAGTCGTGACCGCTGCAGAAATGACTGTCTCCTGAGATTTCGAATCTCAAGTCCCCGCAGGGGGACTTCGCGTACTAGTTGCCCGCGACTTCAATCGTCGGGTATGCGACACTCGGATGGGCATCGCACAGTTCCTGATTCCGGTCCTCGGAGCAGGCGGAATCGCCGCTCTGTGGTGGTTCTTCTTCGGCCCGCGCTCTGAGGAACGCGAGTCAACCCCTGCTCTCGACTCTCGACTCTCGACTCTCGACTCCGGAATCCGCTCTCACGACTCACGACTCACGACTCACGACTCTCCTCCCGCCCACTGCGACCTTGCCATCACCGGCATGAGCTGCGCGGCCTGCGTCGGGCGTGTGGAGCGCGCCTTGAAGCGCGTGCCGGGCGTTCAGGACGCCACCGTGAATCTCCTCGCCAACCGCGGCGCTGTGGAGTACGATCCGGGTGTCACCACCCCGGAGCAGTTGGTCGAGGCCGTGGAGGAGACCGGCTACGGCGCCGCCGTTGCGCGGGACGCGGAGGAAGACGCGCGCGAGGAGCAGCGGCTGAGAGAAGCGCGCGAGCTCCGCAGCCGGTTCATAGTCGCGGCCGTACTTACCGCTCCAGTGCTGGTCGGCTCCATGGGCATGGACCTCCACGCGCCGGGCATCGGCTGGCTCGCCAACCCCTGGCTGCAGCTCGTGCTCACCACCCCCGTGCTCTTCTGGGCCGGCGCCCGTTTCTACCGGGGCGCCTGGGCCGCGCTGCGCCACCGGGCGGCGGACATGAACACCCTCATCGCCATCGGCACCGGCAGCGCTTACGTCTACAGCCTTGCCGCCACCGCCGCGCCCGGCCTCTTCCTCCGCGCGGGGCTCATGCCGCACGCCTACTATGAGACCGCCGGCGTCATCGTCACCCTGATCCTCCTGGGCCGCACGCTGGAAGCCCGCGCAAAGGCGCGGACCGGTGCGGCCATCGAGCGCCTCATCGACCTGAAGCCCCGCTCCGCGAAGGTCCTGCGGGATGGCGAGGAGATTGCGGTGCTCATCCAGCACGTGCGCGTGGGCGACCACGTCCGGGTGCATCCGGGGGAGAAGGTGCCGGTGGATGGCCGCGTCCTGGAGGGGCAGTCAGCCGTTGACGAAAGCATGGTCACCGGGGAGAGCATGCCCGTCGACAAGCAGCCGGGCGATCCGCTGATCGGCGGGACCATGAACCGGACCGGCTCCTTCATCCTGGAGGCGACGCGTGTGGGCCGCGACAGCACGCTCTCTCGCATCATCGCCCTCGTGCAGCAGGCGCAGGGCTCGCGCGCGCCCATCCAGCGGTTGGCGGACCGCATCACCGGCTACTTCGTTCCGGCTGTGCTGATGATAGCGGTGGCCACCGGCGCCTTCTGGCTCGCTTTCGGGCCAAACCCCCTGATGGCGCTCTCCAACTTTGTAGCGGTCATGATCATCGCCTGTCCGTGCGCGCTGGGGCTGGCAACTCCCACCAGCATCATGGTGGGCGTGGGCAAGGGGGCCGAGCACGGCATCCTGATCCGCGATGCGGAGGCGCTGGAGCGTGCCCAATCCCTCGACGTCGTCGCCTTGGACAAGACCGGCACGCTCACCAACGGCAAGCCCGCGCTGACGGATGTGGTGCGCACTGGCAACCGCTTCACGGAGGAGGTGCTGCGCCTGGCGGCCTCCGCCGAGCGAGGCTCCGAGCACCCCATCGCCGAGGCCATCGTGGCCGGCGCGGTGGAGCGGAAGCTGGCGGTCACGGAGCCCTCAAAGTTCGAGGCGGTGCCGGGTCAGGGCATCGTGGCGATGGTGGAGGACCGCGTGGTCCTCGCGGGCAACGCGCGGCTGCTGGAGACCTACGGAGTGCAGCTCAACGGCCTCTCAGAGCAGGTCGCCGCCCTCGCATCCCAGGGCAAGACCTCCGTGCTGGTCGCTGTGGACGGCCTCCCCGCGGGCGTGCTGGCCGTGGCCGACACGGTGAAAGAGGGCTCCCGAGAGACCGTTCGGGAGCTGCATTCACTCGGCCTTCAGGTGGTGATGATGACCGGCGACCACCGCCAGACCGCGGAGACGGTGGCGCGCGAGGTCGGCGTCGATACCGTTCTGGCGGACGTGCTGCCGGAGCACAAGGCGGCGGAGGTCGAGCGGCTCCAGAAGGAGGGCCGCCGGGTGGGAATGGTCGGCGACGGCGTAAACGACGCTCCCGCGCTGGCCCAGGCGGACGTCGGCATCGCCATCGGCACGGGCACGGACGTCGCCATCGAGGCCGCGGACATCACTCTCCTGAGCGGCGACCTGCGAGGCGTCGCCACGGCCATCGCGCTCTCGCGGGCCACTCTGCGCAATATCAAGCAGAACCTGGGCTTCGCTTTCGCTTACAACACACTGGGGATACCCCTGGCGGCCGGCCTCTTCTACCCTCTTACACACTGGCTGCTCTCGCCCATGGTCGCCAGCGCCGCCATGGCGCTCTCCTCCGTCTCCGTCGTCTCCAACGCCCTCCGCCTGCGCAACTGGAGGCCAGGGGATCACCACAGAGAACAGGGAGGACACAGAGATTCTGAGGAGCGGATGGGAGGGGAAAGGAGTTGAAGCTTCCGAAGTCCCGGCACGCCTCATCGCCCCATCGCCTTATCGCCTCATCCGCCTTTCTCTGTGCTCTCTGCGTTCTCTGTGGTGGATTCCCGTGATCGCGATCGACGGCTCTTACGGCGAGGGTGGGGGGCAGGTGATCCGTACCAGTCTCTCCCTGGCGGCCATTACCGGCCAGGCGGTTGAGTTCCGGAACGTGCGGGCGCGCCGCTCCAAACCGGGCCTCCAGCCCCAGCACCTCGCCGCCGTGCGCGCCGCCGCCTCCCTCTGCGCCGCGGAGCTGGAGGGCGACGCGGTGGGCTCCAGTCGCGTCCGCTTTCGACCGCAGGCGCCTGTAGCCGCCGGAAACTACCGCTTCGAAATCGGCACGGCCGGCGCGACCAACCTGGTGGCGCAGACGGTCCTGCTGCCGCTCTCTACGGCTGGCGCGCCCTCCACGGTCCGCATCACTGGCGGCACCCACGTGCCGCATTCGCCTCCCGCGGAGTACCTGGAGGCCGTCTACCTGCCGGCGCTCCGCAGAGCGGACCTGGAGGCCGAGATCTCCTACGAGCGCCTCGGCTTCTACCCCCGCGGCGGCGGCTACCTCCTCCTCCACATTTCCCCCTCTCCCCTTCTCCCCCTCTCCCCCTCTGCCCTTGACCTTACCGACCGCGGCAAGCTACGCGACCTCACTGCCTACATCGTCACGGCCGGCCTGCCAGACCACGTGGCCGAGCGCGGCGCGGCCACGGTGGAGCGCTACATGAAAAGCATCGGCAGAACTGTACGGATCGAGCGGCGAGATAGACCGTCACTCTCCGCCGGGGCCGCAGTGATTCTGGCGGCAGAGGGCGAGGGCGGCCTCGCCGGATTCACGTCGCTGGGCGAGCGCGGCAAGCCCATGGAGAAAGTAGCCGAACAGGCGTGTGACGAGTTCCTGGCCTGGTGGAAGACCGGCGCGGCCATGGACGAGCACCTGGCGGACCAGCTTGTGCTGCCGCTGGCCCTCGCGCCCGGCGAAAGCCGCTGGACCACCCCCACCGTTACCGAGCACCTTCGCACTGTCCTCTGGGTCACCCAGCACTTTCTCCCCATCCGCTTCACTCTGGAAGAGCCACCAAACGCGCCGGCAGTCGTAATGCTGCGCGGCGCTCCACTGCCCTGAACACCTGACCACCCTAATCCGGGACCTTCAACCTTCAACCTTCAACCTTCACCTCTCACCCAATTCGTTACCCGCCCGGCAGGGAACCCGTCTTGTCACTATGAAAGAGTTAGCGCGATGGCTGTCATCCGCTCGGAACAAGCACGTATAGTAGAGTGAGGATTGATGCGGATCCCGTCCGTCATCCGTCACCCGTCGTCCGTCGAGCCGTGAACAGATAGCGGCCGGTACATCGCCGGGCCGCCGGAGGGAGAATGCCCAAGCACGTTACGTACCGGGAGCGTGTCCAGACTCGAGGCTGGAACATGCGGTTCCTGCTGGATCGGGAGCGCGGGCGCCGCTGGCTCCGCCGCCACGTCCGCCGCGAAAAGGTCGGCCAGCAAGACCGCCCCTGGTGGTGGCTCATGGCAAATCGGTAGTGGAGTGTTGGAGTAGGGGAGCAGTGGAGTGATGGGTTCCGGACTCCGGCTCCCGGAACAATACTCCACCACTCCATAGCTCCAGTACTCCCTGTCTGTTACAATAGCCCGATGGATTCCACCGCTTCCGTGCTGCGCCAACTGCTGGGCTGGCCCGGCATCATCCGCTCCCTGGGCGCGCATGACGTCTTCACCGCGCTCCTTGCGGAGCAGGCAGGCTTTGAGACGATCTTCGTCGGTGGGTTCGGCGTCACCGCCAGCCTGCTCGGCCTGCCGGACCTGAGCTTCATCACTCTGCCGGAGATGGCGGACCAGATCCGCCGTACCTGCGCCCGCCTCACCGTCCCCGTCATTGCGGATGCCGATACGGGCCACGGAGACCTCCAGCACGTCCAGCGCACCTCGCGGGAGTTCGAGGCGGCGGGCGCGGCCGGCATGATCCTGGAGGACCAGGTCGCGCCCAAACGGTGCGGCCACTTCGAGGGCAAGCAGGTGATCCCGGCCGAGGAGATGGTCCTCAAGGTCCGCGCCGCCAAACGCGCGCAGCGGGATCCGGACTTCGTGCTCATTGCCCGCACCGATTCTCGCGAGACTCACGATCTGGAAGAGGCCATCCGCCGCGCCAATCTCTACCTGGAGAACGGGGCGGACGTGGCCTTCATTGAAGCGCCCAGGACCAGGGAGGAGCTGGAGACTATCCCAAAGCAGGTCCACGGACCTCTCCTGGTGAATATGCTGTTCGGCGGCAAGACGCCCATCCTCCCCGCGCCGGAACTGGAGCGGATGGGATACCGCATCGTCGTAGCGCCCATCGAGAGCCTGCTCGTAACGGCCCGCGCATTCCGCGATATAGCGGAAACCTTCCTGCGCGAAGGAGACGTACTGTCAAAACGGGAGGCCATGATCTCCTTTGATGAGATCAAACGCACGCTGAACGTCGACGGCTTTCTTAATCTCCGCAACGCTGTCTCCTCACCGGCGCATGGAGCGCGTGAGGACCCAAACGGGCCCACCCCGGCCTAATACACCATCTCTCCTGGCAGGCATCCCATCTCACATCGCGCCTGCCTAAGAAAGGAAACGAGGAATGCTGCGCAAGACACTCGCACTCTCCGTAGCAGCCCTGTTCGTGGCCGGCGCCGCCTTCGCCGCCCCGAAGGACAAGAACAAGAAGCCGAAACCTACCAAGGTCGTCGAGGTGATGAACTGCCCCATGACCGGCGACAAGGGCAGCACCACGGACACGAGCCTCATCCGGAAGGAGCCCAAAGCGGGCACCTACAACGGCAAGACCTACAACGTGCACTTCTGCTGCAACGGCTGTCCGGAGGCGTTTGAGAAGCTCCCCGTCAAAGATCAAGAGGCCAAGATCAACGCGGCCATGAAGGCCAAGGGAAAGAAGACCGCCGTTGTTGAGCCCGTGCATCTAACCGTGGTAAACACCTGCCCCATGACTGGTGAGGCGATCAAGGGCGAGGGCGCTGGCATGTCCAAGGTGGGCAACTATGAGGTTCACTTCTGCTGCGCCGGCTGCAAGCCCCAGTTTGACAACCTGACCGAGAAGCAGAAGCTGGAGAAGATCCAGACCGCTCTGGCGAAGTAAGACTGGTGAGAGGTGAGAGGTGAGGGGCGAGTTCGGATTCCGGCTGTCACCTCTCACCTCTCACCTCTCACCACTGCTCCATGAAGTACCTCATCACCTTCGAGAAGGGCGAGTCCGCACGCTGGCTGGGCCACCTGGACATCCTCCGCACCTTTGAGCGGGCGATCCGGCGGGCAGAGCTCCCCATCACCTTTTCCACCGGCTTCAATCCCCGCGAGAAGATCGCCTTTGCCTCCGCCTTGAGCGTCGGCGTGACCGGCGCGGCCGAGCTGGCCACCCTGGAGCTGAACGAGCCGGTCGCACCGGCCGATCTCGTGCGGAGGCTGAACGAGAAGCTCCCACCTGGAATCCAGCTCCACGCGTGTGAAGAGATCCCCGACGCCGGCTCGCGCGACCTGCTGAATAGCTTCGACCTCGCCCGCCTTCAGGTAACCTGTGACTGTGGTCCGGAGACCAACCTGGAGTCGGCCGAGCATGCTGCGAAGGAGCTGCTCGCGAACGATCACCTCCTCGTGGAGCGGGAGCGTGAGGGCAAGGTGAAGCGCGTGGACGTGCGGCCGCTCATTCATGACATTCGGGCTTGCGGCCTTAGCGGCGGCCGGATAACCTTGGAGATGGACCTGGCGCTCGGTGCGGAAGGCACAGCAAAGCCCGCAGAGATCGCCAGGCTTCTGGCGGAGGCCCTCCCCGGCCTCTCCGTCCGCCGCGTCCACCGCATGCGCCTTATGGCGAGCGAACATGCGCCAGTGTAGTGGCGCCCCGGAGCCACAAAGGCGGACGGCCACACAGGGCCGCCCCTACATAATTCGTGTACATTAGTGCATATTCGTGGTTTCAAACCCATCCGAAAGGAGGTGACATGGATTGGCAAAAGAGATAGTCGTCAATGTGGGTGAGCGCGAGACGCGCATCGCCGTAACCGAAGAGGGCAAGCTGGTAGAGCTGCACATCGAGCGCGAGGAGCGCGTCGTCGGAAGCCTCTACAAGGCCCGTGTCAGCAACGTCCTGCCCGGCATGGATGCCGCGTTCGTGGACATCGGCCTGGAACGCAATGCGTTCCTTTACGTGGGTGACGTGCTGCCCACCAGCGAGACCGGCGGCGAAACCGCCAAGCCCGTCGCTCTGCCGGTGGTCGCCGCCGCCGAGCTCGACGAAGACGAAGAGGACGAGGAGGACGACGAAGCGCACGAGGAAGCTGGCCTCGCCGCCTCCAACGGCGAAGGCTCCGCAGCGCCGCAGCGCCGTCCCCGGCGATCTACGCGCCGCTCTGTCCTGCGGCACCAGAAGATCAAGGACGTGCTCAAAATCGGCCAGGAGATCCTGGTGCAGGTGATCAAGGGGCCGCGCGGCACCAAGGGCGCGCGGGTCTCCACCCGCATCTCCCTGCCGGGCCGGTACCTGGTGCTCATGCCCGAGGCGGACAACATCGGCGTCTCCCGCAAGATCGAGGATGGCAAGGAGCGGGACCGGCTGAAGAAGATAGGGGAGAAGCTCCGCGAGCCGGGCTTCGGTATCATCATCCGCACCGAAGCGGAAGACAAGACCGAGCACGAGCTCAAGTCCGACCGCGACTTCCTGCTCAAGCTCTGGCGGCAGGTGCAGGACTCCTACAAGAAACTGCGCGCCCCGGCGCTGGTCCACCAGGACCTCACCCTGGTCTACAAGACCATCCGCGACGTCTTCGGCTCGGACGTCAGCCGCCTCATCATCGATGACCCGGCCGAGTACGAGAAGGCGAACGAGTTGCTGGACATGGTGTCGCCCAAGCTGCGGGGCCGCATCCATCTCTATACGGGCGACACGCCCATCCTCGAGCACTTCAAGATCGAGGATGAGATAGACCGGCTCCTCAAGCGCAAGGTGTGGCTCCGCTCCGGCGGATACCTCATCTTCGATGAGACCGAGGCGCTCACCGTCATCGACGTGAACACCGGCAAGTTCGTCGGCAGCAGCAGCCTCTCAGAGACCATCGTACGGACCAACATCGACGCCGCCACCGAGGTGGCGCGCCAGCTCCGGCTGCGGGACATCGGCGGGATCATCGTGATCGACTTCATCGACATGAACAATCCGCGTGACAAGCAGCAGGTGATGAAGGCGCTGGAAACGGCGCTTAAGAAGGACCGCTCCCGTACCAAGATCTCCAACATCAGTGGTCTCGGCCTGGTGGAGATGACGCGCAAGCGCACCGGCGAGACAATGACGGACTTCCTGACGGAGCCATGCCCCTACTGCAACGGTCGGGGCAAGCTGGCGTCACCCGAGTCGGTGAGTATCCTCGCGGAGCGCGAGCTGCGTCGCGCCGCGCGTACGGAAAAGAAGCCCAGCGAGGCGCTCCTCATTACGTGCCATCCGGACGTGGCTGAGCTCCTCATCGGGCCGGACGGCGAGACCATCGAGCGCCTCGAGCGAGAGATCCAGCGCGCCGTCTACGTGCGGGCGGATCCGGAGAGCCACCTGGAGAAGTTCGAGATCCTGCCCGGCGACATGGCTGACTTTGAGGCGCGCCACGGGCAGTACAAGCGGACGCAGGTAGTCGAGTGCCGCGTGACCCGTTCGCTGGTCCAGCCGGAGCCGGCCGTGGTCGGCTGGTCCGATGGCCTGCTGCTGGACCTGAACGACGGCAAGAAGTTCATCGGCCAGCGCCTGAAAGCCCGCATCACGGACGTGCGCCGCTCCTACGCCACGGCCGTGGTCCTGCCAGGCACTAACCGTCCGCTTGACAAAGCGGAGCCCGTGTGATAAACTCCTGGGCTGTCTGTCCTGGAGTATCACCATAAACATCCAAGGACGCTCCTCCAACCCAACGGGGGAGCGTCCGATTCTGAGAGGAGCGCGTTCGGGCATCCAGGCGTTCAGGGTCGGAATCCGAATCACCTGAACACCGGAACACCTGAACGCCGCGACCAAGGGGAGCCCCCGATGTACGCCATCATACGCACCGGCGGGAAGCAGTATCGCGTCTCTGAGAAGTCCATCATCACCGTCGAGAAGCTGGAGGCGGAAGACGGCGCCACCATCGAGCTTACGGACGTTCTGTTGGTCGCCGACGGGGACAACGTCCGCATCGGCGCGCCCGCCGTGGAGGGAGCCAAGGTCACCGCGACCGTGCTCTCGACCGCCAAGGGCAAGAAGATCCGCGGCTTCACCTACAAGAAGGTCAAGAACGTGCAGCGCCACTACGGCCACCGCCAGTGGCAGACTAAGCTGCAGGTGGAAAGCATAACGGTTTAGGTGATGGGTGATGCCTCCGGGCCTCTCACCTCTCACCTCTCACCTCTCACCCAGGAGTTCTTCATGGCACACAAAAAAGGCGTTGGTAGCTCGCGCAACGGCCGCGACAGCAAGCCGAAAATGCTGGGCGTCAAGGAGTTTGGCGGCGAGCAGGTGCGAACGGGCGCCATCCTGGTCCGCCAGCGGGGCACCCCGTTCAAGCCGGGCAAGAACGTCGGCCTCGGCAGGGACCACACCCTCTTTGCCCTCATCGACGGTATCGTCAAATTCGAGGGTCCCAAGGACAAGCGGCGCGTGAGCGTCTACCCCGCCGTCACGGACGGCGCGCTGGTCCCGGCGGAAGAGGGCGAGCTCGTCCCCGCCTCCGCAACCTGAGGCGCCTGAATTCAAGAGGAACAGGCCCGGAGAGCGAACCGCTCTCCGGGCCTGTTCCGTCTTGGGTCATAATGGAGATAGCCGACAGATCGCTCCCGAATAGAACGAGCCTGACAATGACACTTACAATCACATTGGAGCCTGAAGAGGAGTCACAAATTCGCGCCGAGGCGCAAGCCTCTGGTGCTGGCATTGAAGAGATGCTGCATCAACTGATCCGCCGCGCGCTTAATGACCGGAAGCGCCGCCGGCCAACTGCAGCTAACGCAGTCAGAAAGAGGGATGCGGCAGCGGGGCCAAGCCCGAAAGAGCGCGCCATAGGAGCGGGCTATGGAATGTTGGCCGGTCTCCCTGGTGGGAGCTATGAGTACGATGAACGCAAACAAGAGGAGATTGCTCGCGAGGAAGAGCGGTGGCGAAGACGCCACCAATAATCCGGATACTCGACGCTGGCGCTATGCTCGCCTACTTGCACGCCGAACAAGGTGGTTCTAGCGTCCTCGCCATGCTCAGGGACCCGAACAGCCTTTCTTACGCCCACGCGGTTAATATCCTAGAGGTCTACTATGACATCCTTCGTTCCGCTTCATTGCCAGCCGCCCGCAAGGCCCTTCGAACGCTCAAAGCCGAAGGAGTGATCATCCGCCGCGATCTGGCAGAGGCTTTCCTCCAAGACGTTGGGGCTCTGAAGGCCCGCGGCTCCATTGCCCTGGCGGACTGCTTCTGTCTTGCTCTCGCGCGGAGGTTGGGCGGAGAGGTCGTCACTACTGACCACAAAGAGATGGATCCGCTCGTACCGCTTGGTATCTGCCCGATTCACTTCATCCGTTAGCCCTGCCCAACCTCGGGCCGCGTGCCTCTCGTCTGGTATCGTAGGGATCACCATGTTTGTCGACCAGGTAGATATCGAGGTCAAGGCGGGGGACGGCGGCAACGGCGCCGTTACCTTCCGCAAGGAGAAGTTCGTCCCGCGCGGCGGTCCCAACGGCGGCGACGGCGGCCGCGGCGGCAGCGTGATCCTGGAAGTGGACCCGCACCTCTCCACCCTGCTGGACTTCCGCTACCAGCGCTACTACAAGGCCCAGCGCGGAGGCGACGGCCAGAGCAAGGACATGTACGGCAAGGACGGGCAGGACCTGGTGCTCAAGGTTCCACCCGGAACAGTCGTCCTGGACCGGGACACCGGCGAGCAGGTGGCGGACCTGGCCGAGCCGGGCGCCCGCGCCGTAGTCGCGAAAGGGGGCGTCGGCGGGAAGGGGAACGCGCACTTCGCCACCTCCGTGCAGCAGGCCCCCAAGTTCGCTGAGAAGGGTGAGCCCGGCGAGCAGCGCGCGCTCCGGCTCGAGCTCCGCCTCCTGGCCGACGTGGGGCTGCTGGGGTATCCCAGCGTCGGCAAGTCCACCCTCATCGCCGCCGTCTCGGCCGCCCGCCCCAAGATCGCGGAGTACCCCTTCACCACGCTCGTCCCCAACCTGGGCGTCGTTTACATCGACCAGCAGCGATCCTTCGTAATGGCGGACCTGCCCGGCCTCATCGAGGGGGCGCACGAGGGCATAGGGCTCGGCCACCAGTTCCTGCGGCACGTGGAGCGCACGCGAGTGCTGGTCCACATGCTGGACGTGAGCGGCATGTCCGGTCGGGATCCGCTGGAGGACTTCGACGCCATCAACAGGGAGCTGCGCCTCTACAATGAGCGGCTTGCCGCGCTCCCGCAGGCCATCGCGCTCAACAAGATTGATGTTGCGGCGGACAAGGAGCTCGTGGAGCGCGTAGACCGGACGCTGCGGGAGCGCGGGTACCCGGTCTTCCGCATCTCGGCCGTTACCCGCAAGGGGCTGAAGTCGCTCCTCTACTTTTTGTGGGACCGCCTGGCGGAGGCGAAGCGCGAGGAGGCCGCTCAGCCCGTCCAGCCTGTGGTCCGCATCAAAGCGGAGCGCCAGGAAGACCCCCGCCACTGGGAGGCCCGCGCCGTCGGACGGGGCGAGTGGGTGGTGGAGGGCAAGGGACTGGAGCGGCTGGTCGCGATGACCGACATGAACAACGACTACGCGGTGCGCCGCTTCCAGCGCACACTGGAGCGGGCCGGCGTCCACCGGAAGCTGCGGGAGCTCGGCGCCAAGGACGGGGATACCGTCCGCATCCGGGACGTCGCGTTCGACTTCGCCGACGAAGACCTGGAAGACAGGGAGGATGAGGGGGTGAAGGGGTGAAGGGGTGAGGTTTACGGATTGCGGCTGAATCGCTGTGGTTACGACGGCGCGTCGAGGCATCAGCGTCTCCGTATCCGGGTCACCCCCTCACCCCCTCACCCACTCACTGGCTCTCACTATGCCTCAATCATCAAAGACAGCAGCCCGCCTCGTCGTCAAGGTCGGCAGCAGCACGCTCACGGATCAGGCCGGCCGTATCGACCGGGCCTTCATCGCGGACCTGGCGGCGGACCTCGCCGCGCAACGCGCCGCGGGCGCGGAGGTGCTGCTGGTCACCTCCGGCGCCATCCGGGCCGGACGTGAGCACCTGGCAGGCGCCGGCGCCGCCTACGCGCAGCAGCGGGAGACGCTGCCCTACAAGCAGGCCGCCGCGGCGGTGGGGCAGGGCCTGCTCATGCACACCTACACGGAGGCATTCGCGTGGCGCAACGTCTCTGTTGCCCAGGTGCTCCTAACGCGCGAGGACCTGGCGGACCGGCGGCGGTTCCTCAACGCCCGCAACACGCTCCGGGCTCTTTCGGCCCTGGGCGTCGTGCCCATCGTCAACGAGAACGACACCGTTGCCGTCGACGAGATCCGCTTCGGCGATAACGACACCCTGGCCGCCCTTACCGCCGTCGTGGCGGAGGCAGACCTCCTCCTGATCCTGTCCGATGTCGAAGGCCTCTATCCCGAACCTCCCTCACCGGATTCCGCTCTCTCGACTCTAGACTCTCGACTCTCGACTCCGGCTTCCGCTCTCATGACTCACGACTCACGACTCACGACTCCAATCCCGGTGGTCGCCTGCATCGACGAACACATCGCGGCAATAGCCGGGGATTCCACCTCCGGCGCGGGCACCGGCGGAATGCGCACCAAGGTGGAAGCGGCCCGCATCGCCACGTCCTCCGGCATCCGCACGGTGGTGGCGCGCGGGCGACGGCCGGGCGTCATCGCGGACGTGGTAGCGGAGCGGCCCGTGGGCACCACTTTCCTGCCCGGCTCCGGCCGGCTGCGGGGGCGCAAGCGCTGGATCGCCGCGGGCTCGCGCCCGCGCGGAGCGGTCACCGTAAACCGCGGCGCCAGCGAGCGGCTCCGCGCGGAGAGCGTGAGCCTGCTGGCCGTCGGCATCACCGACGTCACCGGCGACTTCGGAGTAGGGGACCTGGTGGAGGTCCGGGACGAGTCCGGCCGGCGCTTCGCCCGCGGCCTCACCAACTACAGCGCCGCCGACATCCGCCTGCTCCAGGGCCTCCGTAGCGACCAGTTCGAGGCCGCCCTCGGCCACAAGACCCAGGACGAGGTCATCCACCGCGACAATCTGGTGGTGGAAGCATAGGGCGGAGTATGGGAATATTGGGGGGCCGGATCCCGCCCACTCCCACACACCCATACTCCCACACACCGACACGCGTACGCCTCCCACCGCTCGGGAAACTGGAGACGCGCCGGTTCGCGTATACTCCTTCGGAGGTGCCGGTCTCATGCGAAACTCCTCATCGCGGCGCGCGGGCTGCATTGCGCTGACGCTCTTCCTCCTCACTGCGGGATGCCGCGCGAGCCGCGCCGGCTACGCGCTGGCCCAGGCGCCCCCGGCCCCACCCACATCTCGGCAAGCGCCGGACGCGCCGGACTTTCCCGCCTCCCTCCAGTGGCTGAACACGGACCACCCGGTCTCGCTGCGCGACCTGCGCGGCAAGGTGGTGCTGCTGGACTTCTGGACCTACTGCTGTATCAACTGCATGCACATCATTCCGGGCCTGAAGGCGCTGGAAGCCAAGTACCCCAACGAGCTCGCCGTCATCGGCGTCCATTCGGCCAAGTTCGTGAACGAGCGCGACGCCGCCAATATCCGCGAAGCCATCCTCCGGTACGACATCGAGCACCCGGTGGTGAACGACAACCAGCTCATCATCTGGCGCATGTACGGGGTCGACTCCTGGCCAACCCTGGTGCTCATCGC
>CAYNFH010000145.1:5765-17200 GCA_964396385.1 uncultured Chthonomonadaceae bacterium | reverse complement strand
TGTGCGCTCAGCACTGACGTACAACCGAGAGACACAATGAAAACCATCCTCGAGCCGTTCAAGATCAAGATGGTCGAGCCTATCCGGTTCACCACGGAGGAGGAGCGGCGCACGATACTGCGGCGCGCGCACTACAACCCCTTCCTGATCCACGCCGAGGACATCCTCATCGACCTGCTCACGGACAGTGGCACCTCGGCCATGTCCGCCGCGCAGTGGGGCGCGATGATGGTATCGGACGAGAGCTACGCGGGCAGCCGAAGCTTCTTCCGGTTCGAGAAAGTGGTGCGGGAGCTCACCGGGTTCAAGCATGTCATCCCAACGCACCAGGGACGGGCGGCGGAGCACATCCTCTGCCACGTCATCGGCGGTCGGGACAAGGTGATCCCCAGCAACAACCATTTCGATACCACGCGCGCCAATATCGAGTACTCCGGGGCGGAGGCGGTGGACCTGGTGATTCCGGAGGGCCGCCAGCCTCAGACACAGCACCCGTTCAAGGGCAATCTCGACATTGGGGCGCTGGAGGAGACGATCCGGAGCGTGGGGCCGGAGCGGATCCCCGTGGGGATGCTCACCGTCACCAACAACACCGGCGGCGGGCAACCGGTCTCCATGGAGAACATCCGCGCGGTGAGCTGCACACTGCGCGCCCATGGGATCCCCTTCTTCCTGGACGCCTGCCGTTTCGCGGAGAACGCCTACTTCATCAAAATGCGGGAGCCGGGCTATGCGGAGAAGAGCGCGCGGGAGATAGCGCAGGAGATGTTCTCCTACTGCGACGGCGCAACGTTCTCCGGCAAGAAGGACGGACTGTCCAACATCGGCGGCTTCCTGGCCCTGAACGACGACCGGCTGGCGGAGCAGGCGCGCAACATGCTCATCCTCACGGAGGGGTTCCCCACCTACGGCGGGCTGGCGGCGCGGGACCTGGAGGCGCTGGCGGTGGGGCTGCAGGAGGTGCTGGACGAGCGGTACCTGGAGTACCGGCACGCGTGCGTGGAGTACTTCGCGCGGACCTTGCGGGAAGGCGGCGTTCAGATGGTCGAGCCGCCCGGCGGCCACGCGGTGTACATCGACGCGCGGGCGTTCCTGCCGCACGTGCCGGTGGAGCAGTATCCCGCTCAGGCGCTGGTGTGCGGACTATACGAGGCGGGCGGCGTGCGGGGCGTGGAGATTGGCAGCGCCATGTTCGGGAAGACGGACCTTGAGACGGGCGCGGAGACGTACGCCGCCATGGACCTGGTGCGGCTGGCCCTGCCTCGGCGCGTCTACACGCAGAGCCACGTGGACTACCTGGCGGAGGTGGTGCTGGAGACCTACGCCCGGCGGGAGACACTGCCCGGCATGCGCATGACCTACCAGGCCCCCATCCTCCGCCACTTCACCGCGCACTTCGAGCCTACGGCTTGACTCTGGCGACGAACGTGCCGGCGACAAAGCTGTGCTCCGGGTCGTCCATACAGAGGTAGACCCGGCCGGGCAGCTTCCCATTGACCGTATGGCCAAGCTGAAGCCGCATGGCGTATCCCTGGACCAGGCAGCGCGTGGTGCGCAGCCTGGGATTGACCTTCCAGCTCATGAGGATGTGGGGCACGGCGGGCCCTCTTTGACTGTCAAAGCGCACCAGATAGGTCCGGTCATCCGGCTTTTCCCCCCGCTTCAGGTCGAGCACGATGGTGAACTCGCGCAGGGTTTCCCATCCGTGCCGCTGATGGATGTTCAGGAACCCGTTCTCTATTTCCGCTCCGTTGGGCGCGAAAGCCGTCCCGTGGATCCGGCCCGCGGCCCCCGAGTGTGGAATCGCGACCCCTACGACATCCGGCCGCCAGGCGATGCCGGGACTCCCCGCCCGCGGCGCGCTGGCGTTCACGGCCTGGCCCAGGAGGGTTCCTACGGCCAACAATAGGACAACTCCCGTACGCATCCGAATCTCCTTACAGGGGGCGACATCTGCACTTGGTGGGATTATCGGTTGAGCACAGGGGAAAGTGACACCGCCAAGCCGCGGTGGTGTGCGCCGGCTTACTGGAATGGGTAGGTGACTACGATGTCCGGCGGGGAGCCGCCCTTGGGCGGGCGCTTGCCGTTGCCGCCGTCGTCCCGAAAGTTCTCGCCTACGCTATAGAGCACGAACCCTCTTGGAGTCTTGCGGTAGCGAAGGGGACCGTCGGTGAAGGGGTCCGGTGGCGCGGGCGGTGAGAGAGCTTGCAGCGAGGCCGGGAAGCTGCCCGACCGCAGCCGGTACTCCAGGAGTTGCAGCATCACCCGTCGCAGCCGCCTCTGCGCCTCGGCCGTGATTACTTTCAATTCAGCCTGCGTAAGCACGGGATTGAGAATGGCGCTCAGCTCGTATGTCGGCTTCCCTTCATTTGCCTGTTCCGCATCGCATAGCGACTTGAGTTCCCGATATAGAAGGAGGTATTCCCCACGGTGGGTCCGCAGCACCGAGAAGACCTTGCTCCAATACTCAAGCATGCGTGCCTCCCAGGCGTCGCACATCGCGGTGCGGAACATGTCCGAGTCTGCGGTTGCTTCAGCGAGAGGAGCAATCGTGGGCAGTGACGATGGATTCCTCCGCACGTCTGAGACGACAACCATCCCCATTACCGGCTCGCCGCGAAAGCCGTGCTCAAGATCCGGTGCGGGCCCAAATGCACCTTCTGTTGCCTGGGCCTGCCTAAGTTCCGCATGGTCGACAGCGTGTGACAGCACCACCTCCTGGAGCACCCGATCCGCGATAGACTGAATGGCGATCTGCACCAGCATCGCGATGACCGCCGGCGTTTGCCCCATCTGGCGGCCGATCCGCGCTATGACTTCAACGGACTTGAGCACCTCATTGGGCTTTCCCTGGTCGCTCTGCAGCATAGCGCGAGCGGCGAAGAGTCTGGCGAGCCGTCGCGCGGACGCGAACTCCGGCAGGAGCAGGTTGGGACCGAGTTCGTAACGGTAGTGGAAGTCGCAGTAGGGCATTGCCGCTGCGCGCTCTGCTACCGCGATCTGAGGTGCGACGCCATCAAGAATCCGCCGCACGTTTGCCGCGTCGGCGGCGGTGCGGCCGGGCCTGAGAAAGTTGGCCACGGCGTCCTGATCCGCATTCGGCATAGAGTCAATTGCGCCCCGGATTTGTTGATACAGCGGCGCGCCGTTCTGGGATTCGGGCACGGGGATGGTGGGGCGGAGATCGCTGGCAGTGAGCGGCACACCTTCACGCTTTGCCGCAGCCAGTTCCTTCGGCAGGGTTCGCGCAGCGGCCTTATACTCGACGTAACGGCGACCAATCCACCACCCACCGCAGACGAGAACGACGAATGCGAGCACGCAGACCAGCGCCAGCACCCCAAAGCAGCCGACAGATAGCCGCCGACTTCTTGTTGGCTGTTTCCCATTCATAGCACCTATAGGTTCTCCGACCTCCGGCAGGAATCCGCGCCCGCAGGAACCCGTCTCCATTGTGATGAATCGTAGACTCATGTGGGGTGGTCGGTATTCAGGTCTGGAATCCGAAATACCTGAACACCTGAAGACCTGAACACCCCATTCTGCGGGGAGGCATGCATGGGCCAGAAGGTCACTATTGAGTTGACGGACGCGCAGTGGGAGCAGCTCAGCCAGGCGCGGCTGGAGCGGATGGATCGGGAGAAGCGGTACATCGAGCCGGCCGAGATGGTCCAGGCGGTGTTCCTGGAGGGCCTGGGAGGCGGTAGCCCGAAACCGGGGCGCCCTGCTCCGGCGGCCAAGGCGCCAGCGCCGAAGGAGGCGCCCGCGGAACAGGTTACAGTGGACAGGGAACAGGGGACAGGGGCGGTGGAATCTGGCAGGGCCGAAGGGAAAAGGGGACGGGAGACAGAGGACGCGGGCAAGGTTACAGGTAACAGGTTACAGGGGACAGCGAAGTCAAGATCCGTGGCAATCCCCCGTCCTTCAAAACGCACGGCTGCCGCAGCGGCGCCGAAGCGTACCAACGGCAATGGTGCGACGGCCAGGCTGCGGCGGACGAAGTCGGACCCGGATGAGCCGGTGGTCTCGGACGAAGAGGTAGTGAAGGGGCTGCCCGAGGGCCACCGCTACCTGCGCGCCATCCCCGGCGAGGCCCCGCAGAAGGGCCGGACCAGCCTGGAGGAGCGAGTCCGCCGCTACCGCTACTGGCTCCAACACCCGCAGGGGGACTAACCGCGCACTTCTACCTCGCTCAGCGGGTACCAGCCGTCATCAGGCGGGGTCTGGATGGCGAGCTTTACAGCGGGGACGCGGGTGCGGGGGTCTACAATGCCCAGATCCAACGCATAGCGGCCCTGGGCCAGGCGGGCGGGAGGTCGGAGGGATTCGAGTACGTCCTTGCGGCCGGGCAGCCAGCCTTGGACAGAGGTGCCGCTCGCTAGTACGAGGGGCTGCCGGCTCCGGTCCAGCCGGCGAAGGCGCACCGCTAGCCGGTAGTCGGAATACGGCGGAGCGACCCCCACGTTCTCCCACGCCATGTTCAGGCGCAGCTCCCCTCCGGGCGCCACGGCGGCGTCATGCTCCAGCCTCCGAAGGACCAGGCGGTAGCCCAGCTTCCGGAGAAACCGCTCCACTTCCGGCCGCGTTCCCGCCGGAATGGGCGCGGACTTGTTGTTCATGTAGCTGGTGTGGTAGCGCAGAGCGTAGTCGAAGATGTATGGGATGTCCCACCCCTCCTCCTTCCACTTGCGCATGTCCCAGCAGCTCTCAAAGGCCACCGGCGCTCGCCGCCACACCTCCGCCGAGCCGGTCTTCTCTACCGCGGGCGGGTAGGCGTCCCGCATGTGGTACCAGGTCTTGGAGAAGCCTCCCATGTCTCCCAGACAGTCCGCGCGCCAGCCGCACCCTTCTTCGCGGGCGTGGATCATGCCTGGGACGTAGTCGAGCTGCATGACCACGGGAGTCTTTGAGAAGGCAGTGCGCCAGGCGTCGATGATCTCCAGCAGCGTAGCCTCCGGGGGCATCGGAACTGGTTCGCCCGGTTTGGCATTGGGCGTTAGGCGTTGGGCGTTAGCCTCATGCGACTCCACCCGCGTGCCGCTCATGTGCCACTCGCCCCAAAGCCCTACGGAGCCGATGTCTACCACGTCCAGGTCTGGGTGGCCGTTGTAGCGGCGGCCTAGCTCGCGGATGAGCCGGAAGTGGGCCTTGCGGAAGAGCGGATCGGTGAAGTCCGGGACCCAGTGGCGCTTGTCGCTGCCGCGGTAGGTGTACTCCACGCCACGGCAGCCCTGGTCCTTGAGCCACTTAGGCACGTCCATGTACTCCGAGGACCCGGTGCACATGATCCGGAAGGCCACCTTCTGCCCCGCGCGGTGGCCATGCGCCAGCAGTCGATCGAATAGCGCGAAGTCGGGGTGGCCGTCTACCGGCTCGATCTGCCGCCAGTAGAACCGGAAGTAGGCGCTGGCACTGGGCAGGCCCTGGAGGTTGCGGTCCTCGTCGGCGAACGTGTGAAAGGTCTGCCAGCCCATGCCGGGGTTGGCCAGCAGCGCGTCGCTCTCTTTAGGCTCAACCACCCTTAACGCCCGCTCACCGCTCATCGCGCAGGCGAGCGCCGCGAAGAGGGCGGTGGCGAGTATCCATTGGGACATCGCGTTTCTCAAAGTAGCCAGTAGCCAGTAGTCAGTAGAACTGCCCGGAATCCGGAGTCCGCCTACTGACTACTGACTACTGACTACTGACTACTCCCCTTCACATACAACAGGCCGCCCGGCACGGGACCAGGCGGCCTGCCGGCTCGCGCCGGGGGGCGCTACTCTTCCAGCAAGTTGGCCTTGCGCAGCGCGTCCGCGATGGCGGAGGGGCTGTCGGTCGGCCGGACGTTGCCTTCCCGCATGGCTCGCCGGATCTGCTGCGGCGTGGTGCCCGGCTTCACCTTGCCGGCAAACACCATCAGTACGCCCGGCTTGCTCTGCCCGGCGTGCGGCGTCTTGGCGTTGGCGACTGCCTCACGCAGCGCGGCAAGTTCAGCCTCATTGTCGAGAGAGATAACGCTGGTCGTGATTCCCATGTTGCCGGTCCCCTTGGCGGGGGCCGTTACGACGGATACACCATGAACGCTCTTGAGTGCCTGGCCCAACTGGCCGGCGCATCCCGGTCATATGGAGCCACGTAGAACGACGGTATACGTCCGCGGCTGTGTCGCCTCCGCGGCCCGCGTGGTTGCAGCGCCTCCCCCTTCGGCTCGGCGGCGCTCGATGGAATCGAGCAGGCGAGCAATCTCGTCGAGCGTCCTCTGGGCTCTCGCGATGTTGGCCTGAGCGTCGCCGGCCTGCGCCCTACACTGCTGTGGGGCCGCCGTGACACCCAGAATCAGCGCGAAGGCCGGAGTCCATCTAAGAATGCGATACATCCGGATCCCTCCTTTTGCTGCGTGCGGCTGCGCCGCTGCCGCGCGGCACAGCGCCCGAATGGGTGATCTGCAACCTCCTTCGCGAACTTTTTTTGAAATCCTGCGTGAGTTTTGCCGGGGCTGGATTGTTATATATAGTAGAGGCACCTCCGCACATCGGCAGGCTCTCGATCTACCTGACACGGGCGGCCACACAGGGCCGCCCCTACAGTCCGTCTCCCGTCACTCAGCTAACGTCTTCTCAATCAGGCTCCAGACGCGGAGGATCTCCGCGATGCTCCAGGCCTGGGCGATGCAGCCGTTCGGGCGATGGGGCGGGTCGCCGTCAAAGATCTCGGAAATGGAGCCGATGCCAGCCTGGCAGAGGTGGTCCTGTATAGGCTGAAGGAAAGTCGTCGCGCGCTCGGCGTTCCCATACACCTTGAGGTGCGCCTCCGCGAACGGCCCGAGCAGCCAGGGCCAAACGGTGCCCTGGTGGTACGCGCCGTCGCGCTCTAGCGGACCGCCTTCATACCGGCCGCGATAGGCCGGGTCCTCCGGCGCGAGAGTGCGCAACCCGAAGGGTGTGAGCAGCGACTCCTGGACCGCCCGCACGGTGCGGCGCTGATCGAAGAGGTTGAGCGGTGAGTGCGGCAAGCTCACGGCGAATACCTGGTTGGGCCGCACGGAAGCGTCCGGCCCCTGGTCGGTAATAACGTCGTATAGGCCGCGGCCGTCGAGACGGACGAAGGCGGCGCGGAATCCACGCTCCGCCCGGGTGGCGCGCTTCGCGTACTCCGAGCCGTCCTCCCCCACTATGCCCGCGACCTGCTCCATCACGCGCAGCGTGTTGTACCAGAGCGCGTTGATCTCCACGGGCTTGCCGATCCGCGGTGTGACCACCCAATCCCCTACCTTTGCGTCCATCCAGGTGAGCTGCACGCCCGGCTCACCCGCGTGGAGCAGGCCGTCCGATTCGTCCATCCGGATGCCGTAGCGGGCCCCGCGCACGTGCCAACCGACAATGTCGGCGAGGACAGGCCAGAGGTTGCGGGCGAGGTCTGGGCCGTCCGGCGCCCGCTGGACGTATTCCCAGATAGCCTGGAAGTACCAGAGTGTGGCGTCCGCGGTGTTGTACTCCGGCGTCTCCCCTTTGTCCGGGAAGCGGTTGGGCAGCATCCCCTGGCTGACGTGTTTGGAAAACTCCAGCAGGATGGAGCGGGCGATGTCGAACCGGCCGGTGACGAGGGTGAGGCCCGGGAGGGAGATCATGGTGTCCCGGCCCCAGTCGGTAAACCAGTGATAGCCGGCGATGACGGTGCTGCCCTCGCCGCGGCGCACGAGGAACTGATCGGCGGCGCGGAGGAGGAGCGGGACCGCAGACGAGGCGATCATCTGGCTGTTATGTGCGCACGGACCAAGGTCCGGCGCTGCCCGGGGTCCGGCCCCCTGCGCTTCGCGCATTCCCCCGCCTACGGCCAAGTGTCGGCCTTCGCCGACACGGGCCTCAGACAGATCTCGTGATTCGGTTGCGGTTACCCGCCGCGCCCGTTCCGACTCCACCATTGACGCCGCTTCGGTGGCAGAGTGGGGTTTGGTGGAGGCGATGAGCGGGATGGTGTCGCGGCCGGTGAGATCGAAGGTCAGGATGCAGGGGCAGAACAGGTCCTCTTCGAAGTCCAGGCCCCGCTCGCGCTCCCGTTCGTATTGGAAGCGGCGGTACCAGTACCCGGCCGGCGCTACCTCCGCACCGGCATAGGCCAGGTGGAGGGTGGGGAGGGCGGGATAGGGAGAGAACGACAGGGATGAGGGATGAGGGATGAGGGATGAATCCGGAGTCGAGAGTCGCGGATCAAGAGTCGAGAGAGCCGGAATCCGTCCGTCGTCCGTCGTCCGTCCTCCGTCTCCTTCTACGTATCGCCCATCCAGCGCACCGTTCTCGTGGGTGAGGGCGTGGTAGTCGCGGAAGGCAAGGAGGGGCGCAAGCTCGAGGCGGAGAGAGCGGACATCATGGCCGCGCAGGGCATACTGCACGACGGTGGTGTTTTCACCATGGACCATACAGACTGCCCTCTCCAGTTCCACGCCGTTTACCACATAGGTGGCGACAGAGTATGGGTCTAGGCGGAAAGAGGCCAGGTACCGGTAGCCCTGCGGATGGACAGTGTCGGGGTACTGGTTGGCGCCCAGCTCAAAGCGGGTGCCGTCCACCACCAGGGTCTCCTGGAGGCTGGAGAGCAGGACCATGCGGCCGGCGGGCGGCTGGACGGCTGCCACCAGCAGCCCGTGGTAGCGGCGCGTATTCATGCCGGCGATGGTGGAAGATGCGAATCCGCCCAGGCCGTTGGTCTCCAGCCACTCCCGGCTCGAGGCCTCCTTCAGGTTCTGACAGACCTCCCGTTCCAACCACACGCTCGTTTCGACACGCTCAGTGCGGGCTGTTCCGACGTCTCCCCTTCTCCCCCTCTCCCCCTCTGCTCTAACCACCGGTGGCGAAGCCGGGATAGAGGGTCATTCCGCCATCCACAAACAGCGTGGTGCCGGTGATATAGTCCGCCTCGTCGGACGCGAGCCAGACCGCCGCCCTACCGATGTCCTCTGGCACGCCGACACGATTGTAAGGGATGAGGGTAAGGAGTTTGGCCTCCGCTTCCGGCGTCTCCCAGGCGGAGCGGTTGATGGGCGTCTTGATGGCGCCCGGCCCGATGCTGTTGATGCGGATCCGGTGCGGCGCGTACTCCTGGGCGATGGACTTCATGAGCAGCATCACCCCACCCTTGCTCGCCGCATAGTTTGCGTGGCCCGCCCAGGGAATGACCTCGTGGACGGAGCTCATGCAGATGATCTTGCCCGCCGCGCAGGAGACTTCCGGCCGGACGCCGCGACGCAGGAACTCCCGGATGGCTTCGCGCGCGCAAAGGAACTGGCCGGTGAGGTTCACCCCCAGCACAAAGTTCCATTGCTCCAGGGTCATCTCCGCGAAGGCAGCGTCCCGCTGCAGGCCCGCGTTGTTCACCAGGATGTCGATGGTCCCGAACTGCTTGACCATCTGCTGGAACATTGCCTGCACCTGGTCTTCCTTGCTCACGTCCGCCTGAAGCGCGATGGCCTTCCCTCCCGCCGCGTTTATCTCACTCGTGATGCGCTCCGCCGCCTCCGGGTTGGTCACATAGTTCACCACCACGGAAGCGCCGGCGGCGGCCATGCAGCGGGCCACGGCTTCGCCGATGCCGGAGTTGGCGCCGGTTACCAGCGCCTTCTGGCCCTGGAGCAGCCTGCGGGTCTGCGCCTGGCCGGACGGCGCGAAGTGATCTACGGATGGGGTGGTCACGACGGAATCTCCTTGTTAGCCCAGCTTCCAGGGGGCGCGGTATTCGTAGGCGAGAAGGCTGTTGGCGGCGCGGTTGTTGGTGATCATCTCGTGGCCGGAGTCCCACTCGATGCGGGACTTCGTGGCGAGCGCGATGTTGGCGAGATGGGCGAAGACGGTGGAGCGATGGCCCTCCTCCACGTCGCAGTTCACGCCGCCGCGGGACTTCACCGCGTCCAGGAAGTCCCGCACGTGCAGCCGGTCCAGGTCCTCGGGCGGGATAGTGCGCGCAACTGGCTGCATATACGGCTCCGGCTTCTGGAACTGGCCGCCCTTCTCCGGCAAGATGTCGTAGCCCATGTGGTCCGCGAAGAGGATACCCTTTGTACCGCGCAGCTCCACCTCTCGCTTCGCGATCATCGGGTAGCCGGAGGCCTCGTACTGGCCGAAGAGCATGAGCCGACCCGAGTCGAACTCAAAGATCACCTCCATGGTATCCGGGATGTCGCGGTCGTCGTGCACGGCGAACTTGCCTCCATGCGCGGAGACGCTGGACGGCGCGGTTTCGCCAAGCAGCCAGCGGAGCAGGTCGAAGTAGTGTACGCCCCAGTTGGCCACCTGGCTGGAGTAGGCTTGCCACCAACGGAACTTGTAGGGCGCGATGGTAGGCCGGTAGGGCCGCTTGGGTCGAGGTCCAAGCCACCTGTCCCAGTCCAGGCCGGCTGGCGGATCCTGATCCGGCGCGTTGCCGATGCCATCCGGATACATGTCGGTAATGCGATAGCATCGGGCGACCGTGACCTTCCCTATCTCGCCCGCCCCCACCCTGCGGGCCAGGTCTGGGAAGAGGGAGGAAGAGCGGCGCATCAACCCCACCTGCACGATACGGCGGTTGCGGCGCGCCGCCTCCACCATGCGCCGGCCCTCGTAGATGGTCACCGAGAGAGGCTTCTCCACGTATACGTCCTTGCCGGAGTCGCAGGCGGAGATGGTCTGGATGGCGTGCCAATGGTCCGGGGTGGCGATGAAGACGGCGTCGATGTCCTTGCGCTCCAGCACCTGGCGGAAGTCTGTGTAGGTCTTCGCGTCGCCCACGCGGGAGGCGGCCTTATCCAGGTGGGGCTGGTAGACGTCACAGAGGGCCACGATGTCCACGTCCAGGTTGGGCATAGTGGCGGTGAGGAGCTGGCTCCCCCGGTTACCCACGCCTATGAAGGCCGCCTGGATCCGGTCGTTCGGCCCCGGTCTCTTTCGCCGCAGGGCGCTCACCCCCAGTACCGCCGCTCCCGCCGCAAACTCCCGCCGCGTCATCTCCATCTGTCTTGCTCCTCTCGGTGTATGCCGCAGGTCCGTTCTCCCGCGCCGCGGCAGAGTCCTACCTGAGGGCGGGAGAGTCGCCTGTCCAACGCGAATCCGAAGCCATGCGGATGCCGCAGAAGGAAGGACCAGCCGAGAGCGTGGAGTGGAAGACGGTCAACGGCGGTGTGAGGCTGACGGTGGGCGAATCGCCGGTCTATCTGTGGATTAAAGAATAGGGTGGACGAGAGGTTCCGGAGCTACCTGATACTGGGCGTAAGGCCGGAGGCGTCGGCGGAGGAGGTGCGCCGGGCCTACCGGCAGCTGGTGCGCGAGTGGCACCCGGATCGCGCGCCGGACGAGCGTAAGCGCCGGGAGGCGGAGCGGCGCATCCGGGAGATCAACCGGGCGTACGAGACGCTGGAGGCCGCGCTGGAGCAGGGGGGGGGGGGGGGGGGGCGCGCGCGCGCGGGGCGCGGGGGCGCGGGCCGC
>CAYNFH010000145.1:0-5755 GCA_964396385.1 uncultured Chthonomonadaceae bacterium | reverse complement strand
TCTGTCCAGAAGTGTGGCACCCGAGCAGTTTATGGAGGCCGCGCTGGAGCAGCCCCGCCCGCCCGCCCTTTCCCAGGAAGCGCAGGAGGAGCCCGTCTACGACGTGCAGGGTTGGAAGGAGGGGGTCGCGAAGCGGGCCGCCGCCTCCGGGCAGCCCCCGTCCGATTCCTCTCTGTACGACCGCGCGCTTCGGCTGTACTTCGACGGAGTGCAGCACTCCAAAGGGGCTCGCTGGCAGGAGGCGGTAAGCTGCCTTATGCAATCGGTCTACCTGGTGCAGAACAACCCGGAGGCGCACCTGCTGTTGGGCCGGTGCTACCGTCGGCTGGGCCAGCCGGCCAAGGCGGAATCCGCGTACAAAGAGGCGGTGCGAATCGACCCCTCTTCGGCGGACGCACAGTACGAGCTGGGGGAGATCTGCGTAACGCTAGGAGACCTGGCCGCCGCCACCCGGCAGGCCAAACGGCTGGACCGCATGGAGCCGGATCTCGCTGCAGTCCTGCGGGAGTCCATCGCGCGCACCAACTCGCGGGGCACGGAACTGTGAGAGATCAGCGGGCAAGTTTGCAAGGGTGGGTTCTTTATGTTTACCGAGCTCTAGGAGCTGCTTCAACATGGACTACAGCTCAATGCCTAGCTCGGAGAGGACGGCCCTGGTTCTCGCCTTCTGCCCTTGGATTTGAACCTTTAGCTCCTCGGATCTGGCGCGAACCTTTGCACTCTCGGCCTGGCTCTGCTCTATCTCCTTGTTCATCTCTTGTATCTTCGCGATGTAGTCGTCCAGGATGGCCGCGGCTTCCGCCGGGGTCATGGGCGCCGGGTGCATGATGTCGTCCATTCGGATAGCCTCCACGTCCAATATATCACCCTGACGCCGCTAGCCGGTCCAGCGGCGGGTGACAGGCTGCGACAAGTGGTTCTGGCGGATGGCGCGGAAGACTTTAGGGTTCGTGACCACCTCGTGCGGGCGGGAGCGGCTGCGGACCAGGAAGTCCGCTTCCGGAGGGTAGCAGGCGGGAGGGACGTTCTCGCCTGTAAGCGATTCCTGCGGCAGGCGCGTGATGGCCGCGTTGGTCGGGAGGGCCGCGCTCTGGTAGCGCAGGTCCACGCTCCACCGTACGATGCCGCTCCTGTTCTCAAAGCTGGCGTGCGGGGTGCGGTTGGTGAGGAGCAGAATGCCGCCCTTCCGCACCGGAACGCACACCGGCTCTCCAGGAGGCAGCGCATCCGGAGGAATCTCCAGGTAGCGGCGCTCCGGGCGGACGCGGTGCCGGTACACCTCGCCCTTGTGCACGCCCGCCAGGACCCACAAACAGCCGCGCTCTGGAGTCGCGTCCACCAGCGGCAGCCAGACGGTGAGCATCAGGTGCCGGTCGCAGAAAGGCTCGGTGTAGCCGGAGTCCTGGTGCCACGGGACGGCGCCGTAGTCGTAGTTCGGGATCTTCGGGCGCAGGCGATAGACGCTGCTAGCGATGATCTCCGGTCCGCAGAGCTGCTCGGCGATGTCCAGGAGCTTGGGGTGGCGGATCAAGTCGAAGATGGCGGGTCCGGCCAGATTGCCGTTCCAGATGGAGAGCGCCACCTTATCCGTCTCGGCGCTGATGCGCCCCAGCCGGGTCTCGAACGGCTCCTCCTCGTATAGGCAGGAGAGCTCTCCTCGCGCCGCGAGCTCCCTCGCCCGCGCGTCGACCTCCGCCGATATCTCCTCGATAACCGGCTGGAGCTCCTGCTCGGCGAAGAGGTCCTCCACCACCAGATAACCATCGCGGTCGAAGAGGGCAAGCTGGGCTTCGGTCAGGCTCACTACTCTCCTTCGAAGGCGAGCCCGATGCTGCGGCGCCAGGCGTCCAGGGTGCCCATGTTGCCCAGGGTGTCGTCCCAGGTCATGCACGGGCGGGGCGCTTCCCGCTGCTCCAGGTAGCGCGCCACCGTGTCGGTTTCGATGGCATAGAGCGGCGCGCCTCCGTCCACGATGACCTCTTCCGGAGCGTCCTGGCCGGCGCGCTTGAGGAGGATCTTGTTGCCGGTCTCGCCGGGGAACCACGGGTTCGGCACCCGGATGCTGCCTTCCGAGCCCCAGATTCGCAGCTCGTTGTCCGTGGAGACCTGCGTAGCGCAGGCCAGGTTGGCTACGATGCCGTTCGGGAAGCGGAGGCTGGCGGTAGCCCGCTCGTCCACGTGGCTCACGGGCCCGATGAGCGCCGTGCCCTTCACCTCCTCCGGCTCCGCCCCGGCAATGAGGCGCGTGTAGGAGGCGGTGTAACATCCCACGTCCATAATGCCGCCGCCGGCTACGTCGTAGCGCATCCGGATGTTCTCATAGGCCGGACCCATGTTGTAGCAGAAGTTGCACTGGATGAGCCGCACCTCGCCTATGGCGCCCTCCGCCATAAGCTGCGCCACACGCGCCGTTTGCGGATGGCAGCGATACATGAAGGCTTCCATGAAGAAGACCGGGTGTTTGCGGACCTCGTCCAGAGTCTCCATGGCCTGAGCGCGGTTGACCGCGACCGGCTTCTCGCAGAGAATATGCTTGCCGGCCTGGGCGCACTTCACCGTCCACTCCGCGTGAAGGTGATTGGGCAGGGAGATGTGGACCACGTCCACCTCCGGATCGTCCAGCAAAGCCTGATAGGAGCCGTACCGCTTCTTGACGTTGTGCTCCGCGCCGAACCGCTCCGCGCCTTCCTGCGTCCTGCTGCCGATGGCGACCAGGGTACCCGTCTGCGACGCCTGTATCCCCTTGGCAAACGTGCCGGCGAACTTTCCGGCACCCAGAATCCCCCAGCGAAGTGATTTCACGTGTAAGCCCCTTCAGAAGATTGACTTCAGTTAATCACGCACTCCGACTACCGGCCAGCCCTTATTGAACAGGCGATGGGGGCTCCCGGGCCGGGAGCGGCGGAAGCGGTGGGGAGATGCCCGGGATAGTCCCGCCAAACGCCTGCTCCAGACGCTGACGCAGGTCCCACCTCTCCGTCCAGCTCTGCCGGTCCAGCACGGCCCTCACATGAGGTGGCCCCTGGCCGGGCGCCTTGCCGCGCGTGAACGCAGTGGACGTCCGGCCGTTCAGCGGCGTGTTGTCCATGGAGGTATTTGCGGAGACCACTCTCCCCCTGCTCGGCCTGGACCCCGTCGTGGTCATGGGTTGTGGAAGCGCTGTCTGGAGGGTCTGGCGCTGCGTGGGCGTCATCTGCGCGGCGAGGTCCAGGAGGTTGGCATCATCCGCCGAGGCGAGGTGCTGATCCACCGCGCCATCGATGTTCTGGACCATCGAATCCGGCTGGATGGGCCCGCCGGCCGGAGGTGCCGGAGGGCTGACGGTGCCCCCGGCCGGGCCGCCGACGTTCCACTTGAGGTGAAGCTCGCCGTGAACCCGGGGATTGGTGTCCGGAGCGGGCAGATGGAAGCTCACCAGGACGGAGCGGCCGGGGTCGGGGCCCACGTCGGGTCCGGAGGCGGCGGCGCCGTTGGTCCGGAACACCGTTCGGTCACCGCGTACACTGAATCCGGCGGCGCTCCCCCTCCACGGGAGCCGGAACGTGTAGGTACTGTCCCGCAGGTCCAGATAGTGCGTGTCCTGGCTGCACCAGCCCTCATTGCCCCAGTTGCGAACAAATATGGCCCAGGTCTCGTCGGCCGGGTCGTCGTTCACCCGGATGGCAAGCGCGTACACCGGGTGCAGCTCCGTCTGCCCGCTGTGCGCGCCGTTGATCCCCAGCAGGCCGGTGACAATGGCGGTCTTGCCGTCCACGAGCGCCTTAGCGCTGCCGTTGCCCGCCTCGACGGCACGGCGGAGCTGGGTCCACCACGGAGTAGTGAAGTGGTCGACGGTTTCCCGCGCCCCGAATCCAAGCGCCATGGTCCCCCCGTTGCCGGAGGTCAGGGCGGCGTTGTCGCTGCGCGAAAGGCGGAGCCGGTAGTTGTCGTCTCCGAACCTGGGGTGTGAACGGCCGGCCCACGTAACCGTCCCCTCCACGGTAGCGGCCATCCAGTTCGCATGACCTCCCGACGGACCGTCGCCCCACGGCAGCGCTCTGGGGTTGCGAGCGCACGTGTAGGAGCTCACCGACCATGGTGGCGGCGCGTCGAACGACGGCGACTGAGTTGTGCATGGCGAAGCGTAGGGACGGCCACCGCACAAGGCGTTGACGTCCGGGCTCTGGCCCGGATGGTCAAGCTGCCACCCCCACTGTGGGTTCAGCGGAATAAGGTTCTCGTCGGTGTTGCTCCACACCAGGTCGAACGGAGTCGGAGCCGTGCGTGCCCCCGCCCGGCACAGGGCGGGCCACTGGACGGAGAGGGATCCCAGGGAGAGCAGGATGAGGGCCACGACCGCTACGGCCGGCCGGAAACTCCCGGCGGCCCCGGAACGGCGGTGAAGCCTCTTGAACAGCAGATGGCACATTATGGGACTCCTCTCTCCGGGCCTGGCGCGGCCCGCGCAGCACTTCTCCGACTTCGACAGCGGCATATCGGCGCACCTGCCGGAAGGCTCGAGGCACGCGCCCGCCAGCCCATTCCGCAAATGTTACCAGGCGTCGCCAGCCAGGCAGCATGGAGTAATCCAGCGGGGGAATGCGCACCCCTCGCGGCGGAGAAGCCTTCCATCGCTGTTCGTCCGCTTCCCGCGCGTATACCGGATGCAAGGAGATTACCCATGCAGTTTCCGCTCAGAACGCGAACCGCGTTCGCCACGATTCCCATTGCCGCCGCCCTGGCGCTCGCCGGCTGCGGCGGAGGCGGCTCTGGCTCCGGCAGCGGAACCCTGTCCGTCTCCATGGCGGATGCGCCAAATCCCAATGTCACCGCGGTCAACGTCACCATAGACCGGGTGGAGGCCAATGTAAACGGCAACTGGACCACCATAACGTCCGTCCCCCAGAGCTTCAACCTGCTGGACCTGGTCAAGAACGACAAGCTCCTGGGATCGGCTAACCTTCCGGCCGGCCACTACACGCAGGTCCGATTCTTCCCGTCCTCGGCTACTGTCACAGACAACACGGGGACATATCCCGTCACCATCCCCAGCGGCGTACAGAGCGGGGTGAAGGTGAACGTGGACTACGACATCAACGCCAATCAGGTCACAGCGATCCTGCTAGACTTCAACGTGAACAAGTCCATCGTCCAGCAGGGCAACGGACAGTATACGATGCAGCCGGTTATTCCGGCGGTAGTGAAGATCCTCTCCGGCACAGTAACAGGTTCCGTCAAGAGCGGCGGCGCGGCGGTGCAGGGTGCGACCATCACCGCTACCTACACGGCGGGCAACAACTACGCCGTGGGGACGGCCGTGAACACCTCCATGAGCCTGGCGGACGGCACCTTCAAGGTGTGGGCGCTGCTCCCCGGCACATACACCGTCTCGGCGTCTTATACGGACCCGAGCACGGGAACCGCTAAGACGGCGTCCATTGCCGGCGTGGTAGTTACGGCAAATCAGAATACGGACGTGGGGGCCTTGGCGCTTCAGTAGCCGACTCTCCGTTTCAGATCGCATCGTAAAGCCCCGCCCGGCGACAGAGTTGCCGGCGGGGCTTTACCGCGTTGACACGGCGCACTGGTCGCAGTATAGTGCTAGGTGGAACAGGTGTTCAGGTGTTCGGGTGTTCAGGTGCGGAGTCCATCCTTAGCCAGGGACTCGTTACCAGTCATTGACATGCTTTTTGGTTTAGACAATCTAGCGTTGGCGTCCGGGAACGGGGCAGGGATCGTGCTGCTGGTCCTGGCCCTCATTCTCTTTGTCGCCGAC
>CAYNFH010000144.1:0-17265 GCA_964396385.1 uncultured Chthonomonadaceae bacterium | reverse complement strand
CGCTGGTCGACCGGATGCTGGCGGGGCTCGAACCGCGCATCCCGGCCGCGCGTCTCTTATCTGCGAGCAAGTCGAACGATGGTCACGTCCAGATCCGCCGGAAGGCTCTCCAGCGTCTCGCGGATGATAGATTCCGCCTGGTCGCGGTTGAATCCGCCAGACCCGGCACCGATCACCGGCATCGCGATCGTTCGGAAGCCGTGCCGCTCCGCCGCGGCCACGGCGTTTCGCACGCTGTCTTCGATAGACCTTTGAGAAGCCCTCCAGATCAGGTTGATACCTGCCACGTGGATGATGGCCTTGTGGGGGAGTCTACCCGCAGATGTGACCACGGCCCCACCCAACGGGATGGGGCCGTGGCGAGCCAGCTCGCGGAAGGGCTGCGTACCGCCGCGCCGCTTGATGGCGCCGGAGACGCCCTGCGGCAGCAGAAGCCACCAGGGGATCACGTTCCGGTTCCAGGCGTTGACGATGGCGTCCACGGGCTGGTCCAGCAGGTCCCCCTCCACGGTTCGTACCGTCATGCTCTTTTAGGGCCGCATCTGCTCCATTCCCCACGTGGTCCGCATGTCGCTCAACGCGGCGTTCGGGTCGAACACGGCGTAGCGGTTCACCGGGTAGACCGTACCATTCATGTTGATGGTGGCGTTGAGTGGTCGCTCCGTCATCAGAAGCCAGCCGGTGGGTCCTTTTACCCAGGTATGCCGCTCCACCGCGGTGCTGGAGACCACGCCGGACTGCCCCGGCCTCGGCTGGCCGTACCGCGCCGACATCCGCTTGGTTACGGTGACTACCGCCCTGTTGCCGTTCACGGCAACGTTATCGACCGTGACGGCGACATCCCGAGCCTGCACAACGGAGTCGTCTCCGTTGCGCCCCGGCACCTCCTGGTAGGGCCCCCACATCAACGCCGCGCGGAAAAACTGGGTCAGGTTGCGCGGCGGGCTCTGGCGGTACGACTGTGCCAGGCTCTGATACTCCGACTCGATGGCGCGCCGGACCGCCTGGTCCTCCGCCCGCGCGGGCAGAATTACGGCCGCGAGCGCTGCTATGGCAAGGATGCTCGCTCCTGTCTTTGCTCTCATCTCTTCTACTTCCTTACTAGGTCCGAAGACCTCGCGCGCCTGGATGGCGCAACTCCGGAATGAGCGGCCGGTTCCGGTGCTCCCAGGATGGGGAGCCGCCGGGCGGACACTCTCCCTGGTTCGGATCGGCGGCATCCATCTCCTTCACCTATGTTGCCGCCGACTCGATCCGAGGGCGCTGGACGCGACCCGGGTCTCGGCCGCCAGCGTTACCTCTGTATGCCGTATATCGGGAAGACTCTCCAACCCGATTGAACAGTTCCGGCAGGGGGAACCCCGTACCGCATCTCTGTCTAATCGCGTATTGACACATGTTGAGCGGCATGCTATCGTGAACTCGTGTGACTTTAACGATAAAGCAACCGCGCCGGACCGTCAAACCGGAACAGAGGCTCCGCCTGGAGTGAACCGAAGCGGCGTAACAATCAGAGAGGTGGCCCAGCGCGCGGGCGTCAGCGCCATGACGGTGTCCGCGGTGCTCAACGGCAAGGCCGTGGAGATGCGCATCTCCGCCGCTACCCAGGCGCGGGTGCTCCAGGCCGCGCAGGAGATGAGCTATAGCCCCAATGCCGTCGCTCGCTCTCTGCGCCGCAAGCAGACCAATATCATCGGCCTCTACTGCGGACACGGATACCTCAACGCCCGCCTGCCGTTTCTGGCAGAGCTTATTGGGGGAGCCCAAGAGGCATGTGACCGGCACCATAAGGACATGCTCCTCCACGGCGCTTTCCGCGGCGGCTCCGTGGACGACATCTACTCGGAGCTTCTGGACGGCCGCATCGACGGTCTTATCGTGAACGCGGCTCCCCTCGACCCGCTTGTCGACCGTCTAGCCGCTTCCCATCTCCCGGTTGTTGCTGTGGCAGACCCTATCCCCAGCCTGCCCTCCGTGGTGGTAGACGATCAGGCCGGCATCGGCATGGCGCTCGACCATCTCGCATCCACAGGTCATCAGCGTGTGCTCTACCGCGACACGGACCGTCCACTCCAATCGGCGGACCGGCGCCGAGCCGCCATGCGGCGGAAGGCAGCAGATCTCGGCATGGAGGTAACGGTGTGGCAAGGCCCGGACTTCACTCGTCCGCCCGACGACTTGCTAGTCTGGGCGGACCGGCCGCGGGAGCTTCGCCCGACTGCCGCGCTCTGCTGGAACGACTTGACCGCATACGACCTGGTGGCGCGCTGCCGCGAGAGCGGCTTGAGCATTCCCCAGGATCTGGCCGTCATCGGCTTTGATGGCATCCGCACGCCGTTCGACCGAATCTGGCAGTTAACCGCCGTCCGCGCGCCCTGGACCCAAGTTACCGGGTCCGCGGTAGACCTGCTCGTCGCCATGCTCCAGGGCGCTCAGGTGCCCATGGTGACTACATTGCCCGTAACACTCATCGCCGGCAGCACAGCATGAACCAATGTGTGAGGGCTAATGGCTGATGGCGGATGTAATCCGGATTCCGGACTGCATCAGAGATCAGCCCTCCTACATCCGCCATTGGTTCTGCCTGCCCGATTCATCCGCAAATTGACACTGGGACGCTCTTCAGGTATACTTGTGCGTCATAGGTGGACAAGGAGGAATCGAGAGAGTGTCTCTGCTCCGTGAGCGGAAGTCCTCGATCATCGAGGAGCACAAACAACACCCGACGGATACCGGGTCGCCGGAGGTGCAGGTCGCGCTGCTTACCGCGCGGATCAACCAGCTAACCGAGCACCTGAAGGAACATAAGCACGACCACCACTCGCGCCGCGGGCTGATGATGATGGTCGGCCGCCGCCGTCGTATGCTGAACTACCTGGCCGCCAAGGACATTGAGCGTTACAGGGCGCTGGTAGGACGGCTTGGTATCCGCAGTAAGATCTAGCTTTTTGGGCGTTAGGTGTTGGGCGTTGGGTGCTGGGACGGGTTCCTAGTGCCCAACGCCCAACGCCTAACGCCCACCGTGTTTTTGGAGCACCGGCCGAAGCGCCGGTGAGGATTGAAACAGGAGAATCACGTTGGTACAATCCGTAGAAGGGACGTTCGGCGGGAAAACGCTGCGTCTCGAAACAGGCAAGGTCGCCAAGCAGGCCGGCGGGAGCTGCTGGCTGGAGATGGGCGACACGGTCGTGCTGGGCGCGGCCACCATGTCTCATGAGCCCCGCGAGGGCCTGGACTTCTTTCCGCTGACCTGCGACTACGAAGAGAGAAAGTACGCGGTCGGCAAGATCCCAGGCGGATTCGTCAAGAGAGGAGGACGGCCTACCGAGAAGGCCATCCTGACCTCCCGGCTCATAGACAGGCCGGTGCGTCCTCTCTTCCCCGCCGGGATGCGCAACGACGTACAGGTCATCGTCTCCCCCCTCTCCGTGCAGCATGAGAACCTCCCCGACGTTCTTGCCGTAGTCGCCGCCTCCGCCGCTCTTGCCATATCGGACATCCCCTGGAACGGCCCCATCGGCTGCGTGCGCGTCGGCCGCGTCGACGGTCAGTTCGTGGTGAACCCCTCCCTGGAGGAGATGGACGCCACGGACCTGGACCTCATCGTGGCCGGCAGCAAGGACGTGGTGAACATGCTGGAGGCGGGTGCGGACGAGGTGAGCGAGGAGGATATCTTCGCGGCCATCGAGTTTGCCCATAACTGCATCCGCGAACAGATCGCCCTCATCGAGCAGCTCGCGGAGAAGGCCGGCAAGCCCAAGCGCGAGGTGGCTCTGCACAAGGTCAACGAGGAGATCCTCACCGCCGTGCGGGAGCGCACCGGCGCGGAGCTGCGGCAGGCCATCCAGAACCCGGACAAGGCGGCACGGGAGTCCGGTCTCACCGAGCTGAAGGATGAGATAGTGGCCCGGCTGGCCCCGGACTTTCCGGAGAAGGAGGCCGACCTCGGCGAGGCCGTGGAGAAGGTCGTCAAGGAACAGATCCGCGCCCTGATTATCGAGGAGAAGGTCCGGCCGGACGGCCGCAAGACCGACGAGATCCGCCAGATCACGTGCGAGGTGGGCCTGCTGCCGCGCGTCCACGGCTCCGGTCTCTTTACCCGCGGCCAGACGCAGGTGCTCACCGCGCTCACCCTCGGCTCGACCGAGGACGCGCAGACCATCGACGGGCTGGAGGGCGACACGGAGAAGCGCTACATGCACTTCTATAACTTCCCGCCCTACTCCGTGGGCGAGGTCCGGCAGCTCCGCGGCCCGGGCCGGCGAGAGATCGGCCACGGCGCGCTGGCGGAGCGCGCGCTGCTCTCCGTCGTTCCGGGCAAAGACGAGTTCCCGTACGCGCTCCTGCTCACCTCCGAGGTGCTGGAGTCGAACGGCTCGACCTCCATGGGCTCGACCTGCGCCTCCACGCTGGCGCTGATGGACGCGGGCGTGCCCATCAAGGCGCCGGTGAGCGGCATCGCCATGGGGCTGATGACCCGCGATGACCAGTTCCAGGTTCTCTCGGACATCCAGGGCATGGAGGACTTCTCCGGCGACATGGACTTCAAGGTAGCCGGCACCTCCAAGGGCATTACCGCAATCCAGCTAGACACCAAGATCCGGGGACTCACGGCGGAGATCATCCGCGCCACCCTGGCGCAGGCCAAGGACGGCCGCGCCTTCATCCTGGGCAAGATGCTGGAGGTGATCCAGGAGCCGCGGCAGCAGATGAGTGAGTACGCTCCGCGCGTGTTCAGCCTGAAGATCAATCCGGACAAGATCGGAGCCGTGATTGGGCCCGGCGGCAAGATGATCAAGTCCATCGAGGCCGAGACCGGCGCCAGCGTCAGCATCGAGCAGGACGGCACCATCTTCATCGCGGCCACCAACGGCGTGGGCGGCGAAAAGGCGGCGGACATGATCCGCTCGATCACCCAGGAGGTGGAGGTCGGCCAGATCTACCACGGCAAGGTGACCCGCCTCATGGGAATGGGCGCCTTTGTGGAGATCCTGCCGGGCAAAGACGGCCTCGTCCACATCTCGCACCTCTCGGAGGAGCCTATCCGCCGGCCGGAGGACGTGGTGAAGGTGGGCGATGAGCTGGACGTCCGCGTGATCGAAATCGACAGCCAGGGCCGCGTCAACCTGTCCGCTACTGGACTGGACCAGCCGTTCGATCCCTCCACGGTGAAGCCTCGCGAGGACCGCGGGCGCGGCCCGCGCGGCGGAGGGGACCGGGACCGAGATCGCGGTGGTCGCGGCGGCTTCGGCGGCCCGCGCATGGGCGGCCGGGACCGCGACCCGGACCGCGGTTTCCGCGGAGCGCCCGGACCTGCCGCGGCCACGGAGACAAAGGAAGAGGACGAGGTTCCGAAGGCCCGCTTCCGACCCAGGCGGTAGGGATTAGCCGCGCATGAACGGGAATGGACGGGAATGAAACCCCGTCCATTTTCATTGGAGATCCATCAACCGGACTCCCCGCACCGGGCTGAACCCCGGTGCTATTGAAAGAGAACCCCTTCGGGCTCCGGAGCCGGCGTAAGCCGGCTCTTCATTCAATAGCCCGGCGGGTTTAGCCCCGGGCGGTGTGGCAGCGCCACCCCCTCACCCCTTCACCCCCTCGTTCCCCCCGGGAACTTCGGCCGCCCGCGCCGCGCCATTAGCAGCATGAACAAGCTGATGGCGAGGAAGCGGCTGCACACCAGCCGGCCCATCGAGTCCGCCGGGGCGCGCGTCAACGTGCGCGTGCGCCGCCGCGGACAGGAGTGGCCCGAGCCGATTCCGGCACCTGATATCAGCGAAGTGCTGCCGGACCGGGATACCCTCATCTGGGTGGACATCCGCGACCCGGGCGACGCCGAAATCGCGATGCTCCAGGAGGAGTTCGACTTCAGCCCGCTCTCCCTGGAGGACGTGGTGAAGGAGCGCCAGCGCCCCAAGGTGGACGAGTACCCCAGCTACTACTTCCTGGTGATGTACGCCCCGGAGGCCTCAGCGCACAAGCGGGAGCTGATCACCACCGAGGTCGACCTGTTTGTGGGCCAGAACTACGTGGTCTCGCTCCACCAGGGCGAAGTGCCGGCGCTGGCGGACGCCTACCGCCGCTGGCAGAACGCCGATCCGGAGGTGCGGGACCGAGTCGGTTTCCTCGCGCACATCGTGGTGGACGCCATCATAGACGCATACTTTCCCGTGGTGGACGACATCGACGACCGCCTGGACGCGGTGGAGCTCACCATGTTCCGGGGCGGGAGGGCCACGAACTCGGAGGAGCTCCTGGCGCTGAAGCGTAGCCTCTTCGCCCTCCGCAAGGCGGTCTACCCGCTGAAGGACGCGTTCCAGGGCTTTCCACGGCGCGGCCAGTCGCTCTTCGACCTGGAGACTCACCCCTACTTCCAGGACGTGTACGACCACGTGCTCCGGCTGCTGGACATCGTGGACATCCAGCGCGACATGATCTCCGGCGCGCTGGACGCGCACCTCTCCTTCATGTCCAATAGCCTGAATGAGACGATGAAGGTGCTGACCGTGGTGGGAATCTGCGAAGCGGCGGCCGGCGCGGTCTACGGCGCGTGGGGTATGAACGTGCGCGGCATCCCCTTCCAGTTCACCCGGATCGGGGGCGTCTATGTGGGATTCTGGATCGTTATGCTCTTCACGGGTCTCCTGACGGGCCTGGCCCTTCTCTGGCTCCGCCGCCGCGGGATGTGGTAGGATGACCGATGACGGAAGACGGATGACGGACTGAATTCGGAATCCGTCCGTCCACCGTCTACCGTCACCCGTCCAGCCGGAGGCGACACTCGTGCCAGAAAACACCCCCGCAGTTCACGGTGCCGCGGACGCCGCCGATCAGATCCGGGTCAACGGCTACACGCTCCTCCCCGGCTTGCTAAAGCCGGCCCTGGTGAGCCGGATGCGCGACGCGTTCGATGCACTGCTGGAGGAGCGCATGCGGAGCGAGCCCAGCAACCGGGGCGCGAACCGCTACCAGATGTACCTGCCGTTCGAGCCGCCGTTCGCCAACTCCACGCTCTACGAGAACGACGCCGTGCTGGAGATTGCAGGTCAGGTGCTGGGGCCCGACATCGAGTGCGTCTATTTCGCTTCCGACACGCCGCTGCCCGGCTCGGACTACCAGCGGGTGCACTCCGACACGCGCCTGCTCTTTCCGGAGGCTCGGCATTCGCTTCCGCCCTATGGCCTGGTGCTCAACATCCCGCTTGTGGACGTGACAGAGGAGAACGGCCCGCTGGAGATCTGGCCCGGCGGCACCCATCTGTGGGACGGGCGCGGCGACATCCAGGAGCTGGCCTCCAGAATGGTCTCTCAGCGGATGCTCATGAAGGCAGGCGATGCCATCATCCGCGACCTGCGCATGTGGCACCGGGGCACGCCGAACCGCGGGCTGCGATCCCGGCCAAATATCGCGCTGGTCTATGTGCGCTCCTGGTACCGGTTTGAGCAGCAGGCGCCCTCCATCCGGCGTGACATGTGGGAAGGGCTCTCGGAGCGCGCCCGCCGCCTCTTCCGCCACGCTCAGGTTTTGGAGTCTCTAAGTGAATCGCAAGTGACCGCGGCCATGGCTTCGTACCAGCAGAGACAGGAGCAAGTGCAGGAAGAAGTTCGCCGAAGGGAGTTGGTCTATCTCCTCGTTAACACGGTAACCGCACCGGACTCCGGATCTGGACGCGGCAGGCTGCCCGAGCTCCTGGGGATGCAGCAAGACATAGATTCGGCGCTCAAGGAGTATGGAGATCTAGTCGTTGAGGAGCTCATCCGGCGCATGGATTCGGCTTCCGACTATCGGACTTACTATCGCCTCGCCACGTCCATGGCTCACCTGGCCATTCCGAACGCGGCTGAGTCGCTCATCCAGCACGTCAGGCGGCAGCAGCGCTTCTCGGCCGCTGCGGTAAACGCCCTGGCAGATTGTCGCCATGCATCAGTCGTTCCGGCGCTTCTCGACATTCTCCTGAACGGGACACGCGTACAGCGGCCCGCGGCAGCTCAGGGCCTATTGCGACGCGCGCCGGGTCTAGCTATTGGTCCGCTTTGCCACATGGCAGCGGATCCACACTGCGTGATCAACACCGACGCCATTCAGTATCTACAAGGGCTGGGCCGGCCTGATCACGTTATCAGGCCGGTACTGATGGAGGACAGTCTAGACCCAACGGAGCGCGTGAGAGTGATCGCTCAGGCCGCTCAGGTCCTGCACTTTGACGCGCTGCGCGAATTGGAACGAATGGCCCGCGGGAATCAGGCGGATGTCTCCGAGCGGGCGCGCGAAGCCGAGAGTATATTGCGGGACCAAACTACGCTGCTCCATCCGGCCGCCACTCCGGCGGATCAGAGCCTCCTGCACCCGGCTGCCGGGCCTCACCGAAGCCCGGAGGGACTGGTCCGCCCGGCCGACGCGGCCTCCGGCCCAGCATGAGCCCACCCGAGGAGATCGCGCTCCGGGAGGTCGGGCCGGGGCAGATCGATACAGTCCTGAACATCATCCACCGGGCGTTTGACGAGTACCGCGGGGCCATCGACCCGCCCTCCTCCGCCCCGAACGAGACCCGCGAGCGCCTGCTCTCCGCCATGGAGACGTCTTCCGTGGTGCTCGCGACGGTGGACGGTATTCCCGCTGGATGCGTGTTCTACGAGCCACGGCCCGCGCGACTCTACCTATTCCGCCTTGCCGTGGTCCCGGAGCACCGGCGCAAGGGGATCGCGCGGCGGCTCATCGAGCACGTGGAGCGCCGCGCCCGCGACTTGGGCATCCACAGCGTGACGTTGGGCACGCGGCTCGCCCTGCCGCGCAACCGCGCCTATTACGAGCGGCTCGGCTATCGAGTCATGGAGTATCGCACGCACCCAGGGTATTCCGAGCCCACCTACGTGATCATGGGCAAGGACCTGCCCCAATGAGAACGACGGGGGACGGAGGACGGGGGACGGACCGAAGCGGCGATGGAGCCACAGGGCCACGCGGCGATCCCGGACCGGACCTCGGTCCCCCGACTTCGGACCGCCGTTCCGCAGACTCCCCTTCTGTAGATGCGGATCGCATCGCGGAGACTTTTCGTTACCTCGCCAGCGTCATCGCCGTCACACGGGAGAGTGCCGCGTGGCGTAAGGCGCGGCGAGAGATGGAGCGGATTCCACGGCTTCTCCTGGTCCCCGCTCTTGTTCGGCACCTGAATTCCGCCGATAACCGCGTGGTATACGAGCGCGTCGCCCGGTCGCTGGCGCGGATTGGCGGAGACGAGGTGCTGGAGGTACTCTACCGCCAGGCTCTCACCCAGCGCCGCTTCACCGGTCTCGCCATCGGCGCCCTTTCGGAGTGCCGCCATCCCAGCGTTGCTCCCATGCTGGCCGACCTGCTGGACCACGGCACCCGCATCCGGCAGCGCCGGTCCGCCGCTCTCGCGCTCGGCCGTATCCGCGACGCACGCGGCATCACTCCACTCTGCCGCATGGCGGCCCGCGGCGATAGGGACGCGGGACCACAGGCGCGCTCCGCGATGCGCGCAATGGGCTCTCCCCGCGCTCTGGGCAGGCTCGTCCTTCGCGAGCAGTCCTTTACTGCGGCCGACCGAATCCAGGCGCTTGAATCCCTCTCACGCGTGCTCCGCTTCGACCCGGAACGGTTCCTGCTGTGGGAGCAGCGCAACTTCCTGAGCGACCTGCGCGCCGAGGCCCACGCTACCGCCCAGCTCTGGCACGATCGCGCCACCCTGCTCCGCCCATCCGAGGCGGCCGAGGACTCGGTGCTGTTGCGTCCCGCCGCCTCCGCCCCGGACGACGACTCAGACACCCTCCTCCGCTCCGCTGACCTGGAGGAGGACGAATGGCGGCCCGAGCCTGAGCCGGGCCGACTGGGTGGAATCTTGGCCGCCTTCCGCCGGCTGCTTCCCACTCCCCGTCACCCGTAACCGTGCGGCCGCGACTCACGTCGACGTAGGCTGGCCCAGATGTAAGGCAGGTGCGGAGCCCGTCTGCCCGCCAGTTGAGCCGGTTGGACGGGACAGAGTCCGCGCTCGTAGGCGCCAGGAGGTAGACAATCTCCTGGCTATGTGGAACCGTCCTATCGGACGGACAGAACTGCCACGCTCTTGAGGGACTCTCCGTTCCAACAAACCGATTCTGACCCGCCCGTCCGATAGGACGGTTGACATTAGCCCGGCATTTCCACTGCCGGGCGGGCGGCCGGCGCCCGCGATCCTCAGGCCTCGCGATCGTTGTCGTCCGTTCCCGTCTCCTCCCACTCCGGCCACACCGTGGCCGCGGCATGGTGGTGCTTCTGGTTCTGCACGTAGCGGACAACTCTCCGCAGGTGAGAGCGGCTCGTCAGGTGATACGCAACCTCCTGGCCCTGCACCCACTACGATGGCGCCAAACGGCTGTCAACCGCAGGTCCGCTCCACCCTTGACGCTCCCGGACTCCCGCGTCTATAATTCGCCGAGCTTCACACGCGGTGAAAGAGCCACCCACGAGATCTTATGCATAGAATCCGCCCGTCCTCGGTCCTCCGTCTTCCGTCTCCCGCGGTCCGCGGTCTGTGGTCCGTGGTCCTCCTGTTGCTGCTTGGTTGCGGCCCCAAGGGCGGCTCGGCCGCCGGGTCAGGCAGCGGCGCCACCCGCCCCATCGGCGATACCCTCACGCTTACGATTGTGCCCTACGAGGCGGCGGATAAGCTCAACGATGAGTACACCCCGATGGCCGACTACCTGGCCCGGAAGCTCGGGAAGCCGCACGGCAAGTTCCTGAACGTGGTGGACTATGCCGGCGTGCTCGCCGCGCTCCAGACGGGGCAGGTGGACGTCGCTTATCTCAGCCCGCTCCCCTACGCCCTCGCCACGGCCAAGATGAAGGTCATCCCGCTGGCGATGCCGTACGTGCTGGGCAAGCTCACCTACACCGGCATTATCTTCGTCAAAGCGAACAGCCCCATCAAGACCGTGAAGGACCTCAAGGGCAAGACGGTGGCCTTTGGGGATCCCAGCTCCACCTCCGGCTACCTCCTCCCGCTGCGCCTTCTGGAGAAGCACGGGGTGAAGCTGACGGACCTCAAGCGGTACTTCAACGCGGGCGACGCCAACATGGTGGTGAAGGCCGTGGAGAACGGCGCAGCTGACGCCGGCTGCGCGTACGAGAGCGTCTTCCTGGTGGCCTATCGCAACCAGCCGGAGAAGGCGAGGCAGATGCGCGTCATCGCCCACACGGAGGAGATCCCGAACGGCATCTACGTGGCACGAGGAGACATGGACCCCGCAGACGTACAGAAGCTAAAGCAGGCGTTCACGGACATGAACACGGACCCCCAGGGCCGCGCGGCCATGCTCAAGGCCCCGAATGACAAGGAGGTGCCGCCGAACGACGCGCTCTTCGACTCCGTGCGGGAGAAGGCCGCCAGTCTCCATCTGGACCTCACCAGCCTGGATAAGAAGAAGTAGCCATGCTGAGTGTGCGCGTGTGGGAGTATGGGAGTATGGGAGCGAGGAGGTGAACGACTCCGCCGACTCTGCCTTTACCCCCACACGCCCACACGCCCACACTCCCACACAATCTCCACCGGCCATCCTCCTCGACTCCGTCTCCCACACCTATGCCGGGGACCGGCGCGCCCTCCGTGGAATCTCAGCTACAATAGAGGCCGGCGAGCGGGTGGCGCTCATCGGCCCCTCCGGAGCGGGCAAGTCCACGCTTCTCCGCGTTATCAACGGGCTGCTCACGCCGAGCGAAGGCGAAGTAACGGTGCTCGGCCAGGAAGTGACCGCTCTGTCCGAGGCTCGGAAGATGCGGCTGCGGCGGCGCGTCGGGATGGTTTTCCAGGAGTTCGCGCTGATCGAGCGACTCTCGGTCCTCACTAACGTGCTGGTGGGCCGGCTGGGCTACACCCCCACGCTGCGCAGCCTGGCCAGGCTATTCCCCGCGCAGGACGTAGCGCGAGCTCGCCAGGCCCTGAAGGACGTGGGGCTCGCCGGCTACGAGGAGCGCATCGTGCGGCAGCTCTCCGGAGGCCAGAAGCAGCGGGTAGCTATCGCCCGCGCGCTGGTGCAGGAGGCGCCCCTCATCCTGGGAGACGAGCCTACCGCCAATCTGGACGTCCGGACCGCGGACGAAGTGCTCTCGCTGCTGGTCCGGCTGGGGGAGGAGCGCGAGGCTACCCTGCTGTTGAGCCTGCACGATATCCGCGCCGCCCGTCGATACTGCGACCGCATCATCGCGCTCAGAGACGGCTCCCTGGCGTGGGACGGCCCGTCGAACGCGTTCAGCGATGCGGAGGTAGAGAGTATCTTCTACGACACGGAGTCCGGATCCGGACCTGAACACCTGAACACCTGAACACCTACTACTCCATCATGCCAACCCGAACCGATATCGAGCTCGAGACTCTCATCCGCGCGCGCTACCCCCTCATCTATGTGGTTTCCTGGGAGGAGAAGCGCGTAGAGGATGCGCTGCGCGCCATTGCGCGCGAGCGCGGCAAGAAGCTGAACATCTGGACCGTGACCCAGGGCTTCGCCACCTCCACCGGCCAGCGCGACCACACCACGCGCGAGCCGCTCGTTGCGCTGGACAACATTGCCAACTCACCGGATCAGGCCATCTTCCTGCTGAAGGACTTCCACGCCTTTATCACGGACTTCAACGTCACCCGCCGGCTCCGCGACCTGACCCTGGCGCTGAAGAACAGCTTCAAGAACCTGGTGATCCTCGCGCCCATCCTCAAGCTCCCACCGGAGCTGGAGAAGGAGGTCACGGTCCTGGATTACGGGCTGCCGACCGTCGATGAGCTGGGCAAGCTGCTGGACGACATCATCCGCTCCGTGCGCGACGCCCCCAATGTGGATACCGACCTGACGCCGGAGGAGCGCGAGCAGGTGCTCAAGGCGGCCCAAGGCCTCACGGCGATGGAGGCCGAAAACGTCTTCGCGAAGTCCCTGGTCCAGAAGCGCACCTTTGACGTGGACGTGATCCTCACGGAGAAGGAGCAGATCATCCGCAAGTCCGGCATCCTGGAGTACTACCCGGCGGACGAGCGGTTCGGGGACGTGGGCGGGCTGGACATTCTGAAGGACTGGATGGACAAGCGTACGGTGGCCTTCAGCGACAAGGCGCGGGAGTTCGGGCTGCCGGAGCCCAAGGGGATCCTGCTCCTGGGCGTGCAGGGCTGCGGCAAGAGCTTGAGCGCCAAAGCGGTCGGCGCCCAGTGGCGGCTGCCCCTGCTTCGGCTCGACGTGGGCAAGATATTCGCGGGAATCGTGGGCTCCTCTGAGGAGAACATGCGCAAGGCCATCCGGGTGGCGGAATCGGTGGCCCCATGCGTGCCGGGAGATACGCGGGTCACACTGGCAGATGGCTCTGAGCAGACCATTGAGGCGCTGTACGAGTCAGGCACGGATGCGTTGGAAGTGCTCGCGATGACGGACGACCTGCAGCTTCGGCCCGTGCGTGTCCGTGCCATTACCCGCCGCCCGGCGCCCGACCTGTTCACGGTTCGGCTAAAGCACGCCCACCTTCAGGCGACCGGCAACCACCAGCATCCGGTGCTCCGGGACGGAGAGCTGCGTTGGATCCGGACAGATGCACTCAGGGCTGGCGACTACATTGCCGTGCCGCGCCGGATTCCAACGGCAGAAACATATCCGCGTGTTGTGGATCTCCTCCCGCCTGAGACTCGGCTCTATTCGGACGACGCTCTGGAGTATGCTCGTGCAGAGGTGAATACGCCGCAGCGGCGCTACGCCGCACGCACGCGCGGAGCAACGTACGTTAAGATCCAAGAGCTCGCAGACCTGTCGCGTTATCCAAGCTTGACTCAGCTCCACAAGGTAGTTCTGGGTCGCGGTGGAACAACAGACAGCGTTCTCCACAGATTGCCACCATCACTCAACGAGGCGATAGGTTATCTACTCGGCCTGATCTCCAGCGACGGCTATCTCGGCAAGCGGAGTGGAATAGGATTTGTGAACACGGATCCGATGCTCCACCGCCGCTTCGCGGAGATCCTGCACAATGAATTCGGAGTTGTGCCGGTCACCAGGCTCAATGACTTTCCGTCCAAGACCTCCTGCCTGCCAGGCACAACCGATGCCAGCGTTTTCCGTCCCTGCTACGCGACGCACGCGAATAACTTGCTGCTCAACAGGGTGCTCCGAAACGTCAATGCCCGGCTTCTTAGCATGCCGGCGTCTTTCCTTCGTGCCTGGGTTCGGGGATACTTCGACGGGGACGGCTACATCGCGGCCTCGGATGCCAAAGATCCAAAGGTGGTCCTTACTTCCAAGCGAACTCCAGAGAACCTCCGGGTCCGATCGGTCTTGCACCGCGTAGGCTTCCTCGCCACCAACCCGCGTAGCGCCAACATTGAGATAACCGGATACGCTAACGTCCGCCGGTTCATTGCGGAGATTGGCTCAGACCATCCCTGCAGGAAGATGCGGATGGAAGAGTGGCTCCGACGGCCGGTTACTTCTGAGCCCAAGGATCGCACAGACGTGATTCCTGTGGGGGAGCTCCTCTTGCGCGCTCGGAAGTCGGTTGGCGTGATGTCTCATCACGTCGAATCGGCAACCTCCTCACTCATCAACTACTACGAGCGCAATCATGGTCATCCTAGCCGTGAGCGACTGAAGCGTATCACTGCAGAGCTAGTCCGGGTTGCCTCAGAGCGCGGGGGAAACACCCAGGAGCTCCAGTGCCTCCAGCAACTTGTGAAGAGCCCCGTCGGCTGGAGCCGTGTCGAGTCGGTGACGCCTGCGGACCCGCCGGAGTACGTTTATGACCTTGCATGTGACGGTCCCCACACCTTCATCGCGAATGGCGTAGTCACCCACAACTGCGTGCTGTGGCTGGACGAGCTCGAGAAGGGATTCTCGGGAACGGCGAGCTCGGGATCCACGGACGGCGGCACCACGTCGCGCGTGTTCAGCACCTTTCTCACCTGGCTGCAGGAGAAGACGGTGCCGGTGTTCGTGGTCGCCACCGCGAACCAGGTGGAGTCGCTCCCGCCCGAGCTCCTGCGCAAGGGCCGCTTCGACGAGATCTTCTTCATTGACCTGCCCGGCAAGGCGGAGCGGGAGGAGATCTTCCGCATCCACATCGGCAAGCGCAAACGGGACCCGGCCAAGTTCGACCTCAACGCGCTGGCGGAGGCGACACCCGGCTTCAGCGGCGCGGAGATCGAGCAGGCGGTGGTGGAGGCGCTGTACGACGCGTTCGACGTGGGCACGGACCTCACCACGGAGATGGTCCTCAAGGCGGTCCGCGCTACCGTCCCGCTCTCCATGACGATGCGCGAGAAGATCGCCTACATGCGCGAATGGGCGGAGACGCGCGCCCGCAAGGCGTCCACCGCCCCGCCGGAGACACTGGAGGAGCAGCTCGCGTCCTTCCTGACGGCGCGGGCGGAGATGGCCAAGGCGGCGGAGCTGGAGAAGGCCCGCAAAGAGACGGAGGCTCGCAAAGCGCAGCCGGATGGTGACGGCGGGCGGGAGAAGCCGGCCGGGAAGCCCCGCCGCATCGCGGTCAAGAAGCGCGAAGGCGAAGCGGCGGCGGAGTGATGCTTTGGAACCCCGCAATCCAACTCCGGTTGACGACTTCTTCTTCGACCTGCGCGGGTATTTGCTGCTGGAGGGGGCCGTTGGGCCGGAGCTGGTACAGGACCTTAATCGGGCCTTCGATGAGTTTCCGCCGCTGAAGCGCGGCGAGTGGTGGGGCAACGCCCAGTGCCGGGACTACACGGACGACACGGGGTTCGAGCTGCACAACTGCGTGGAGGCCGGCGAGCCGTTCGAGCGGCTCATCGACCATCCGGGCTGGATCAACCACGTCCGCCGGTACTGCGGGGAGCAGGAGAGCTACGTCCAGGGGCTCTTCATCGACGAGTGCATCGCCTCCATCCGCACCTCCGGCGGGCACCATCCGGTGCATTCCGGCGGGTTCCGCGGCGCCATGCGGGGCGCATACGGGTACCGGCATGGCGTCTTCCGCTGCGGTCAATGCAACATCCTGCTGGCGCTGACGGACATCGGGGAGGGAGACGGCCCCACCATGGTGGTCCCCGGCTCCCACAAGTCCAACTTCCCGCACCCGCTCGCCGGCGACTACGCCCGTGGAGACCGCATGGACCATCTGCCGGGCGCAATTCCCGTCCACATGAAGAAGGGCGACGCGCTGCTCTTTGTGGACGGCATCATGCACGGCGGAAGCAGCCGCACCAACCCCGGCGAGCGCCGCGTGATCATCTACCGGTATGGGGTGAGCTGGGCGGCCACCCGGTTCGGCTACGAGTACTCGCAAGCCCTCCTGGACCGCCTCACGCCGGAGCGCCGCAAGATCCTGCAGCCCGTCGCCCCGCTGCGGCCGCCGGATTCCAGGCGCCCCGAGTGAGCGCAACCCAGACTCCCGTCCTCGGTCCGGGCTCGGTCCGCTGCCAGGGCGCTATCCTTCGGGACGGCCGTATCCTGCTCATTCAGCAGCGGCACTTCGAGGATGGCCGCACTTACTGGCTCCTGCCCGGCGGCGGCATGGAGCCGGGCGAGACCGAGGAGGAGTGCGTACGGAGGGAGATGCGCGAGGAGACCTGCCTGGAGGTGAGCGTGGTGCGGCTTCTGACGGTGGATCCCGACCCGATTGGCTACTACGAGACGCTCAACACCTATCTCTGTTCAGTGACCGGTGGTGACGAAACGCCGGGTTATGAGCCGGAACCGGAAGCCGCCGCCAAGTACTGCATATCTGAAGTGGGCTGGTTCGACCTGGCTGATATCTCCGGCTGGGACCCCCTGATTCTCTGCGACGCAATCACCTATCCCCTGCTCCTACAAATCCGGACTGCTCTCGGAGTCGGTTAGGACTGTGGGAACGTCGCTGGGACTGGCGGCTCCATGTGGGCGGACAGCGGCCCTTCGGCGGAATCCGCTCCACGTTTCCAGCGTTCCTCCATCTCCTCCAGCGAGATGCCGTACACGTCGTGGCATGCCTCCGCACACGGGGCTGCGGTAATTTGACACGCGCGTGTCAAATTGGCGCGATCCGCGCCAGATTTGTCCTCTTACGGCCAATTCCGGAGGGAGAGCGATTCGGCCCTGCTCCGTAGGCGGTGCCCCCCGGACCCCCAATGCTGGGGGAGGCTGTTCACTCCTGTTGCCGGAGTACAGATCTGGCCATGCGACGAGCGAGCAGGAGACCAATCAGTTGCCTGCACGCATGGATAACTCTGGTTGCATTCCATGCCAATGTGGGAACACGCTCCCACATTGTGGTTACTTGCCACTGTCG